>DASXKI010000040.1:0-3208 GCA_036496945.1 Streptosporangiaceae bacterium | reverse complement strand
CCCCGCTGAGCACGGGCGTGAGAAGCGAGGGGATCTCGGCCGGCGAGTACTCCAGGTCGGCGTCGCACATGATCAGGTAGTCGCCGGTCGCGACGGCGGCCGCCGTGCGGATCGCGGCGCCCTTGCCCTGGTTGCGCTCATGCAGATGGATGCTTACCCGTGGATCGCTCTCGAAGGAGTGGTACAGGTCCCTGGTGCCGTCCGTGCTTCCGTCGTCCACCACGACGAGCTCGATCTCGCAAGGGAAATCGACGCCGAGGACCTCCTTCATCGCGGAGGTGAGGGTCGTGAACTCGTTGTAGACAGGCATGAGGATCGAAAGCTTCACGCAGGTGAGGCTACTGCATCCGTTTTATGGTGAAGAGTTCCTTAGCGTGTTCTGAAGAGCTAATTGGTAGATTGCGGCGTCATGGATCGCAAACGGACTCTCGTCACCGGCGGCTCGGGTTTCATCGGCTCCCACCTGTGCCAGCGCCTGCTTGACAGGGGCCACGACGTGCTCGCGGCGGACAATTTCTACTCCAGCGACCGGCACAACGTGCACGAGCTGCTGCCGAATCCGCGCTTCGAGCTCATCCGCCACGACGTGACGTTCCCGCTCTACGTCGAGGTCGACGAGATCTATCACCTCGCCTGCCCGGCGTCGCCGGTTTACTACCAGCGGGACCCGGTCCAGACGACCAAGACGTGCGTGCACGGCTCCATCAACATGCTCGGTCTCGCCAAGCGGCTGGGCGCGCGGATCCTGCTCACCTCGACGTCCGAGGTCTACGGCGACCCGGCCGTGCACCCGCAGCCGGAGTCGTACTGGGGCAACGTCAACCCGATCGGCATCCGGTCCTGCTACGACGAGGGCAAGCGGGCCGCGGAGACGCTGTTCTTCGACTATCACCGGCAGCACGGCCTGCCGATCAAGGTCGCGCGGATCTTCAACACCTACGGGCCGAGAATGCAGCCGGACGACGGCCGGGTGGTATCGAACTTCATCGTGCAGGCCCTCAACGGCGAGCCGCTCACCGTCTTCGGCGACGGCTCGCAGACCAGGTCGTTCTGCTACATCGACGACATGGTGGACGGCCTGATCAGCCTCATGAACTCGCCGCGGGAGGTGACCGGGCCGATCAACCTCGGCAATCCTGGCGAGTTCACGATGATCGAGCTGGCTAAGCAGGTCATGGCCCTGACCGACAGCGACTGCGAGCTGCAGCATCTGCCGCTGCCGGCCGACGATCCGGTACGCCGCAAGCCAGACATCAGCCGCGCGCGGGAAGTGCTCGGCTGGGAGCCGGCCGTGCCGCTCAGCGAGGGGCTCGCGCGGACCGTCGACTACTTCCGGGGCGTGCTCAATGGTTAGCATCCGCCCTAGTTAGTTGCGGCGTATGGGGAGCAACGAAACGATAGGTGTTACGGACGGTAATGTGCCTGGGCACGGCATACAGCAGAGGGAACAGCGGATGCGACTGACGGTGATCGGAGTCGGATACCTCGGCCTGACGCACGCCGCCTGCATGGCGGATCTCGGGCACGACGTGCTGGCGATCGACACCGATCACCAGCGTGTCGCGCGGGTATCCGCCGGCGAGATGCCGTTCTTCGAGCCCGGGCTCGAATCGCTGCTCCGGAAGGGCCTGGAGACGGGCAGGCTGCGGTTCACCACCTCCTACACGGACATCGGCGAGTTCGGTGACGTGCATTTCCTGTGCGTGGGAACGCCGCAGGGAGCTGACGGCGCAGCGGACCTCAGCCATGTGACGCAAGCCGCGGACGCGCTCGCCCCGCACCTGCGGCGGGGGTGCCTGATCGCGGGGAAGTCCACGGTCCCGGCCGGGACGGCCAGGAAGCTGCTGGCCAGGATCCGCGCGGCGGCACCGGCCGGCGCCGAGGCCGACCTCGCGTGGAATCCGGAGTTCCTGCGCGAAGGGAATGCCGTCCAGGACACGCTGCGCCCTGACCGCTTCGTCTTCGGCGTCGCGTCGCAGCGGGCCGAAGCGCTGCTGCGCCGGGTCTATGAGCAGCCGCTGGCCGACGGGGTCCCCGCGCTGACCATGGGCCTCGAAACCGCCGAGCTCGTCAAGGTGTCGGCCAACGCGTTCCTGGCCACCAAGATCTCGTTCATCAACGCGGTGGCCGACGCCTGCGAAGCCGCGGGAGCCGACGTGACGCAGCTCGCCGCGGCGCTGGCCCATGACGAGCGGATCGGCGGACGGGCCATGTCCCCCGGTCTCGGCTACGGCGGCGGCTGCCTGCCCAAGGACATCCGCGCGTTCCGCGCCACGGCCGCGAGCCTGGGGGCCGACTCCATGGTCAGCCTGCTCGGCGACGTCGACGAGATCAACAAGAGCCGCCGGTCACGGGTGGCCGGCATGGCCCGCGACGCGGTCGGCGGCTCACTGGCGGGCAAGCGCGTCGCCGCGCTCGGCCTGGCGTTCAAGCCGAACAGCGACGACGTTCGCGACTCGCCCGGCCTCGACGTATGCGGGCGGCTGGCCGCCGAGGGCGCGATCGTGTCGGCGCACGATCCCGTGGCGCTGGAGAACGCGTCCAGGCTCCGCCCTGACCTGCGTTACGCGAAGTCCGTGCTCGAAGCGGCGGAAGGCGCGGACCTGGTCTTGCACCTGACCGAATGGACCGAGTACCGGTCCATCGAGCCGTCCGCGCTCGCTGCGGTGGTCGCGCAGCGCCGGGTGATCGACGCCAGGTGCGTGCTTGACGTGCGGGCCTGGGAGGCCGCCGGATGGACGGTGCGCACCGTGGGGCGGCCCGCGAACCTCAGGGACGCAGCCGCCAGCTGAGCACGCCGCCGATGTGCGCGGCCGGCCCGCCGTAGAGCCGGGTCAGCAGCCGCGCGACCGGTGACCGCGCGCCGGTCACCGCGACGATCGCGGCGGTGTGCCAGGATCCGATGACGGCACGGATCTCCGCGTCGGACGGGCCGCGGGGATTCCTGCCCTGCGCGAGCGCATTCAGGTACCTGGCGACGTCGCTCGGCTGGCTATGCGGCTGGAAGAAGAACGTGGCCTGCCCGGTAGGACTCGGCCCGATGAAGTAGCCGCCGATCATCGCGCCTGGCTGGCCGGTATCCGCCTGCCAGCGCAGCACTTGCGACTGGCCGCCGGAGGGGAACGGCACGATGAGCACCGGCGCGTCCGACGGGAGCCGCAGCGCGCTGAAGGTCGCCTGCCAGCCGGCCGGGACCTGGGCGACCGGG
>DASXKI010000039.1:0-2216 GCA_036496945.1 Streptosporangiaceae bacterium | reverse complement strand
GGAGGGATTTGAACCCTCACGTCCTTTCGGACACACGGACCTGAACCGTGCGCGTCTGCCGTTCCGCCACCCGCCCCGGGAGCAGCAGTCAGGTTAGCACGTCCGCAAGCTGTCCCACATCGCCGATACGATCGGATACGGCAGGGAGAGGAGGGTACCGCGGTGGGAGTGCTTCAGCGCTTTGAGCACAGGCTCGAGGGGATGGTCGAAGGTGCCTTTGCGCGGGCATTCAAGTCTGAGCTTCAGCCGGTCGAGGTAGCCAGCGCGATTCAGCGGGAGATGGACGACCGGGCGGCGATCGTGGCGCAGGGCCGGACCCTGGTGCCCAATGATTTCGTCGTGGAAGTGGCGGAGGACGACTATGCGCGCCTGGATGTCTACGCCGACAGCCTCGGTATCGAGCTGGCGACGCTCGCCAGGGAGTACGCCAAGGAGCAGGGCTACTCGTTCGTCGGCCCGGTCCGGATGCGGTTTGAGGGCGTCCGGGACCTGACCACGGGCACGTTCCGGATCTTGTCCGGGGTGATCAGGGGCACGACCGTCGAGGACGGCGAGATCAGGCGCCCCGCTAGCGACCTGCCGCAGCCGGCGGGCGGCTTCCACGGCAACCCGCGCCTGCTGGTGTCCGGCCCGGAGGCGGGCCCGGACGGCAGCACTCAGCGCACCTATGAGATCAGCACGCCACTCATCATCCTCGGCCGTGGCACCGACTGCGACCTGCGCCTCGTCGACCCTGGCGTGTCCCGCCATCACGCCGAGATCCGGGTCGAGGACGGCGAGGTCGTGCTCGTGGACCTCGGCTCCACCAACGGCACCTTTGTCAACGGTCAGCCCGTCCGGCGGATAGCACTGACCGACGGCACCAGGGTGACCCTCGGCCGGACCACCCTGGTCTTCCGCAGGGACTCCATCTACTGACGAGCCGCCCAGAACCCAGGACAGCTGACAACCCACCGGCACGCCAAGGACTCATGACCCGATGAACCCGCTTGAGCTCACCCTCATCAGGATTGGGTTCCTTGCCGTCCTGTGGCTCTTCGTGATCGCGGCCGTCGGCGTGGTCCGGACCGATCTGTTCGGGCCGGCTAAGCAGCGCCGGCGGCGGTCGGCCGCGGGCGTTCAGCCCACCCGGCAGCCGAGGCCCGCCAAGCCAGCCAGGACTGCCAGGTCGGCGCCGCAGCAGCTGCTGGTGACAGCCGGCGCGCTGGCCGGCACGACCCTGGGCCTGACCGATCAGCAGATCACCATCGGGCGTGCTGATGATGCCACGCTAGTGCTCGCCGACGACTACGCTTCGACCCGACATGCCCGACTGTTCCCGCAAGACGGCCAGTGGCTGGTGGAAGACCTCGGCTCAACCAATGGCACGTACCTGGACCGGCAGAAGGTGACGCAGCCGACTCCGGTGCCCATCGGCGTCCCGATCCGCATTGGCAAGACCGTTCTGGAGCTGCGCAGATGACCCTGGCACTGCATTATGCGCTCCGCTCGGACGTGGGGCTGCTCCGCGAGGGGAACGAGGACTCCGCATACGCCGGGCCGCGGCTGCTCGCGATCGCGGACGGGATGGGCGGCCACGCGGCCGGCGAGGTCGCCAGCGCCGTGGCCATCTCCGCGATCGCGCCGCTGGACAGGCAGAATCTCACCGACAGCGAAGACATGCTCGACGCGCTGGCGGCGGCCGTTACCGCTGCCCGCAACACCCTGCACGACATGAGCGAGTCCGACCCGGCGGTTGAGGGCATGGGGACGACCCTGACCGCGCTGCTGTGGGCAGGTGCCCAGGTCGCTGTCTGCCACATCGGCGACTCTCGTGCCTACCTGCTCAGGGACGGCGATCTGTATCAGATCACCCGCGACCACACCCTGATCCAGACACTGGTCGACGAGGGCCGGCTGAGCCCGGCGGCGGCAGCCAACCACCCGCAGCGGTCCCTGATCATGCGCGCGCTCCAGGGCAGCACGGATGCCGATCCCGACCTGGCCATGCACGAGGCGCTCCTGGGCGACAGATACCTGCTCTGCTCGGATGGGCTGACCGATGTCGTCGGAGACGAGGCAGTACACGGGATCCTGTCCACCATCGCCGACGCCGACGCGGCGGTGAATCAGCTGATCGCGCTTGCTATCCGCAATGGCGGCCCCGACAACATCACGTGCATTGTCGCCGACGTCATCGACAGTGCGGGCGGGCCCGTCGCGCCGACCGTCGACGC
>DASXKI010000038.1:0-5871 GCA_036496945.1 Streptosporangiaceae bacterium | reverse complement strand
GCTGTCGACGAACGCCGTGCTACCCCTGATCGAGCGGACCGAGCGAGCCGACGCCGGCGTGTACGACAGCGACCCCGACGCCGGGCCCGGCATGGCGGCCGACGAGCACGGTCATGCCCGGACGATCGCCAAGCTCATCGAGGGCGGCCGTCCGAGCCCACAGGCGCAGATCGCCCGGCGGGAGCCGTGGCACCGCGGCGACCGGTCCGGCGCGCTGCGGGCCGGGGTGTTCGGCGTGAGCGACGGGCTGGTGTCCAATACCGCGCTGGTCATGGGCGTCGCGGGCTCGGGTGCCTCGCACACGGTGATCCTGCTCACCGGGACGGCCGGCCTGCTGTCCGGCTCGTTCTCGATGGCGGTCGGCGAATACGTGTCGATGGCTAGCCAGCGTGAGAGTTACCAGCGCGAGATTGCGCTGGAGGCGCAGGAACTGGAGGAGAAGCCGGAAGAGGAGCACGACGAGCTAGTGCTGCTCTACCGGGCCAAGGGCCTTCCTCGCGATGCCGCGGCGCAGCTCGCCGACCGGATCATGGCCGACCGACAGGTCGCGCTGGACACGCTCACCCGCGAGGAGCTCGGCCTGGATCCGGCCCAGCTCGGATCACCGCTGTCCGCCGCAATCTCCAGCCTGCTGACCTTCGCGGCTGGCGCGCTGGTGGTCATCCTGCCCTACTTCGCTGGCAGCGGCACGGCCGCGCTGGTCACCGCGATCGTCCTGGCGGCCGCAGCGCTGGTCGGCGTCGGCGCGGGCATCGGGGTCCTGAACGGACGCTCCGCCGTCCGGTCGGGCCTTCGGCAACTGCTGCTCGGCGGCGTGGCCGCGCTGGTGACGTACGGGATAGGCCACCTGATAGGCGCGAACGTTCGATAGCAGCACGGCACTGAACTAGCACGGCACTGAACTAGCACGGCACTGAACTAGAGTGTGGAGCACCGAGGACTTTGTGCACGCCAGCAGCCGCGCCGGCGCCGCCCTAGGCGCATGATGATGCCGCCCCTGCGGGGTCGGAGACGGGCCTGCGATATGGCACTGGCCGGTACTCAGGACACGAAGCTAACTCTTGCTACCGACCTCGATCAGAGCGGGCCTGACGCGGTGCGGCTGAGCCTGGACCCCGCGGGCGCCAAGCGGACAGGAATTAACGGCGGGTGGTGGCCCCGCGGCCGGGACGCCGGAGCCGAGCTGCCCGGACTGATCGCCGAGCTGAACACGCGATCCGGCCGGGTCAGCCGGGTAGCTCTGCAGGTCGGCGCCTTCGTCAACATTCCTCATCTGCTCACTGTCGGCGGGCGCAAGGTGCACGTGGCGTGGTTCAGGTACATGAACGCGCACTCGGTCATCCTGACCATGGCAACTCGTGACGACCTCATCCTGCTGGTGGTCCCGCCGGAAGCTAATCCGGTAGCTGCGGCCGAGGCGCTCCGGCTGGCAGCGTCCGGCTGGCAGTCGGGCCCGCCGGAGGCGATCCTGGCGGCTGCCGGCATAGTCGCCGACGGCGATGAGGGCACGCTCTCTGGGAACGGGGCCGACTAGGCCCACGCCGCCAGGCAACCGCGGTTCAACTTGCCAGTGCCGTGGAGTCACAGCTTGCTGACTGGCTGGACACGACCCGGCGGCGGGTCCGGGTCGTCCCCCCCGTGGTTAGTGGTGCGCCGTGGTTACCGGCGCGCCGTGGTTACCGACGCGCGGTCCGGCCAGACCGGCTGCCGTCGACCAGGCGATAGACGAACAGCAGCACGGCCGCCCCGGCGATGGCAGTGAGCCACGTCGACAGGTTGAAGAATCCGTGCAGCGTGTGGACGTGAAAGACCTTCGTGGCCACCCAGCCGCCGCCGAGCGCCCCGGCGATACCAATCAGGCACGTGACGACGAGACCTTGCGACCTCTTGCCGGGGATCACCATGTTGGCGATTAAGCCTGCGGCGAGGCCGAGAACGATCCAGGCGATGATGCTCATGACCGACTCCTAAGTCAGTGTCGACTGGCAGCTCTTGGCTACCTGCGTCGTCCTTGTTCCTGCGCTCAGACTACACGTGAAGCTAGATACTAGCAATGTCTTTCCGGAATTTGACGTCCACAGAGATGGCGCGGGTTGCCCGCGGCCTGCAGTTACGGGTAACCTGCAAGCAGTTTGATTAGGCACCTCGTTCGGTGAGGCGTCGACATGAACACAGGCCACTGATCCGACGACGTCGAGAGACGCCCAGGGTCAGGACAGGTCTCCCCGGCTTAAGGGGTGACCCGAAGTGGCTGCACTGCAGTTGGCAACTCATGAGTTTGCAACACATGAGTTTGCAACACAGCGGTGCTACGTCGTGTCGTGCCAAAGCTCTGACGAGAAGGGGTGCGCACCGGCGTTTGACCGGAGTTCTCCCTTTCTGTGCTGGTAATGACACCCGCGTGTGTCCTGGCCGGAGGGAGGCGAGACATGGATAGCAGCAGTAGTCCGGCCCATGAACGGGCCCGCATCCAGGCATTCTCGTTTTCTTCCGGCACGCGGTAACCGCCCGCTCTGCGCGGTCTCACCGTATTAGGCCCTGAGCGCCTGCGCACATGCGCAGCGCGGACGGATGCTGCGTGCCTCCCGAGACGATCCCCGACCGGGGAGAGGGAGGACCTCCATGACGACGGCTCTGGAGTACCGGGGCGCGGTACTTGACGCCGAGCACGCTGGCGACATCCGCGGCGCGCTCGGCACCATCCGGCTTGACGACGCCGCACCGCATGGCCTGAGCCGCAAGGCCAAGACCCTGCTGGCAATCATCGGTCCTGGCCTGATCGTGATGGTCGGCGACAACGACGCCGGCGCGTTCGCCACCTACGGCCAGGCCGGCCAGAACTACGGCACCAAGCTGCTGTGGACGCTGCTGCTGCTGGTGCCCGTCTTGTACGTGAACCAGGAGATGGTGCTGCGCCTCGGCGCGGTCACGGGCGTCGGGCACGCCCGGCTGATCCTTGAGCGCTTCGGCAAGTTCTGGGGCGCGTTCTCGGTCATCGACCTTTTCATCCTGAACGCGCTGACGCTGATCACCGAGTTCATCGGCATCACCCTGGCGGCCGGCTATCTGGGCCTGCCGAAGATCGGCGCGGTCGCGCTGGCCGCGCTAGTGATCGTCGGTGCCGCGTTCACCGGCAGCTTCCGGCGGTTCGAGCGGATCGCCGTGGCGTTCTGCCTGGGCAGCCTGCTGCTGATCCCGCTCTACTTCATGTCCCACCCTGCGGCCGGGCAGATGGCGCATGACTTCGTCGTGCCGCAACTGCCGGGCGGCGCCGGGCAGTTGTCGACGGTGATGCTGCTCGTCATCGGGATCGTCGGCACCACGGTCGCGCCGTGGCAGCTGTTCTTCCAGCAGAGCTACGTCATCGACAAGCGGATCACGCCGCGATTCATGAAGTACGAGAAGGCCGACCTTAAGATCGGCATCGTCATCGTGGTGGTCGGCGCCGCAGCAGTCATGGGCGCCATAGCTGCTGCCTTTGCCGGGACCGGCGGCATCGGCCACTTCACGGACGCGGCCGGGCTGGCCCGCGGCTTGCAGGCATACGGGGGCCGGACTGCCGGACTGCTGTTCGCGATCGCGCTGCTGGACGCCTCCATCATCGGTGCCTTCGCGGTCTCGCTCTCTACCGCGTATGCGGTCAGCGACGTGTTCGGCCTGAACCACTCGCTGCACCGCGGTGTCAAGGGCGCCAAGGGCTTCTACGGGCTGTACGCCGGGCTCATCGCCGTCGCCGCGACCATCGTGCTGCTCCCCGGCTCCCCGCTTGGGCTACTCACCGAGGGCGTGCAGGTCCTGGCGGGCGTCCTGCTGCCCAGCGCGAGCGTGTTCCTGCTCCTGCTCTGCAACGACAAGGCCGTCCTCGGACCCTGGGTCAACGGCCGCAAGACCAACCTGTTCACCGCCGGTGTCGTCGCCGTCCTGGTCACGCTCTCGGTGATCTTGACCGCGTCGGTGCTATTCCCCGCCATCACCGCTCACCAGATCATCGAGATCGTCACGATCTGCGGCGCCGCCAGCCTGGCCGCGGCCGGATACGCTACGGCCCGGCGAATGCGGGCCGGGACACCGGCCGCCACGGCCATCGACCGTACGGGCCGGGACACCTGGCGGATGCCGCCGCTGGCGCTGCTCTCCCGGCCAGCCATGTCGGCGGGCCGCAAGATCGGCATGTCGGCGCTGCGGCTCTACCTCGCGGTAGCGATGATCCTGGTCATCGTCAAGATCGTCCAGCTGGCCGTCGGGCACTAACCGCTGGGCAGCCTGGCACTCAGCCGCCGCCGACCTGGACCGCCTTCAGCGGCCCGCGGCTCGGCGGCATCCGTCACGATGAGGTCCCGTGATGGGCGTCAGGTGGCTCTGCCGCCTCGCGCCGTCGCCAGTCACGAGGCAGGGTCGCCTCGAGCACGTCATCGACGGTGATAATGCCGATCATCTTGCGGCGCTCGTCCACGACCGGGACCGTAATCAGGTTGTAGTCGCTCATCAGCACCGCAACATCCGTGACGTCGGTGCCAGCCCCGACGCGCACCGGTTCATCGTCGTAAACATCAGTGAGCGCGGCCGACTGGTCAGCCTGCACGAGCGCGACCAGCCGGACGACCCCGCGCAGCCCCCCGCGCTGATCCACGACATGCACGCTGGTCAGCGCCTCAGCCTGCAGGGTGGACGCGCCCGCGACTGCCGCCAGTGCCTCGTGGACCCGCGCCGTCAGGGGCACGGTGACGAAATCGACACCCATCAGGCCGCCGGCGCTTGTCGGGTTGAAGCCCATCAGGGTCAGCACCTTGGTGCGCTGACTGGCCGGCAGCAGGTCAAGCACCGGCTGGCGGCGGGACTGCGGCAGCTCGGCGACGGCGTCCGCGGCGTCATCTGCGCGCATCCTCGCGAGGACCGCGGCGATGTCCGTGTCCGTCCGGGCACCGAGGAGTCGGGTTGCCAGGTCCTCGTGGAGTTCCTCGAAGACATCCGCTTCCAGCTCCGGATCTGCGTGCACGTGCCCGAGAATCTCTGTTTCCTCGTCCTTGGACGCCTCCTCCAGCAGGTCGGCGATCTGTGCGGGCTTGAGCCGCCTGATTCGCGCGAACGGGCCGCGCATCAGCGCGCTGCCTTCGTGGCCGATCAGTGGCTCGAACGTGGCCCAGTCGCGGAATGACTGCGCACCCGCCTCGCCGACCGCGGCGCCGCGGCCGCCGAACAGCCGGCGCGGGCGGCGGCGCGTATCAACGCCGACCAGCACGAAGGCCCCGTTCCGCTCCTGAAGTTCGAGGTCGACGGCTTTGACGAGGCGCGCGCTCTCCACATCGATCAGACGGTGGCCCAGCACATCAGCGCGGAGGAGCACCTCACCATGACGGCGCTCGAACTTGCGCAGGTCGATCTCGTTGCTGGTCAGCCGCAACACCGCAGGGTCGGCAGCGCTGGCCTGCTCGACCGGCACGTACACCTCGCGGCCGGCGACCGCCGCTACCAGGCCGGTGACGAGCGGCGGATCAGCCCCGCGCCAGCGCACGATGACATCGGACAGCCGCCCGATCGGCTCGCCATCATTGTCTGTGAGCGGGCGTTTCAGCAATTCCCAGAGGTGCAGCGTGCGCGCCTCGGCCGGCTGAGGCGGCGGTTCCGCTGTCGTCATGGCGTGGCTTCTTCCCGGATGCGCCCAGTGCCGTAGCGTGCGCTGTCAGCGGCCTCATCCCAGATCAATCGTCGCACTGACCGGTGAACAAGAAGTGACTCATCCACATTTGCCGGCGGGAGCTGACATTCGGGCACGTCCGGGGCGAGGTCGTCATCATCATGTGCCTACCGCTGTAACGCCGTCTGCGCGCTCGCCGCGGCTGCCAGCTCGCCGCGGGCAATGACGTGGACGTC
>DASXKI010000037.1:0-5635 GCA_036496945.1 Streptosporangiaceae bacterium | reverse complement strand
GGCGCGACAACGGCGCGGGCCGGGTGTCACGCTGCGAGGCCGTGGTAGGCGTCGCAGCGTCGTCTGGCAATGGCATAGTGATCCTTTCCGAGGTGCGCGCAACTAAGGGTGCGCGAGCAGATTACTAGGAGTGAGCATGGAATAACTGAAAGCGACGAAGGCTGGCAGCAAGAATTCCGAGGCCACGCGGGGATGGCTAACAGGCGCGGTGGACAAGGCCGGCATACCGCCGAATGAGCCCGAGCTAGCGGACGGACATGAGCTGCAACGCATTGCGTCGTGGCGGCATAGGCAGGGCATGACCGACGATCAGCGGTCAGACAGCGAAATTCTCGTCAGCCTGCCGCACGAGCCGGAACTGATGGGCGTGCTCTATGAGCGCCACGCCCCAGCCGTGTTCCGCTACCTGGCCAGGCGGGCTGGGCCCACGGCGGCGGAGGACCTGCTCTCCGAGGTGTTCATCGCAGCCTGTCGGAGCCGGACAGGGAACTGCTTTTGCTCGTGGCGTGGGAAGGGCTGACGTCCGCCGAAGCCGCCAGCGTCCTCGGGATCAGCAATGTAGCCGCCCGGAGCCGGCTCCATCGTGCCCGGCATCGCGCCCTCCAGGCCCTGCATGGCAACGGCGGCCTGCCCGTACTTACGACCCGAGCCACCCGGGGAGAAGTCTTCGGCAGCATGATCCCGATCAACCTCGGCCGAAACATCTTCCCTGCTGGCGCGGCGAACCTGACCTGGGACCAGATGTACGCGCTGCCGACCGATCCGGCCAAGCTCGAGCCGGTGCTGCGCTCGGCCATCGAGAGCGCGGGCCCTAACGCAACCGCTGAGCTCCACTCGGTTGTCGCCGACCTGCTCCCGGAGAGTCCCGCGTCGCCCGCGCTACGCGAGGCGCTCTACGAGGTCGTCGCCAACATCCCCGGTGTCAAGCTCCTGGGGCACTACAAGGACGCCCTGGGCCGGACCGGGACAGCAGTCGAGCGCGACGGCGAAACCCTGGTCATCGACCCGAACACCGGGCAGCTCCTCGCCGACATCCAGGGCAACCCGAGTACGGGGTTGTCCTGCGGCAGAGGCTGCGTCACATACGGCGTCGCCTACACGTATGTGAGCGAGGGACCCGCCTCCCGCGCCCCGGCCGGTCGGTAGGCAGTCGCTGGCGCCAGGATGGCGAACCGAAGGCCCGCGGACGGCGTGCTTGCCGTCCGCGGTGCCGGTGCTGAGGCGTCTGCGCCAGTGCCGCGTCAGTGCGCGGCGGCGAACTGCTCGCTCTCGGTGGATCCGGCCAGCGCCGTGGTCGACGCGTCCGGGCTGATGGCCGAGGTGACCTGGTCGAAGTAGCCAGTGCCGACCTCGCGCTGGTGCCGGGTAGCGGTGTAGCCGTTGGCCTCGGCGGCGAACTCGGCGTCCTGGAGCTCGACGTAGGCCGACATGCCGCGCTCGGCGTAGCCGCTCGCCAGCGTGAACATGGACTCGTTCAGCGCGTGGAAGCCGGCCAGCGTGATGAACTGGAACTTGTATCCCATCGCGCCGAGCTCGCGCTGGAACTTCGCGATGGTGTCGGAGTCCAGGTGCGCTCGCCAGTTAAACGACGGCGAGCAGTTGTAGGCGAGCATCTGGTCCGGGTAGATGCCCTTGATCGCCTCGGCGAACTGGCGGGCGATCGCGAGGTCGGGCGTCGAGGTCTCCATCCAGAGCAGCTCGGCGTGCGGCGCGTACGCGAGGCCCCGTGCGATGCAGGACTCCAGGCCGTTGCGGACCTTGTAGAAGCCCTCCGGCGTGCGCTCGCCGGTGACGAAGCGCTGGTCCCGCTCGTCGATGTCGCTGGTGATCAGCGTCGCCGCCTGCGCGTCAGTGCGGGCCACGATCAGGCTGGGCACGCCGCACACGTCAGCGGCGAGCCGCGCCGCGTTGAGCGTCTTGATGTGCTGCCCGGTCGGGACGAGGACCTTGCCGCCCAAGTGGCCGCACTTCTTCTCGGACGCGAGCTGGTCCTCCCAGTGCACCGCCGCGGCTCCCGCTGCAATCATCGACTTCATCAGCTCGAAAGCGTTGAGCACGCCGCCGAAGCCGGCCTCGGCATCGGCCATGATCGGCGCGAGCCAGTGTGGTGCGCCCTCGTTTTGCGACTCGGCCCAGGTGATCTGGTCGGCGCGCAGCAGGGCGTTGTTGATGCGGCGGACCACCGCGGGGACGGAGTTGGCCGGGTACAGGCTCTGGTCCGGGTAGGTCTGGCCGGCCAGGTTGGCGTCGGCGGCGACCTGCCAGCCGGACAGGTAGATGGCGCGCAGGCCCGCCTTGACCTGCTGGACCGCCTGGTTGCCGGTCAGCGCGCCGAGCGAATTGACGTAGCCGTCCTCCTGGAGCAGCGACCACAGTCGCTCGGCGCCAAGGCGCGCGAGGGTGTGCTCCTCTTGCACCGAGCCGCGCAGCCTGACCACGTCGTTGGCGCTGTACGTGCGCTCGATGCCCGCCCAGCGAGGATCTGTCGCCCAGTCACGGTGCAACGTCGCTGCCTGACTCTCGATCTTGCTGGCCACGGGCTGGCCGTTGACATGCATCTGGGCGGGAATGTTCGGGTTGCCCTCGAGGCGACGCTCGCTCACTGTTAATCCTCCTGGTCAGTCGTCCCCGGGTGATGTCTCCAGGCTGCCTAGCGAACGGCGGCACCGCCAGGGACCAAGGGCCTGAATTTCTCTGAGTCTTTGGCTATAGTGAAGAAGTGAAGAATTTCACTGATGAAGAATCGCGATCTTTGCCAGAAGCGGGCCTTGATCTCGGCCTGTTCGGTCAGCGGCTCCGGCATATCCGGCGCGCGCGGGGGCTGACGCTGGCTGAGCTCGGCGAGCGTGTTGGCCGCGCGCCGTCGGCGCTGTCGCTGCTGGAGAACGGCCGCCGGGAGCCGAAGCTGTCGCTGATCGAGGCGCTGGCCGCGGCCCTGTCGGTGTCCGCCGACGAACTGATGCGCAGGCAGCCGCCGAGCCGGCGCGCCCAGCTGGAGATCGCGCTAGCCGACGCCCAGCGGGATCCGGTCATGGCCGAGCTGGGCCTGCCGCCGGTGCGCATCGGGGCGAAGGTGCCGAGCGACGTCCTCGAGCACCTGCTGGCGCTGCACGCCGAGTTGCGCCGCCAGCGGGTCAAGCCGACCGCGACGCCGGAGGAAGCACGCGCTGCCAACGCGGACCTGCGCCTGATGATGGCCCATCGCGGCAACTACTTCCCCGACATCGAGGCGGCGGCCGCGGAAGCGCTCGCGCCTGTCGGGTACTCCGGCGGCGCCCTGTCCCAGGGCATGCTGCTGTCGGTCGTCAGTCACTACGGCCTCGGCGTCCGCTACGTGCAGGATCTGCCGCGCTCGGCCCGGTCGGTGACGGACCTGCGTAACCGTCGCATTTACCTGCGGCAGGAGACGCTCGGCATGCACACTCCGCGCGCAGTCCTGCTCCAGACGCTCGGCCACTTCGTACTCGGCCACTCCGTGCCCGCGGATTTCGGCGAGTTCCTGCGGCAACGTGTCGAGGCGAACTACTTCGCCGCGGCCGTGCTGGTGCCCGAGCAGGCGGCGGCCAAGTTCCTGCAAGAAGCGAAGGATGCGCGGGACCTGTCGGTCGAGGACCTGCGGGACGTTTTCTCGGTGTCGTACGAGATGGCGGCGCACCGGTTCACCAACCTCGCCACGCACCACCTGGACATCCCGTGCCACTTCGTCAAGAACGATGAGAGCGGCATCATCTATAAGGCGTACGAGAACGACGGCGTCGTGTTCCCGGCCGACCCGACTGGGGCAATCGAGGGCCAGCGGATGTGCCGGCAGTGGTCGGGTCGGCAGGTGTTCCACGCGCCGGACAGGTTCAGCCCGTACTTTCAGTACTCCGATACGCCGTCAGGCACGTACTGGTGCACAGCGTTCGTCGATTCAGGACGGGAACGGGGTTTTGCCATCACTCTCGGCGCCCCGTACGACCACAGCCGCTGGTTCCGCGGTCGTGACACCACGCTTCGGACGACGTCGCGCTGCCCCGACGGGGAATGCTGCCAGCGCCCGCCGGTCGCGCTCGCCGCGCGGTGGGAGGGGATGGCATGGCCGTCGGCTCGCGCCCACTCCCACATTCTGCTCGCGCTGCCATCGGGCAGCTTCCCTGGCGTCGATGAGGCCGACATATTCGAGTTCCTCGACCGGCACTCGGCCGACTAGCCGAACTGTGCCTAGCCGAACTGTGCCTAGCCGAACTGGGGCGCGCGCTTCTCCCGCAGTGACGCCAGCCCTTCCTTGATGTCCTCGCCCATGAACGTGAGCATCTCGTAGGCCGCGGACTGGTCGAAGATCGGCCCGGCGTTGCGGATCCAGCCGTTCAGCGCGCGCTTGGTCAGCCGGACCGCCAGCTGCGGGCCGGTGGCCAGCCGGCTGGCCACGCTCATAGCCTCGGCCAGCACTTCCTCGCGCGGCAGCGCCTTCGACACCAGTCCGATCCGCTCGGCCTCTCGGCCGGTCACCATCTCGCCGGTCAGCAGGTAGTACTTGGCCTTGGCCAGCCCGCACAGCAACGGCCAGATGATGGCGGCGTGATCGCCGGCGGCCACGCCGAGCCGGACATGGCCGTCGCCCAGGCGCGCGTCGGCAGCGCAGATGCTGATGTCCGCCAGGAGCGCTACGACGAGCCCGGCCCCGACCGCGACGCCGTTGATCGCCGAGACGATGGGCTTCTCGCAGTTGGCCATGTTGTAGACCAGGTCACTCATCTCCCTGAGCATGCTGGTGACCAGGTCGTAGTTGCCGATCTGGCGCTCGACCATGGCGAGGTCGCCGCCCGCTGAGAACGCGCGCCCCGCGCCCGTGACGACGGCCACCCTGGTGTCGCTGTCCAGGCTGATGTCGGCCCAGACGCGAGCTAGCTCGGCGTGCATCTCCTCGTTCGCGGCGTTCAGCACCTCGGGCCGGTTGAGGGTGATGAGCAGCACTCCGTCCGGGTGGCGGTCGAACTTCAGGTGCTGGTAGCTGGCAAGGTCCATGCGAGTCGGCTTCCTGTCGGCGGGCTATCAGAGCCACACGCTACAACTGGACAACGGCCGAGCTACCGTACACTTAGTTATATGCATGCGCATACATCTAATCCTCAGGGTGAGGCGCTGGTCGCGGAGCTGAGGTGGGTGCACCGGCTCATCCGCCGCGACCTGCAGGCCGTCCGGGCGCTAGCCGCTGACCTGCAGGCCGGCCTCCCGGCCGCGGACGCCGCCGCAGCCATCCAGTCGCTCGAGGTCGCCAGCCCGCTGTGGCGTCTGAAGATCAACTGCCTCCAGTACTGCCAGTTCGTGCACGCGCATCACCATGCCGAGTCGGCGATGCTGTTCCCGCGGCTGCGGCGCACCAATCCGGCGCTCGCTCCGGTCGTGGACAAGCTGGAAGCCGACCATGCGCAGGTGTCCGATCTGCTCGATGGCGTGTCGGCGGTCGCGAGCGAGCTGGCCGGTCACGAGGAGCCGGCGGCCAGGGAGCGGCTGATCGACGCCCTCGGCGACCTGAGCACCGTCCTGCTCGCGCACCTGGACTACGAGGAAGAGCACATCGCCGGCACGCTGCGCACCTGGGCAGGCTGGCCATGGTAGCGACCAGCAGGCGCGGCGCCGGCTCGCCGGCCGG
>DASXKI010000036.1:0-1812 GCA_036496945.1 Streptosporangiaceae bacterium | reverse complement strand
CTGTTCCTGCAGACCATGATACGGAACGTCGGCGGTGTGCCCA
Organism: Streptosporangiaceae bacterium; assembly: GCA_036496945.1. Lineage (GTDB taxonomy): Bacteria > Actinomycetota > Actinomycetes > Streptosporangiales > Streptosporangiaceae > JAJYUU01. Next base: position 1,769 of record DASXKI010000036.1, on the reverse strand, counting down.
CGGCCCGGTACCTGTGGGAAGAGAAGAACGTGGTCCCGATCCTGAAGGTCGACCTCGGGCTCGCTGCCGAGCAGGACGACGTGCAGCTCATGAAGCCCATCAGCACGCTCGATGACCAGCTGGAGAGCGCGCTGCGGCACGGCATCTTCGGCACCAAGATGCGGTCGGTGATCAAGGACGCCAACACGGCCGGGATCGCGGCGATCGTGGACCAGCAGTTCACCTACGCCCGCCGGATCATGGCCGCCGGTCTCGTGCCGATCATGGAGCCCGAGGTCAGCATCTCGAGCCCGCACAAGGAGCAGGCCGAGCAGATGCTGCGCGACGCCGTCGCCAAGAACCTGCAGACGCTGCCGGGCGACGCCGTCGTCATGCTGAAGATCACCATCCCGACCCAGCCAGGCCTGTACGGCGAGCTGGCCGCCGACCCGCGCATGCTGCGGATCGTCGCCCTGTCGGGCGGCTACGACCGGGACGAGGCCTGCGCCCTGCTAGCGAAGGACCCCACGCTGATCGCCAGCTTCTCCCGCGCGCTGCTCGAAGGGCTGACGGCGAGCCAGACGGACGCGGAGTTCAACGCGACGCTGGAGTCGTCGATCGAGCAGATCTACCAGGCGTCGGTGCACAAGCAGCCGGCCGGCGCCTGACAGCAGTCGTCCAGCTAGCCCCAGAGCCGCCGGCTTGCCAGCTCGGCGCCCTTGACCAGGGTGTCGAGCTTCGCCCACGCGATCTGCGGATGGACGCGGCCGCCAAGGCCGCAGTCGGTGGACGCGATGACGTTCTCCCGGCCGACCGCCTCGGCGTACCTGGCGATCCGGTCCGCGACGAGTTCCGGGTGCTCGACGACGTTCGTGGAGTGGCCGACCACGCCGGGCAGGATGACCTTGCCCGCGGGCAGCTTCACGTCCCGCCAGATCTTCCACTCGTGCTCGTGCCGCACGTTGGCCGCCTCGAACGAGTAGGCGCCCGCGTTGATCTCCAGCATGACGTCGACGATGTCGGCCATCGGGATGTCGGTGATGTGCGGGCCGTGCCAGCTGCCCCAGCACAGGTGGAAGCGGATCCGCTCGGCGGGCAGGTCGCGGATCGCGTAGTTGAGCGCCTCGACCCGCTTCCTGGTGAAGCGCCGGTAGTCCTCGACGCTCGGCGCCGGGTTGATCTGGTCCCAGTTCTCGGCGATCGCCGGGTCGTCGAGCTGCAGCACCAGGCCCGCGTCGATGATGGCGGTGTACTCCTCGCGCATCGCGTCCGCGCAGGCGTACATCATCTCCTCATCGTCGGCGTAGAAGTCGTTGCCGAACCGCGCGCAGCTGCCCGGCGCCACCGAGTTCAGGAAGCCGTCGGAAACCCCCGCGGCCGCCATCGCGGCCTTCATGTCGGCGATGTCCCGCCGGACGTCATCCTGCCCCTGGTAGCTGATCGGCCCGCGGCAGACCGGCGCGATCGCCGCCCGGTTCGGCAGCCCCACGCCTGCGGTCGGGTCCAGATACGCGTCCAAGAACGCCTGCCAGTCACGGCGCTCGTCGAACGACGCGAGCCTGATCTCGCCCGGCTTGGCCTTCGCCTGCGGTATCTCCGTGATGGTCAGCTCAGTCAGCTCGATGTTGGCCAGCCGCTGGAACACGTAGGTCCACCAGGAGCCGTAGTCGTAACGCTGGCCCATCGAGTGCCCGTACTCGCCGTCGTTGACCAGGTCGATGCCGATGTCGCGCTGCCGGGCGACGACGTCCGCCACGGCGGTGCGCAGCCTGGACAGGTACTGCGCCTCG
>DASXKI010000035.1:0-4494 GCA_036496945.1 Streptosporangiaceae bacterium | reverse complement strand
GCGCGACGAGAACGGCGCCGCCATCGTCGTCGACCTCAAGACCGGCACGAGCAGGCCCGCCGACGCTGACCTGGATCGTCAGCCGCAGCTCGGCGTTTATCAACTTGCCGTGCTGCTCGGCGCGTTCGAGCAGTTCGGCCTCACCGAGCCGGGCGGCGCTGAGCTGGTCCAGGTCGGCAAGGCTGGCCTCACGGCATCCGTGCGTGTGCAGGCCCAGCGCAGCCTTGACAGCGATCCGGACCCTGGCTGGGCACGCGAGCTAGTCGAGACCGTCGCCGCCGGGATGGCCGGCCCGGTCTTCCGGGCGACCGCCAACTCTGGCTGCCGGGTCTGCCCGGTCGCGTCCAGCTGCCCTGTCGACGAGCGTGGCGGGCGGGTGACGCCGTGACGACCAGCCAGGTTCAGTACAGTCCGGCGCAGCTGGCCAGGATCCTCGGCGCGCAGGCGCCCACCGCGGAGCAGGCGGCGGTGATCGGCGCGCCGCTGGCACCGATGGCGGTGATCGCCGGCGCTGGCTCGGGCAAGAGCGAGACCATGGCGGCCCGCCTTGTCTGGCTTGTGGCTAACCAGCTCGTGCGACCGGAGCGGGTGCTCGGCCTGACTTTCACCAGGAAGGCCGCGGCCGAGCTAGCCGACCGCGTCCGCGTGCGCCTGTCCGGACTGCGGCGAGCTGGCCTCGCCCTGCCCGGCACCGGGGTTGTCCTGGGTGCTGGCCCTGCCATTTTGTCCAGTCCGGCCCTGTCCAGTGGCGGACTGTCCGGTGGCATGCTGTCCGGTACCGGCGGGCTGTCAGGTGGGGGCCTGCTCGACGACGAGGACCTGCTGTCGGGCGATCCGGTGATATCGACCTACCACGCCTATGCTGGCCGGCTAGTCGGCGATCACGCGCTGCGCGAGGGCCTCGAGCCGACCTTGCGGCTCATCACTCCGGCAGTCTCCTGGCAGCTTGCGGCCAGGGTGGTCGCCGCCTATGACGGCCCGACGGACGCGCTGGAGTGGACGCCGGCCACCGTGACCGCAGCGACGCTTGCGCTCGCCGGCGAGATGGCTGAGCACCTTCGCGGGCCTGATGACGTGCTGGCGACCGGCGGATGGCTGGAGAGCTGCGTGGCCGCCCTGACGGGCAAGCTGCCGAAGGCAGTCACCGATGTGCTGAAGCACCAGCGCACGCGTGAGCAACTCCTGCCGCTGGTGGCCGCTTACTCCGCAGCGAAGGCGGTCAGGGAGGTCATCGACTACGGGGACCAGATGGCCCTGGCGGCCCGGATCGCATCACGTCATCCGGTCGTCGGCCTGGGCGAGCGGGCTCGTTACCAGGTGGTTCTGCTGGACGAGTACCAGGACACCTCGCACGCCCAGCTAGTGCTGCTCAGGTCCTTGTTCGGCGGCGGCCACCCGGTAACTGCCGTCGGCGATCCCTGCCAGTCGATCTACGGCTGGCGCGGTGCCAGCGCGGGCAACCTGCGCAGGTTCAGCCGCGACTTCGCACACGCCGACAGTGAGCCCGCACCTGTGCGGGTCTTGTCGACCAGCTTCCGCAATACCGGGCGCGTGCTGCTCGCAGCTGGCGCGATCCAGGCGGAACTCCGCGCGGCGGCGCCCGACGTGCCGCTGCTCGTGGCGCCGTCAGGCCGGGCCGACCGCGGCGTCGTCCGATGCGCGCTCCTGGAATCGGTGCATGACGAGGCGGCCTGGGTGGCTGACGAGGTCGCCGGGTTCCTTCAGCTCGCGCCAGGGCTGGCACCCGACGGCATGCCCTGGCCGGATGGCGGCGACGCGAAAGTAAAGCCCAGCGACATCGCGGTGCTGTGCCGCAAGCGGGCCCAGTTCGCCGCGCTGCGGGCGGCCCTTGAGGCACGCGATGTCCCCGTCGAGGTCGTCGGACTTGGCGGCCTGCTGACGGTGCCCGAGGTCGCTGACATCGTGGCGACCCTTCAGGTCATGCATGACCCGGCGGCGTCCGGGGCCCTGGTGCGGTTGCTCACCTCGCCCCGCTGGCGGATCGGGCCGGCCGACCTCGTGGCACTCGGGCGGCGCGCCAGGTCGCTCGCCAGCGCGACGAGCCATGAAGCCACGGACCCGACGGGCGGGCACCGGGCAGGCAAAGGCCAGCCAGGCACGGGCCAGCCAGCCACGCGCCAGCCAGGCGCGAGTCGCCCGGGCTCGGCCGGCACCGAGCCACGCGACCTGATCTCCGGCGCGGTCACCGACCTGACCAGAGACACCGGGAGCCTGGTCGAAGCGCTCGACGACCTGGGGACCCCGGCCGCTTACTCGTTCGCGGGCCACGCGAGGATGACCGCTCTCGCGGCGGAGCTTCGCGTGCTGCGCGGCCACGTCGCCCGGCCGCTCGCTGAGCTTGTCATGGAGGTCGAGCGGATGCTGGGCCTCGACATCGAGGTCGCATCCCGGCCTGGTACCGATCCGGCGACAGCGCGGGCAGACCTGGATGCCTTCGCGGATGCGGCGGCGGCGTTCGCGGGCGACGCGCAGGAGCCGACTCTCGGCGCGTTCCTGGCCTATCTCGAGGCTGCGGAATCCGAGGAGTTCGGCTTGGAGGCCGGCCGGGTCGGCGAGACGGATTCGGTCAAGCTCGCGACGGTGCACGCCGCCAAGGGGCTCCAGTGGGCTGCGGTCTTCGTCCCCGGGCTCGCCGGCGGCGCCCAGCGGCATGTCTTCCCGGCGAAGCCGCGCGTGACTACCCGGTGGACCGAGAATGCGAGGCTGCTGCCGTTCAGCCTGCGGGGGGATGCTGCCGATCTGCCGCCGCTGCAGGGCCTGACCTCGGCCGAGCTGACGGCGTTCGGTGCTGCGTGTACCGCGCGTGACGTAGCTGAGGAGCGCAGGCTCGGATACGTCGCCGCGACCAGGGCCGCCTACATGCTCGGCTGCTCGGGTTACTGGTGGTCGGACGGCGTGTCGCGGCTCGGACCATCGCGGTTCCTTGCCGAAGTGCGAGCCGCGTGCGAGGACGGCGCCGGTCAGGTGGCGCACTGGCATCCGGAGCCGGTCGCTGACGCCGTCAACCCCGCGCTCGCTGAGCCGCCAACCGCTGTCTGGCCCGCGGCCGCTGCGGCGGGTGCCCGGTACGCCGCCATCCGTGCGGCGGGTGCGCTGGTCGAGGAGGCCGCCCGCGCGTTGCGGGCCGACTCCGACCCGGCCAGGGCGGACCCGGCGGGCTCGACCCTGGCCAAGCCAGACCTGGCTGACCCCGACCCCGACCCCGACCCCGACCCTGACGCAGACGCCGGCCCCGACGCGGCCAAGGCGCCGGCCGAGCCAAGCCGATCCGAGCCGGACCTGGTCGACCTGCACGCTGAGGTCATCGCCGCCTGGGCACGCGATACCGACCTGCTGCTGGCCGAGCGGACCCGGCGCCAGACGGGGCCGGACGTACTCGTCAGCCTGCCCCGGCAGCTGCCGGTCTCGTCGCTGGTCACTATGGCGCGGGACCCGGCCGAGCTGGCGCAGCAGGTGCGTCGGCCGATGCCGCGCCGGCCGGTGCCGCAGGCCGCGCGCGGCACGACGTTTCACCTGTGGGTGGAGCAGCGCTTCGGACAGGCGCAGCTCATCGACGCCAACGAGCTGCCCGGAGCTGCCGACGATCTCGACGCCAAGGCAGGCGATCCGGAGCTGGCAGAGCTCAAGGCTCGCTTTGAGGCCGGCGAGTGGGCGAGCCGCTGGCCAGCCGAGGTAGAGGTGCCGTTCGAGACCAAGATCGGCGACCGGCTGATCCGCGGCCGCATCGACGCGGTGTTTGCCGACGCTGACCAGGGCGGGTTCGACGTCGTCGACTGGAAGACCGGCCGGCAGCCCGCGTCGGCAGCCGAGAAGCGCGCGGTCGCGGTCCAGCTGGCCGCCTACCGGCTCGCCTGGGCCGCCCTGGCGAGCGTGCCGTTGACTGACGTGCGCGCGGCCTTCTACTACGTGCGCGACGACGTCACGATCCGGCCCGCTGACCTGCTCGATAAGGCCGGACTCGCCGCCCTGATCGAGGACGTTGAGCTCGCCGCACCGCACGCCCGAGTGGCCGCGCCGCCAGCGGGTGATGGTGCTTAGGCGCGAATCGCCACACCGCGTGCGTGCGGGGCGGCCGGCCGAGTTGCTCAGCGGTCCCGTCCATCACCGTGATCGGCACGGTGGCCCGGCTGGCGCTGACCTCGGCGAGCGCGCGCAGGCGCGGTTCCGGCTCGACGGCCACGACCGAGGTCACGGTGGGCGGGTAATGCAGAAAATTAAGCCCGTTCCCGGCCCCTATCTCCAGAACCGAACCGGTGAGGCCGGCCAGCAGTCGCCTGCCGGTGGTCGCCGACGCCTGTCTCTTCCTTCCCAGTGCCGAGGGAGGCATAGACGCGGGCAAAGATCGGATGGCGGACCTGCCTGGGTGGCATGGGACTCCTCAGGTCGCCGGGCGGGCGGGCATGCGATTCCATTGTTCCAGCGCGGCGAACCCGGCAGCCGCGGCGAGCGAACGGGACCCGACCATGGCGGATA
>DASXKI010000034.1:0-3023 GCA_036496945.1 Streptosporangiaceae bacterium | reverse complement strand
AGGTCCCGGTGCACGCGATCCGCCACCGCACACGGCGCGTCCTGCGGCCCACGCTGCGGGCACGGATGGCCTTGCTCTACGCTGCCGCCATCTGCGGCTCAGGTATCGCACTGATCGGCATCACCGACATCGTCGCGCCGGGCCTGTTCACTCGCCGGCAGCACGGCGGCGGTCCGGCATTGAGTCAGCCGGGCGCCATCCATGCCGGGCCTGCCACCTTCGCCCAGTTCATCGGCTCCGATACGTTCTGGGCCGACGTGGCCGCCGTGACGATCATGGCGGTGTTCTCCCTGGCGGCCGGCTGGCTGATCGCCGGCCGGTTCGTCCGGCCGCTGGGCTCGATCATCACCACCGCCCGCGACATCTCTGCCAGTAACCTGCACCGGCGCCTGGGGCTGCGCGGCCGCGGCGACGAGTTTACCGAACTGGGCGAGACCCTCGATGAGCTGTTCGCGCGCCTGGAGGCGTCGTTTGACTCGCAGCGGCACTTCATCGCCAACGCCTCCCACGAGCTGCGCACTCCGCTGGCCGCCGGGCGGGCGCTGCTCCAGGTCGCGATCACCGACCCCGAACCCACCGTGGAGACATTGCTTGCGACCTGCGAGGAGCTCGTGGAGCTCGGCGACCGGCAAGAGCGCCTCATCGAGTCGCTGCTCACGCTGGCCAGCACCCAGCGCGGGCCGGAGTGGCGGGAAGTCCTGGACCTCGCCGACATCGCCCAGAATGCGGTGCTCACCCGCCAGCGCGAGGCGGAGCACTACGGCATCCACCTCAGCGCGGCGCTCACCACAGCGCCGGCGACCGTCGATCGGAGCCTGGCCGAAAGCCTGGTAGCCAACCTGGTCGATAACGCCATCCGGCACAACCTGCCCGGCGGCCGGGCCGAGATCTCCACGGCCATGACCACCGCGGGCGCCGTCATCACGGTCGGCAATACCGGCACGCTCATCCCCGCAGAGAAACTGGAGCTCCTGTTTCAGCCGTTCCGGCAGCTCGGCACCCAGCGGATCCGCCACGGCGGAGGCCACGGACTCGGCCTGGCCATCGTCCGGGCCATCGCCGACGCCCACGGCGCAGCGCTCACCTCTACCCCCCGCCCTCAGGGCGGCCTCGATATAGAAGTGATCTTTCCCTAGCCCGCGCCTGCATCCTCGTTGCCCTGCGGTGCGTGCAGCAGGCAGCAACGGGAGCACAGACGGGGCCCTATGGGCAATGACTGGGTGCCCAGCCGGTTCCCACGCGCGCAGAACCAGCCTATCGGCGCGGCAATTGCTGATCGCGAGGCTCGAAGCCGAAGCCGCCCCGAACGGCGGATCTAGCGCGCCCTCTCCGAGGCCCGACGAGCCAGCTCAGCCCGGCGCCATGTCCACGAAGCGGCTATAGTGCCCCTGGAAGGCAACGGTCACAGTCGCGGTCGGCCCGTTCCTGTGCTTGGCGATGATCAGGTCCGCTTCACCAGCCCGAGGCGACTCCCGCTCGTACGCATCTTCGCGGTGCAAAAGGATGACGACATCTGAGTCCTGCTCGATGCTTCCGCTTTCGCGAAGGTCCGACAACAACGGACGTTTGTCCTGGCGCTGCTCGGGGCCGCGGTTGAGCTGGGACAGGGCGACCACGGGGACTTCGAGCTCCTTGGCGAGCAGCTTCAGCGACCGGGAGAACTCCGACACCTCCTGCTGCCGGTTCTCCACCCGGCGCGAGGAGGAGGACATCAGCTGCAGGTAGTCGATGATGACCAGCTTCAGGTCGTGCCGCTGCTTGAGGCGGCGGCACTTGGCCCTGATCTCCATCAGCGACATGTTCGGCGAGTCGTCGATGAACAGCGGCGCGTCGGCGACCTCGCTCATCCGGCGGGCGAGCCTGGCCCAGTCGTCGTCGCTCATCTGGCCGGTGCGCATCACGTGCATCGGCACCCGCGCCTCGGCCGACAGCAGCCGCATCGTGATCTCGTTGCGCCCCATCTCCAGGCTGAACACCACGGTCGGCAGCTTGTGCTTGATCGTCGCCGAACGCGCGAAGTCCAGCGCCAGCGCCGAATTGTGCGTCGGGATCATGGCCTGCCCGGCCAGGTACAGCTGATCAGCGCTGGACACCTGCACGCACCGCACCGGCACGGACGGCACCGCCCGGACCGCCACGACGTACCGCCACGGCAGCGCGTCGGTGAACCGGATCACGTGCCGGCCAGGCGACGCGGCTGTCACCTCGGACTGGAAGCCGAGGCTGTGGATCAGCTCGCGCACATCGGCGGCGAGTTCGGCGGTGGGCAGCTCCACGTGCGCGGGACCGGCGACCCGCGGCACGCCGAGCAGGCCGGCGAGCAGTTCCCGCCGCTGCGCGACGCTGGCCCGCAGGTACGCGTCCGGGATACGGCCGTTCGCCGTCCTGTCGAGGACGGCGTTAGTCCTCCCGCCGCCCACGACCGCCAGCGCCCGCGCGCGGGCCCCCACGCTCGGCCCGGTCCGGCCGGCCAGCGCCGCGCCGAGCAGGTACGGCGGCACCAGCAGGTCAGCCTCGGGCAGCTCGAGCGGCCGCGGCACGGCGACCGCGAACCGCGACCTGCGGCCGGCAGACCGCAGCGCGGCGGCCATTTCGCCCGTCGTGACCACCTGCGGCGGCACGAACCCGGCGGCGTGCGAGGTCCAGGTCACCCACTGGTGCTGCTCGTCGGCGACGATCACCTCGCCGTCGGAGAACTCGACCTGAAAGCACGGCCGCCCGCGCATGACCTCGGTCGCGGCGACCACCCGCGTCGGCTTGCCGTCCGCGCCCAGCAGCAGGTCCCCCGGGCGTACCAGCCCCATCGTCGTCCACCCGAACGGGGTTGGCAGCGGCGTGTCCAGCGCCAGCGCCTTGCCAACGGCGGGCCGGGCCGCGATGACGATCATCTGCCCGGCGTGCAGGCCGTTGGTGAGCGCGTCCAGGTCGGCGAACCCGGTGGGCACGCCGGTGATGCCGCCGCCGTGCGCGCCGATCGCCTCGATCTCCTCGAGCGCGCCCGGCATGATCTCCGACAGCGAGTG
>DASXKI010000033.1:0-2077 GCA_036496945.1 Streptosporangiaceae bacterium | reverse complement strand
CAGCGCCATCACGGTCAGCGAGGTCACCATCGTCTGCTCGCCTGTCGCGTAGGTGATCGCGTTCCTCGCCCGGCCGCAGGCGTACCCGACCAGGCAGAACACCAGCGCGTACTCCCCGGCCAGGTGAGCGGCCGGCGGCGCGATGTCGAGGGCCAGGCCGCCGCAGAACCCGGCCAGCATGCCGGTCATCGGGCCGGTGCAGACGGCGATCGCGGCGACGGCCAGCAGCACCAGGTCCGGGGTGGCGCCGCCGGGCAGCGGTGCCCGGTTCACCAGGGCGAGCTGGAAGGTGACCGCCAGCAGGAGGACGACGGGGATGGCCAGTGCCTGCGCGATCCGGCGGAGTGCGGTCATTTGCTGACCACCACGCCGACCACGCCGAGGCCGGTGAAGTCGGCGAACGGCTGGACCAGGGCGGTCTGCGTCAGCGCTCCCGGCTGGCTGGTGACCTGGGTCACCAGGCCGACGGGCACGCCAGGCACGTACGGGCGGCCGCCCACCGAGCCGAACGTCACGACCGTCTGGCCCGGCTGCAGCACGGCGGTCGCGGAGAACAGCGTGAGCTTCAGCTGCTGGGCCGCCCCCATGGTCGAGCCGGTACCGGTGACCGCGCCGATCTCGTTCGTGCCGTCCATCCGGACGCCGATCGTGGCCGCGGCGTCGGTGGCGAGCTGCACGGTCGCGGAGCTGCCGGTGGCGACGGTGACGGTGCCGACCAGGCCGGCGCCGTTCAGCACGGTCTCGTTCGTGGTGATGCCGGCGCGGGTGCCGGCATCGATCGTCACCGTGTCGGAGTAGGCGCCGCCCGCCGCGATCACGGTCGCGGCGACGACGCGGTAGTGACTGGCGTTGGCCAGGTGCAGCAGCTGGCTGAGCTGGGCCTGCTCCTGGGTCGCGACCTGGGCCTGCGCGAGCTGGGCTCTGAGCTGGTCGTTCTGCTTCTGCAGGCTGGCTATTTCCGAACTGTCCTTGCCGCTCGCGGTACGGAAGAGGCTTTCAAAGGGGCTGGCGACGGCGCTCGCCGTGCGCTCGACGGGGCCGAACACGTCCGCGCCGATCGCGTGCGCCGGCGAGCTGCCCGCGTCCCTGAAGTCGAGAGTTATCAGCGCGATCGCCGCGATCAGCAACACGATGAGAACCGGGCGTGTCCGTCTCCCATCGTGCACCGCGCAACTCCCGTCCCTTGCTTTTGCGGAGACTCCTTACGTTAACGCCTCTCTGGGACGAGGACCTGACGCAGGGTGTCAAAGTCCTCCACGCACTTGCCCGTGCCGAGCACCACGGAATCGAGCGGGCTGTCCGCGATGTGCACCGGCATGCCGGTCTCCTCGCGAATCCGCTGGTCCAGGCCCCGCAGCAGGGCGCCGCCGCCGGTCAGCGCGATGCCGCGGTCCATCACGTCGCCCGCCAGCTCCGGCGGGCACTTGTCCAGCGTGGACTTCACCGCGTCGATGATCAGGTTCAGCGGCTCCTCGATGGCCCGGCGCACTTCCGCCGTGGAGATGACCACGGTCTTCGGCAGGCCGCTGACCAGGTCCCGGCCGCGGATCTCGGCGTGCGGCTCGTCGGTGGCCGGGAACGCGGAGCCGAGCGCCACCTTGATCTCTTCGGCGGTCCGCTCGCCGAGCATGAGCGAGTGTTCCTTCTTGCCGAAGGTGATGATCGCCTGGTCGAGCTCGTCGCCGCCGATCCTGATGGACTGGGAGGTGACGATGCCGCCGAGCGAGATGACCGCGACCTCCGTGGTGCCGCCGCCGATGTCCACCACCATGTTCCCTGTCGGCTCGTTGACCGGCAGGCCGGCGCCGATGGCCGCCGCCATCGGCTCCTCGATGATGTAGACCCGGCGCGCACCCGCCTGGTGGCCGGCCTCCTTCACGGCGCTCTGCTCGACGCCGGTGATGCCGCTCGGCACGGCCACCACGATCCTCGGTTTGGCCATCCGGCTGCGCCGGTGCACCTTCTGGATGAAGTACCGCAGCATCCGCTCGGTGACGTCGAAGTCCGCGATCACGCCGTCCTTGAGCGGCCGCACCGCCACGATGTTGCCCGGGGTGCGGCCGATCATCCGTTTAGC
>DASXKI010000032.1:0-1712 GCA_036496945.1 Streptosporangiaceae bacterium | reverse complement strand
CCGGACGTGCTGGGCGGCCAGGGCCGTCAGCGTCACATGTGGCCAGACCATCGCCTTGCAGCCGAAGGCCCCGCCGACGAAGCGGGTCAGGACCCGGATCTTGGAGGGGGACAGCCCGAGCAGCGCGGCGACGGTCAGCTGGACGGCCTTGATGCCCTGGCAGGAGTCATACAGCGTCAGCTGGTCACCATCCCAGGCCGCCGTGGTGGTCAGCGCCTCGATCGGGTTGTGATGGTTGGCCGCGAACCGGAACGAGGCGTCGATGTGCAGGTCTGCCGCCGCGAGCCCGTCTTCGACGTTCCCGCGGTGCACCTGCGCGGGCATGATGCCGCCGAAGATCTTCTCCGGCTCGTAGGCGTCGGCGCGGCCCTGGTCGATCGTGGTAACGGAGGGAGTCTCGGCGTAGCTGACCTGCACCAGCGCCGCGGCGTACTGGGCCCGCTCCAGGCTGTCCGCGACTACCAGAGCGACTGGCTGCCCGGCGTAGTGGACCACGTCATCCTGCATCGGGAAGAACGTCTCGCCCGGCGCCGGGCCGCCCAGCAGAGACGGCATCAAGGGCACGTGGTTCACCTTCGGCATGTTGCGGTGCGTCAAGATCCCGGCCACGCCCGCGGCTTTTTCTGCCTGTGACGTGTCGATCGAGGTGATCCGGCCGCTGGCTACCCCGGCGCCGATGATCTCGGCGTAAGCCAGGTCCGGCAGCGTGATCTCGCCCGAGTACCGCGCGGAGCCGGTGACCTTCGCCGGGCCGTCGACCCGGCTGACTTCCTGCCCGATAGCGCTCATCGCTGCTCTCCGTTCGTCAGTACCGTCAGGGCCCGGATGATCGCCCGTTGCGCGAGTTCGACCTTGAACGCGTTCAGCGGTCTCGGCTCGGCCGTGGCCAGTTCCTGGCGGGCGGCTTCGGCGAAGCTGGCTTCCCCGGCCGGCTGGCCGAGCAGGCTGGCCTCGGCGTGTCGCGCCCGCCATGGCTTGGTGCCGACGCCGCCGAGCGCTAGGCGCACGTCGGCGATGGCGCCGTCCTGAATGCGCACCGCGGCCGCGACCGAGACCAGGGCGAACTCATACGACTCGCGGTCGCGGAACTTCAGGTAGACCGACCGCCGCGCCGCCGGTGTCGCGGGTACCTCGATCGCGACGATCAGCTCGCCGTGCTCCAGCGGATGCTCTCGCTCGGGGGTGTCACCGGGCAGCAGGAAGAAATCGTCGACCGGGATGGCCCGTTCGCCGCCCGGACCGCGCGTGTGCACGACCGCGTCCATGGCGACCAGTGCGACCGCGACGTCCGACGGGTGGGTCGCGATGCACGAGTCGCTAGTGCCCAGGATGGCGTGCCCGCGATTGAAGCCGCCCAGGGCCGCGCAGCCGCTGCCGGGATCGCGCTTGTTGCACGGCGACGTCGCATCACGGAAGTAGCTGCACCGCACCCGCTGGCACAAGTTACCGCCCATCGAGGCCATATTCCGCAGCTGCGCCGAGGCGCCCAGCAGCAGCGCCTGCGAAATGACCGGGAACCGCTGCACCACGCCGGCCGCCTGAGCCACGTCGCTCATCCGCGCCAGCGCCCCGATGCGAAGGCCGCCGCCGGGCAGGTCCTCGACGCGGTTCAGCGGCAGGTCGTTGATGTCGACCAGCAGCCCGGGCCGCAGCACGTTCTGGCGCACCAGGTCCACCTCAGTGGTCCCGCCGGCCAGAAACGCGCCGTCACG
>DASXKI010000031.1:0-13876 GCA_036496945.1 Streptosporangiaceae bacterium | reverse complement strand
CAGCGGGGTTGTCGACCGGGTCCGGTTCATAGCTCACCTTTCCCGACATCACGCCTGTCTCGCAGGTGTGACACACGCCGGTGCGGCACGACCAGCGCACGGGCACGTCGCAGGCCTCGGCCAGCTCGAGCAGGCTGCCGTACTCGCGACCCCAGCGGACCGTGAGGCCGCTGCGCGCGAACGCGACCTGCGGGCCGGAGCCCGGATCGCCCGCCGGGGGATGCGCGGGCCGGGCGGCGGCTGGCGCGATTCCCGGCGTCTGCGACGGCGCTGCGCCGAAGATCTCCGTGCGGATCCGGGAGCGGTCGAGCCCGAGTGCCACCAGAGCCGCGGAGGTCTCTGCCATGAACGCGGCCGGTCCGCAGATGTAGGCATCGGATTCACGCGGCAGGTTCAGGCCTTCCAGCACGGACGCGGACAACCGACCCGCCGTCTGGTAGTCGCGTCCCTGCGAGTCGTGCGGGCCGGGGCGGCTGTAACAGACATGCAGGTGGCCATGCGGCAGGGTTGCGAGCAGGGACCGCGATTCCGCGGCGAAAGGTTCCTCGGCCCGCCGACGGGCGCCATGCAGCCACCAGATCTCGCGCCCGGAGTCGTCGGCCGCAAGGGCGTGCAGCATGGCGAGCACCGGTGTCGCGCCGACCCCCGCGCTGATCAGCAGGACGGGCGCCGGACCGGGCCGGAGCACGAAGGTGCCGCGCGGTGCCGCAACCTCCAGGACGTCGCCTGCCCGCACGTGATCGTGCACGAACTGGCTGGCGACGCCGTGCGGCTCGCGCTTAACACTGACGCGATAGGTACTGGCGCCTGGGGCCCCGGACAGCGAGTAACTGCGCAGCACTGGCTGCGCCTCGGCCCTCGGGTGCAGCCGCAAGGTCAGGAACTGCCCCGGCAGGGCCGGCGGCAGCGCAGTACCGTCCGGGTTAGCGAGGAGCACAGAGAGCACCGATTCGCTGGCCTGCTCGACCGTCGGCACGGTCAGCGTGCGGAAGCCAGGCCAGGCTGGTGGCGGGCTCGCCGGAGCGAGTCCGGCATTGCCTGCGGTGCCGCCGGCGCCCTCGGGCTGTTCTGCGATCTCGCGGAACGAGGCTTTCCAGCCTTCCGACAGGGCCGGGATCCGCAATGCGCGGAGAATTTGCGCGCGCGGATGACCAGGCAGATAGAGCAGCGCATCAATGTCGGCCACGGTCACCGACTCGGGCCCCGCAGCCACTTGTACTATCTCGTCTCCGGCCTGGACGGCACCTTCGCGCAGGACGCGGAAGTAGAAGCCCGGCCGGTGATGGGACACCAGCATCGCGGGCATGCGCGGGTCGTTCATCCGGATGCCGACCCGGTAGCACGTAACCCTCGGCTGGGTGACTTCGAACAGCGCCTCGCCAATCTCGTACCGATCGCCGATGCAGACGTCGTTATCTGCCAGGCCGCCGACCGTGAAGTTCTCGCCGAACTGGCCGTACTCGAAGTCGTCCCGGCCGAGTTGCTCCTGCCAGTACCGGTAGGACTCGATCTGATAGACGAACACAGCGCGCTGCTCGCCGCCGTGCCCGGCCAGGTCGCCTTGCCCGTCACCGTCGATGTTGAGGCGCCGCACCTGTCGTGGGCCGTCCGCCGGCCGCTTCCACACAGCCGTGTGCACGACCTGGCCGTGCCAGGGGACATCCTGCGGCAGGCCAACGTTGACCGACAGCAACCTGCCCGCCTGCCGCTGCTTGATCACCCCGCTGCGCCTCATCACCCGCTGGGCCCCCCTGGAATGTGCCATGCGACAGCCAATTCTCCCGGGCCCGCACCGCGATCGGCTGCCTGGGAGCCGCCGCGCGGGCGTCGTAGGCTGGGACCACGGCGAGGAGGTCGCGATGGAGTTCGAGCATGTCCTGGTGGAGCGGTCCGGCGAGTTCGCCACGATCACGATGAACCGGCCGGCCCGCCGGAACGCCTTGTCCCTGGCGCACATGCGCGAGCTCATCGCGGCGTTCACCGAGGTCGGGGACGGCGACGCACTCGGTATCGTGCTGGCGGGCAACGGCCCGGTCTTCAGCGCCGGGCATGACTTCGCCGACGTGGCCGACGCCGACTTCGCGGCCGTGCGCGCGCTCCTGGTGACCTGCACCCAGCTGATGACGCTGATGCAGCAGGTGCCGCAGCCGGTCGTGGCCAGGGTGCACGGCCTAGCCACCGCGGCCGGCTGCCAGCTGGTGGCCAGTGCTGACCTGGCGGTCGCAAGCGAGGACGCCGGCTTCGCTGCTCCGGGCGGAAAGGGCGGCTGGTTCTGCCACACGCCGATGGTGGCGGTGGCCAGGAACGTTGGCCGCAAACGGGCAGCCGAGCTGGCGCTGTCGGGCGATGTGATCGACGCGCGCACCGCGCTGGACTGGGGCCTGGTCAACCGCGTCGTGCCGGCCGCACAGCTGGACTCAGCCACTGCCGATTTGCTCGAGCGGGTCACTAGGGGATCGGCCGAGAGCAAGGGCATCGGCAAGCAGGCGCTCTACGCGCAGATCGACCTCGACCAGCCGAAGGCCTACGCCTACGCCATGGAGGTCATGGCGGCTACCAGTCAGCTACCGGATGCGCGCGAGGGGATGCGGGCGTTCCTGGACAAGCGCAAGCCACGGTGGCAGCGCGGCCGCGACTGAACCAGTCGGCCGCGAGTGAAGTCGCGCCCGAGCGGGCAGTTGATCTCCGGGGGACTGCCGCCGATGGCATGGCGGCGCTGATGTGTGCCGTCGGGGGAGAACGCAGCTGACTACGCCAGCTCAAGCTGTTGCCTTGCTGCGCAGCCGTGCCTACCTGCGGCTGCTCGTGGTCGCGGCGGTGCTCGGCGTGCCGATATCGGCCGTGGCATGGGCGTTCCTCGCCCTGGTCAGCAAGCTCCAGCACTGGATGTATGCCAGCTTCCCCAATGATCTTGGCTTCACGTCCGTGCCCGTGTGGTGGCCTCTTGCCTTGCTGGCCGTTGCTGGCTTGCTCGTCGCCGCGACGATCAGGTATTTGCCGGGACCGGGGGGGCATTCACCGGCGGACGGCCTGAAAACAGGCGGCACGTTTGCCGCCAATGAGCTGCCCGGCATCTTCCTCGCGGCGCTAGTGACGCTCAGCCTCGGTGCCGTGCTTGGACCCGAGGCGCCGCTGATCGCGCTCGGTGGCGGGCTGGCGGCCTGGGCCGTCAGCCGGGCCAAGGCAGCCAAGTCGGCGCCGCAGGTCAAGATGGTGGTCGGCGCGGCCGGCAGCTTCGCCGCCATCAGCACGCTGCTCGGCTCGCCGATCACCGGGGCCTTCCTGATGATGGAGATCGTCGGATTTGGCGGCGCGACGCTGGAGCTGATCCTGGTTCCCGGCCTGCTAGCGGCAGGTATCGGTGCGCTGGTCTTCATCGGCCTCGGCGAGTGGTCCGGCCTCGGCTCGTTTTCACTGGCCGTGCCGGCCCTGCCGCACGTCGCCCGGCCTGACCTGGCTGAATTCGGCTGGGCGCTGCTCATCGGGCTTGCGGCGGCGGTGCTGGCCATGGGGCTCCACCGCGGGGCCGTGCTGCTGCGGACGGTTGTCCAGCGCCAGTCGCTGCTGTGGACCCCGGTCGCTGGCCTGGTCGTGGCCGCGGCCGCCATCATCTTCAGCCAGGCCACCGGCAAGGGCACAGACGAGGTGCTCTTCTCCGGCCAGAATCAGGTCGGGCCGTTCATCGACCACGCTGCCAGCTACGGGATCGGCGCGCTGGTACTCCTCGTCGCCATGAAGTCACTCGCCTACGGCGTGTCCATGAGTGGCTTCCGGGGCGGGCCCGTCTTCCCCTCGATCTTCATCGGGGCCGCCGTCGGCGTCTTGCTGTCGCATCTGCCGGGACTGCCGCTGGTGCCCTCGGTTGGCATGGGCATCGGCGCCATGCTCGTCGGCATGCTGCGCCTGCCCCTGACCTCGGTGCTGCTCACTAGCCTGCTGCTGTTCTCGGACGGCGTCGCCATCATGCCGGTCGTCATCGTCGCGGTGGTCACGGCCTATGTCGCCGTGACGTGGCTGGATCCGCCCGCGCCGCCCGAGCCGTCGTCGGCGGCCGGGCCAGCAGCGCCGCCCGTCGCGGCCGCGCCGTCGTCGGCGAGGTGATGCACGGCAGGCTTGCGCGTGCTTGCCCGATCCCGCCCAGCCGGACGTTGAGTGGTCGCCAGCGGTCTAGGGGCCGGCGCCTGCCGGGAGCTTGCTCGCCGCCAGGAGACCTCGAACAGGGCGCCGCCGAGCTCGGAGTCGCCGAGCCGCCACTGCGCGTCGGTCGTGCGCACGATGGAGTCGGCAATAGCGAGGCCGAGGCCCGCGCTGCCGCCCTGCTGGGTCGAGCGGTGGAACCTGTCGAACAGCCTGGACCGGTCCTCCGCGGCCACGCCAGGCCCGCTGTCCTCGACGGTCATCGTGACCCGGTTGCCGCGCTGGCCAACAGTGACGCGGACCACGCCGTTCGCGCCCGCGTACCGGCAGGCGTTGTCGATCAGCACCCCGGTCAGGCGGTCGATCCACTCAGGCGGGGCACTGATCCAGGCTGGGCCGTGGCCCGCAGGCGCCACCTGGATGTCGAAGTCCTGCGTCGCGGCAAGCGGACGGAATCGCTCCGCGCACGCTGTCGCGATCGTCGCGAGATCGAGCGGCTCGTCACTCGGCTCGGGCGGGGCCGAGTCGAACCTGGCCAGCCACAGCAGATCCTCGACGATCCGCCTGAGCCGGCCACTCTCGCTCTCGATACGCGTCAGGACCGCGCGGTATTCGGCCGGCTCGCGCGGCGCGCTGAGCGCCACGCTTGTCTCGGCGGTGATCACGCTCAGGGGAGTGCGCAGCTCGTGCGACGCGTCGGCGGTGAACTCCAGCTGCCGCCTGCGGGACTGCTCCACGGGCAGCAGGGCCCGTAGGCCAATCGTGAGCGCGCCCCCGAACATGGCCAGGAGCAGCACCGGGGCCGCGAGCATCTCGCCTTCGCTGAGCAGCGCTGTGAGGTGGTCCTCACTGGCCACGCTCTGGCCGGCGAAGAGCGTGACGCCGTTCACGTTCTCGGCCGCGAGCCGGAACCGTCCGGCCGGCAGCCGCACTGTTGCTACCCTGCCTGAGGCCAGCCCGAGCCCGGCCGGGAGTGCCGGGCCAGCGGGGTCCGACTGCGCGACCGGTCCGTTATTCGTCTGGCGCCACAGATAGACGGGCGTAGTGCCCAGGTCGTCGTCACCGTAGGAGGCGCCGGGGCCGGCCTCCTGAAGATCGGCCAGCCGCTCAGCGAGCCGCTGGTCAATCGACTGGGTCAATCTCGCCATCACGACCCTGTCCAGCATGGTGACGCACCCGGCATAGACGATGCCCACGAGCACGCTGGCAGCCAGGGCGACCTTCGCGGCGTGCGCGATCTCGGGCGGGATGCGGCCGCGTCGGCGCATCATGGCTCTACCGCCCGACTAGCCGGTAGCCGACGCCGCGTACCGTCTCTATCCGCACCATGCCGCCGGCCAGTTTGGCGCGCAGCCGGGCCAGGTGGACGTCGATGGTGTTGGAGCCCAGCGCGTCGGCCTCGTCATCCCACACGTTCACGGCGATGGACCGGCGCGGCACGACCGCGGGCGAGCGGCGCACCAGCAGTTCGAGGATGCCGTACTCGGTGGCCGTCAGCACAGGCTGCTGACCGGCGACCAGTACTTGCCTCTTGCCCGGATCGAACCGCAGGTCCCCGACGACGAGCTCAGGCTGCTGGACAGTCTGCGGACGTCGCTGGAGAGCCCGCATGCGCGCGAGCAGTTCGGCGAAGTCGAACGGCTTGACGAGGTAGTCGTCGGCCCCCTCGTCGAGTCCGGTGACGCGATCGGCGTGGGCGTCCCGAGCTGTCAGCATCAGCACCGGAGTCGGGCGCTGATGTCGGCGGATCCACCGCACGACGTCCAGGCCGGTTACGCCGGGCATCCGCCAGTCGAGGACGGCGAGCTCATAGTCGTAGCTGCGCAGGTACCGGATGGCTTCCTCGCCATCTCCGACGGCGTCCACCACATAGTCGTTCTCGCGCAATCCGCGCACCAGCACGTTGCGCAGCCCGGCGTCATCCTCCGCGACAAGCACTCGCACTGGGCCTTCACCTGCCTGCTCTCTCCTCGCGGCGCTGTTCCTAGCGACGGAGCCTGCGCCACAGCGGGCGCGGAATCAGGCGCATCGCGAGGGCGAGCATACCTACTTTCCGGGGCACCCAGACCGCGCCGGATGTACCCGCGAGCGCGGCGGCGACGGCAGCACCCACCTGGGCTGGCGTCGACGCGAGCGGGGCGGGCGACATTCCCGCTGTCATCCGGCCGGTGACGAACCCCGGCCTGACCAGGAGCACCCGGACGCCGCTGCCGTGCAGTGAGTCCGCGAGTCCCCGGCCGA
The DNA here is from genome assembly GCA_036496945.1 of Streptosporangiaceae bacterium. GTDB lineage: Bacteria > Actinomycetota > Actinomycetes > Streptosporangiales > Streptosporangiaceae > JAJYUU01. Next base: position 7,498 of record DASXKI010000031.1, on the reverse strand, counting down.
ACGCGTCCAGGCCTGCCTTGGCGGCGCCGTAGACGAAATTCGCCTTGCGCGGCCTGACTGCCGCTACCGACGAGAGTACGACGATCGTCCCGCGGCCGGACGTGCGGAGCTGGCCGGCGATAGCGAGGAGCACGGTGACGTGACTGGTGAAGTTCGTCTCGATCAGCGCGGCCGCCTGGCCTGGATCGGCCTCCATTTGCTCCTGCGGGGTGAGCACCCCGGCCGCGGAAATTACCAGGTCAACTGGTCCGTCGGCGAAAGCGGCAGCAGGCAGGGCCTGCTGGGCTGTCGCGTCCGTCGCGTCGTAGCTCAGAGTCGTGAGGCGGCAGGTCAGCCCGGCCGCCGCCGCTCGCATCCGCTCGGCGTCCCGCCCCGCGAGCAGCACCTCGGCGTCGCTGTCGAGGTCAAGCGCGGCCAGGATGGCCTGCCCGATCTCACTCGTCCCGCCGATCAGCAGAACCCTGGTCGGCTTGACGGCCGGGCCGCCGGCGGTCGCCGGCGCCGTCGTCGCAGCCGACCGCGATGATGTCCTTAGCATGAGCAGACCATACGTCCAGGCGCCAGGACGGCCATGCTAGAGGCCCACTGTGAACATCGTCAGCCAGGTGAGCTCGCAGCAGATCATCATCGGGTCGCGGATGATGAGGTCCTCGATCGGGCGGCCTTCGGCCAGTCCGGTCAGGCGGTCGAACCGGATCAGGGCAAGTGCCAGCGGCACTACGCTGGCCACGTGCCAGCCCCGCATCCAGGCGTCGTGCTCCGATAGCGCCCAGAACAGGTAGGCGGCGAGCATGACGGCGCTGGCGGCGCGCTGCCCGGCGCGCAGCCGGGCCAGGCTGTACCAGCGCATCACCGGCCGGTGCGCGATGGCATCAGCGCCGAGCGAGGACAGCTCCGTGTAGCGCTTCCCGATGGCGACCATCACCGCCCCGAGGCTGCAGACTGTCAGGAACCACCCAGACGGCGGCACGTGCGTGGCGACGGCACCGCCAAGCGCACGGAGCACGAAACCGGATGCGACGACCGTCAGCTCGATGACCGGTATGTGCTTGAGGGTGAGGCTGTACAGGAACGACACGACGATGTAGGCACCGATCACGGCGCCTAGCGTCGGCTCGCCGATGAGGACGACAGTCAGCGCCGAGACCCCAAGGCACGCTGCCGCGAGCGTGAGCGCCGCTCGCCTCGGCAGCCGGCCGGACGCAATCGGGCGCCGGCGTTTCGTCGGATGCAGACGATCCCGCTGGACATCCAGGATGTCGTTGATGACGTACACGGCCGACGAGGCCGCGGTGAACGCCACGAAGGCCAGCAGCGCGTAGCCAAAGCCGTTGTCCCTGCCCAGCGTCGCGCCTGCCAGCGGAGCCGCGAAGACCAGCAGGTTCTTCGGCCACTGCCGGGGCCGGACAGCCTGGATCGCAGCGACGATCAGCCCCGCGGCGGCGGGTCGCGCCGCGACGGGGCCGGTGTCGGGTGCGACGGGGGTGCTCTGGCCCGTCTCCTGCGCCCTAGCCGTCATCGGGCGTAGACCGCTGTGAAGTCGCGGCTCGCCGGTGAGTAGTAGCGACCCGGCGGCTGAGTCTGGGTGGGGAGCATGTTGACTGGCGTCGGGTTGGCCGACTGGCTGCGCTGGTAATACATGAACGACATCCAGTCCGGATTGATATCGAGCTCCATGCCGTTGACGACGCCCGCACGCTTGAGCAGCTCGGCAAGCTCGCGCACGTTCAGCGCCGGCCCGTAGACGAAGATCACGCGCCCGTCGCTGGTAATCCCGACGCCCGAGCGCCAGACGTAGTAGCCGCCGCCCAGGGTCGCGCCCCAGCTCGTCTCGACGTTGTTGTCCACGGCGGACGGCACCTGGCCGTGGGCGACAATCAGGTGCAGGTTCTGCCGTACGCCCACCACGTCCGGAGTCATCTGGACCGTCCGGCCCCAGACGCCGATGCCGATGTGGCCGTCGCGGTAGTACACGACCGCTGCCACGCCTGGCGTCAGGGTGCCGCTGGTCGCGCCGTTCAGATAGAAGCCGCCACCTGACGAGCTGATCTTGAAGCCGCTGTTGAAAGTCGCCATGAGGCCGCGACGGGTGCCGGGGGCGATGTACGAGGACGCATGCCAGTGTCCAGGACCGGGGTCCTCGACACCAGGCCTCAGCTCAAATCGCACGAGGCTCTGGTTCATCGACACAATGCCGGCCACGTAGGAGGTATAGACGCTGCTCGGTCGCAGGTAAGTGCCGTAGACGGCAGGTTGCCCGGCAACCGTGCCGAGCACACGCCACACGCCCTCGCCGCGCAGCGGCGAGCCGGCCATGGACTGCACCTGCGGCGGAGGTCCGTAGGTGATGACCGCCGCCTTGCGGTGTGGCTTCTGCTGCGCCGCCTTCGCCGCGGCGGCGGACGGTCCGGTCAGCGCGAACGCTGGCTTGCCGCCGACTTTGGGTGGCTGGTAGGTCATCCACTCGCCCAGGGTGACGACCGGCCCGAGATAGTGGTCGCGCGCCCACTCAGCCAGCCGTTCCGATACCGATCCGCCGCCGGCCATTGTGAGGGCGTGCCCGACCGACCAGGAGATCGGAATCATGATGGCAACCAAGACCGCCAGCGTGATCCGCAATGTCATCCGCAGCCACCGGCGCCGCGGCCAGTGCGGGGCCCACCGGCGGCGGCGACGCGGACTGCGGTGCGCCGGACCCCCAGCGGATGAATGCGCCGGACCACCAGCGGATGAAGCTGAATGAGCGCGTGGTGGCGCGTCCTGCGAGCTTGGCGTGCTCGGCCTCGGCACTAGGTTCCCCTATCGGCAGTCATGCGAGGTTCCGCCCCCTGGGCGTCCAGGCGACAGGTCTACCCACGTAACATGAAGACCTCGTGACGAGCTTTGCGGGCTTGTGCGCCGGCCGCAAGGCCCCTGGGCGTTCTGTACATTCGACAGTAGATCACGCGGCCCCGCCCTCGACGTCGGCCAGGAGGGCGCGCTGCCGGGCTGCTAGCAGGCCGCGCTCGGCTGCGGTGGCCCTGGCCAGCTCGCGGTGCCGGCGCCGGCGGCTCAGCAGGCTTGCCGCCTCGTCTGGCGTGATGATCCCGGCGGCCACCGAGTCGTCCAGCACGCCGTGGGCGCGGCTCAGGTAGGCGTGGCTGAGCAGCAGGTAGAGCACGGCCACGACTGCGAAATTCAGTCCCACCTTGACCCCGAGGGCCAGCTGCGGCGCGTCAAACTCCACGTGCATCGCCATCGCGACTAGCAGGCACGCGACCGCAGGCAGCACGCCGCCGTGCGGAGCGCCGCGGGCGCGCGCGACGAGGTACCCGACTCCGGCGCCGGCGACAGCCGACATGGCCCAGTGCGAGCCCAGCGCGGTCAGGCCAACCCGGACCAGCCAGGAGTTGACGACAGCTTGGGCCGGGTCGGTGCCGCCGTCTAGCAGGATGCTGTTGAGCCCGTAGGTCACGTTTTCGGCCGCCTGGAAGCCCAGGCCGACGATCGCGCCAAAGATCATTCCGTCGAGGGGTCCCCGGATCACGCGCGGCGCGGCCAGGGCAACCATGACGACCCCGCACGCCTTGAGTATCTCCTCGTTGACCGGGGCCGACAGCGACGCCGACCAGGTGGCGGCGAAATGCGGGCCAACGCCTTTGGCCCACAGGCTGATCAGCCCTCTGTTCGCCAGGAGCGCGCACCCTGCTGCTGCTGTGGCGCCCCAGGCAACGGCGGCAGCCGACCAGATCAGGGCGGGTGCACGGACTGGCCGCAGCAGCCGCACCAGCACCACGCCGACCAGGACTAGCGGGATCTCGAGAGCCACGTCCAGCAGCGCGGGGCCGGGGAACACCATGGGGAAGCGGAAGTACTGCCAGCTCAGGACTGCTGTCCCAAACACACAGGCCACGATGGCCGTGACCCGGACCAGGCGGATGCTCTGGCCCGGGGTCAGCCGTGGCGTCCTCGTCGCGGCCGAGGTCATCTGCTCTGCGCCTTGAACATCAGCGAGGCGATGATCCGCGCTGTCGCCGCCCGCAGGGCCGGGCTCGTATGCCGCGGGGCGAGCGCGATGATCACGATGGCGAACTCCCTGGACGGGCCAGGAAAGATCGTGGCGGTGCCGGTGACGCGCGTGCCGACCACCACTCCGGTGATGGCGCGCAGGCCGTGCGCTGTAGTGATGAAGGCCGGCCTGCTCAGCCGGCTGCCGGGGTGGTTCACGGACAGAATCCGCCGCAGGCCCGGCCACAGGCGCGGCACCTGGTTGCGGTCGACCAGAGACACGTGCGTCAGATAAAGCAGGAGGCCGCCTTTCTGGAGCACGTAGCCCTGGACCGGGTTGCTCTGCGCTGGCAGCACGGACCAGCCAGGCCCGACCGTGACATCGGCCGCGCTCGCGGGCGCCGTGCCGACGGTGAGGCGCGAGCCGGCGGCCAGCGGCTGCCGGTTGTCGACGGCCGAGTTGAGCAGTGGCCACCCCGCGGTCAGCAACGCCATGATCGCGACGACGATCGCGAGCCAGCGCAGCCTGCGGCGCGTGGTGCTGACGGCGGGACGGGGTTCGATCTGGTCAGCGGCCACGAAGCAGTTGACCCAGGCTGTCGGGGCTGTGACCAAAGATGGCGACGACAAGTGCCGTGCACGACACGAGGACGACGATCACCGTGACCAGCCGCAGCTCGGCTGCTGGCGTGATGGCCACAGCCGTGCGTTCGGCACGGCTGGCGATTGCCCAGATCGGCAGCCCCATCGCTAGCACCACGAGCCCGGCGACGGGAGCCGTTTTTAGCATGGCGGCGCCGATGGCGAGGAACGCGACGGACGTACGGTTCCAGGCTAGCCGGGTCCTGTCGCCAGGCTCCTTGATATCAGGGACAGCGGGGACATCAGGGACATCAGGCTGATCGTGGTTTCTTGGTGGCATGCCCACGCCTACCGGATCGCCGACAGCAGCACGACGACCGCGGCGGCGGCGGCAACGCCGCCGATCGTGGCCGCTAGCAGCCGCGGCAAGATGGAGCGCGGCAACGGCTGGGCGCGTCGCAGCGCCGTCTGATTGCGGGTCATATCCCGGTAGGCAGCCAGCGCCACGACCGCGCCGAGGACGATCAGCGGGATGCCCAGCACGCGCCTGCCCGCCGGGACGCCGGGGAACGGCGGTAGCAGCTGCACGATGGCAAGGCCTGCTGCGACCATGGCCAGCGCCGTCCGGCTCCAGGCCAGGAAAGTGCGCTCGTTCGCCATGGTGAAACGCGCGTCGGGCTCGGTCTCCACCATGTCAGCATGCCCGCTACGGGCGGGCCCGGTGCCGACTGGCTCGCCACCCTGCCCGGCCTCGGCAGGGTTATGCCGGTCTCGGGAGTTTGTCATCGCGACAGCGCTTTCGTGGCTATGCCATCGGGTTGTGCCAGGTCTCGCCGTCCGGGAGCAGCGAGTCCGCGAGCGCTGGCCCCCAGCTGCCCTCCGCGTACGGCTGGAGGGGCACGACGTCTCCCAGCACCGGCTGCACGACGCGCCAGGCCGCCTCCACGGTCTCCTGCCGCGCGAACAGGTATCGCTCCCCGTTGACGGCAGCGCCGATGAGGCGGTCGTACGGCCGCATCATCTGCTGCATCGTCAGCCGCTGCATCGTCGGGCCGGAGTAACCGAGCTCGAGCAACTGGGCCGCCATGTCCGCGCCCGGCTTCTTGCCCAGCACGGTGACCCCTACCTGAGCGTCAGGGTTGATGCGGACCCGCAGCTGGTTGGCGGCCGCCTGGTCGCCCAGGCCGAACACGTCGTGGGGCGGCTTGCGGAAGCGGAAGACGACGTCGGTCGCGGTGACGGGCATGCACTTGCCCGCCCGGATGAGGATCGGCACGTCAGCCCAGCGCCAGGACTGGGCGCTGAGCCGGATCGCCGCGAAGGTCTCGGTCGTGCTGCCAGACGCCACGCCGGGAACCGCGAGGTATCCGTCGTACTGGCCGCGCACCGTGGTCTGCGCGCTTAGCGGCTCCAGCGCGCCGATGATCTGCGACTTCGCGTCGCGCCAGTACTCCAGGCCGCTGCCGTCCGGCGGATCGGCCAGGACCGTGGCCAGCACCTGGAGCATGTGATTCTGGATGACATCCCGGATCGCGCCGGTCTGGTCGTAAAAGCTGCCGCGGTCGGCGACGTCGAAAGCCTCGGCCATCGTGATCTGGATGCTCTCGACATGGCTGCGGCTCAGCAGCGGCTCGATGATCGCGTTGGCGAACCGGACAAACAACAGGTTCTCCACCGGCTCGAGCCCGAGCCAGTGATCGACCCGGTAGATCGACTCCTCCGGGAAGTACTGGTGCATGGTCTCGTTGAGCTTCACGGCGCTGGCCAGGTCAGTGCCGAACGGCTTCTCCACCATCACCCGCGCGCCCGCGGCACGGCCTGCCGCCGCGATCCCCTCGGCGATCCGGCCAAAGAGCGAGGGCGGCACTTCCAGGTAGTACAGGGGACGCTGGCCGTCGCCCATCGCGGCCGACATCGCCAGGTAGGTAGCCGGGTCCTCCAGATCGCCATCGACATAACGCAGCAATCCGAGCATCCTGATCGCCGCCTGGCTGGCCGGATCCATGTTGTTGAGCGTCAGCGAGGCCGCTGCGTACTCGCGGAACTGCTCGAGGTTCCAGCCACTGTTGGCCACGCCGACCACCGGAACGGTCAGGGCACCGCGGTCGACCAGCCCGACGAGCGCCGGGAACGTCTCGATTTTCGCCAGATCCCCGGTCGCCCCGAAGATGACGAGCGCGTCCACGGTGTCCGCAGGCATGAATGCTCCCCTTCGGGTCAGGTATCCAGGCAAAGCCTCGCACGTTAGGCTCGCCTCCGATGATCGTGATAGTGGCCGGCGTGGCCGGCAGCGGCAAGACCACCGTCGGCCGGCTGCTGGCCGAACGGCGCGGCTTGATGTTCGCCGACGGCGACTCGTTCCACCCGGCAGCCAACGTAGCCAAGATGCGGGCCGGCCTGCCGCTCACAGATGCTGACCGCGGCCCCTGGCTCGCCGCGATCACCGCCTGGATGGACGACGTCATCACTAGTGGCCAGTCGGCCGTGCTCGCTTGCTCGGCGCTCAAGCGCCGCTACCGGGACGAACTACTCACCGGCCGGGTCGAGGCAGAGATGGTGTTCCTGGTCATCAGCAGGGAGCAGGACGAGGCACGGCTGACAGCCCGTACCGGCCACTTCTTCCACGAGCCGCTGATGGCAAGCCAGTTCGCTGACCTGGAGATGCCGCACGACGAGCCGCGTGTGCACCCGGTCAACGTCGCCGGCCGGCCGGCGGGCCAGGTCACCGCGGAGATCATCAAGCTGCTTGGCCTCGCGCCCGCCGCCCGCCCGCAGGCGCCCTGAGAGACCACACACCACCCGCGGCGGGTGGTGTTCGCGGGCCGTGCGTCGGAGACGATCGCAGTCAGCAGTGATCGCAGCCAGCAGTGATCGCAGCCAGCAGTGATCGCAGCCAGCAGTGATCTCGGCTAGCACTGATCTCACCAAG
>DASXKI010000030.1:0-3360 GCA_036496945.1 Streptosporangiaceae bacterium | reverse complement strand
AGCTGGTCGCCGTTCTCTTATCCCGGGCCAGTCTGCGCGAAGAAGGTGAATCGTGGGGATTGACGTCGGTACTGGTGAGCCGACGCGGCGGGGGGCGGGGGCAGGCGCTGCCGGGAGTCCCTCCAGCCGGGCGGACAGGGCCTGGTTCTCGCCCGTGGCCTGGCTGGTAGCGGTCGTCCCCGGTGTGCTTGGCCTGATCACCGGCGGCTACCACGTCGCCCGCCCCCCGATCTGGGGTGACGAGGGCGTCACGAAGGCGATGGCGGCCCGCTCGGTCAGCCAGCTCCTTGCGACGATGCCGCACGACGACATCGTGCACGGCGCCTACTACCTGGTGGTGCACGCCGTAGAGACGGTCGCGGGCAGTTCCGCGCCGACCGTGCTCCGGGCGCCGTCCGTGGTCGCGATGGCCGTGGCGGCGGCCTTCACCGCGCTGATCGCGCGCCGCCTCGCCACGATCGCCGGATCGCCGTACCCCGCCGCCACCGGGCTGGCCGCGGGCGTGCTGTTCGCACTGCTGCCTGCCGTGATCAGGTACGCGCAGGAGGCGCGGTCGTACGCCATCGTGACGATGCTGGCCGCGATCACCACCTATCTGCTGCTCAAGGCCATCGAGGACGGCGGCCGGTGGTGGATCGGGTATGGGGCGGCGGCCGCGCTGACCGGGCTGTTCAACATCTTCGGGCTGCTCATCCTCATCGCGCAGGGGGTGACGCTGCTGATCGCGGCGCCGGGCCTGCCCGGCGTGGTGCGGCAGCGGCCGGCTGGCGTGCTGGCCCGCTGGGCGGTGGCCGGGATCGTCGCGGTAGTCGTCCTCATCCCGATCGTGGCCTTCGCGTACGCGCAGCGCACCGCGATCTCCTGGATGACCGGCCATGTGATCATCCGCAGCGCCGCCGTCAACCTGGCGCGCACGTGGGCGGGACCCGAGAAGCTGTTCTGGCCGGTCTTCGGCCTCGCGGCCTTCGGCGTCGCCGCGGACGCGGTCACCTGGCGGCGCGGCCGGCCGTCCTTGACGCCCGGCAGCGTCGCGCTGCCGTGGCTGGTGCTGCCGCCGGCGCTGCTGCTCGTGGCGTCGCAGATCCACCCGGTCTACGACGGCAGGTACGTGGAGTACTGCCTGCCCGCCCTCGCCATCCTGGTGGCATGGGGGCTCACGTGGCTCGCCAGGCTGGTCGCGGCCGCGATACCGCCGCTGAGCCGAGCCGGGCTGGCATGGCTGGGCTGGCTGCCCGCTGCCGCGATCCTCGTCCTGCTCGTCATCGCGCTCGTCCCCGCGGACGCGAAGGTGAGCCTGCCGAGCTCGCGCCCGGACAACCTCGCGGGCGACTCCCAGATCGTCGCGGCCAACGCCAAGCCAGGAGATATCGTCTTCTTCATCCCGATGAGCTACCGGCCGATCGAGGTGGAGTACCCGGCCCGGTGGCGGGGCGTTCGCGACATCGCGCTCGCACAATCCCCGCTGGTGTCAGACACGCTGTACGGCACCGACGTGAGCCCCGCCGAACTGCTGAAGCGGTTCACGCACGTCACGCGGGTCTGGGTCTACACCCAGCCCGCGTACGCCGCCTACATGGATTCCGCCAGGGCCACGCCGGTGGATAAGGAGGAGATGTCGCTCGTAGCCCGAATGAAACTGGTCCGCCGGTGGGTCGACGGAGACAAGATGCTGATGCTCTATCGGACCAGGTAGTAGTCAGCACGCTTACCTGGGATATACCTTCTTCAGAGCATTGGCTGGCGATGGAGGTTTCATGCTCGTACCGGGTGACTGGGTAGCCGTTGGTATCGACAATGGCGGTACTACGAACAATGGCACCGTTCTTACCTCGGACGGCAGGTTCCTCGTGGACACGATGGCGGAATTGCCCAGCCTCGTCCGCGAGGGCCCGGACAAGGCGATCCAGGCGCTAGTCGACGAGTTCGACAAGGTGCTCGGCATGACGGGCGTGCCAAGGGAGTGGGTGCTCGCGGTCGGCCTGGACACCCCGGGGCCGGCTAGCGCCGCGGGGGTCCTCGCCACCGGGGGCGCGACCAACTTCGGCCACGCCGGCTGGCACAAGTTCGACATCAGGGGCGCGCTCGAGGCGCGCCTCGGCATCCCTGTCGTGTACAACAACGACGCCAACGCGGCCGCGATTTACGCCCACCACGTGCGGCACGGCCCGGAGTCGGGCCGCCGCAGCTCAGTGGCCGCCATCGTCGGCACCGGACTCGGCGGCGGCGTGGTCCAGGAAGGGCGCATCGTCAAGGGCGCGGCCGGGATGGCCGGCGAGCTCGGGCACATGCCGATACCGATGGAGGGGCTGCTCGAGAATGGCCAGCCCAGACCGTCGTGCAACTGCGGGCTGTTCGCCGACGCCGAGTCGGTCGCCTCGCTGACCGGGATAACGCGGAATCTGCTGCCGTACTGGCTGACCAGGTTCCCTGGCCATGAACTCGCCGGCGTGCCCATCGCCAAGGGCGCCAAGCTCGTCCGCGGCTACGCCGAACGGGGCGACGAGATGTCGCTCGCCATCTTCCGCCAGCAGGCCATGGCGATCGGGCAGGTGTTCTCGGTCGCCGCCAAGTTCACCGACCCCGACACGTACTTCGTCGGCGGCGGGGTGATCGAGGCGGCGCCGCACTTCCGTGACTGGTTCCTCGGCGTGGTGCGGGAGAACACGTCGCTGTACGCGGAGCAGGCCGAGCTAGCCGAGATCACCTTGGTCCCGGACCTCGACATGGCCGGGGCCCGGGGCTCCGCGATCGCAGCCGCCAAATGGGTTCAAGAGCGGTAAAACGGCCCCGGCCGTAAAGGCTCAGTCGTCGCTGTCGCCTTTGTCTGGCGTGAAGATAAGCCCGCACACCTCAAGGTAAAGCTGCTCGGGATAGGGCAGATGGTCCACCTCGCGCAGCGCCTGCTCCTGGCCCGCCGACTCGACGATGAACTTGCCGTATCCGAGCACGCGGCCCCTTGCCGAGCGCTCGAAGCGCATATCCGTCACCTTGGTGAGCGGCAGCATGGCCACCGACTTGGAGAAAACGCCCGTAGCCAGCATCATGCGCTTGGAGGTTACTACGAAGTAATCGTCAAGCCACTCGTAGATCTTATAGAGCAGCCTGAGCACGACCAGGAACCAGATCAGCCAGATGACCAGCAGGGCGAGGCCGCTATGCCGGGCGAGCGTGGTGGAGAGCAGGCCAGCGATCGCGAGTCCGGCCAGGACCTCGGCCACCGGCCTGATCAGCACCGCGGGGTGGAACCGAACGGTAATGACCTGCCGCTCGTGCGGCAGCAAGTGCTTGTAAACGGTGGCCGGTACCGTTTCGTTCGGTACGACCCTAATGCCCATTGCTAAATCCTAAAGGCTGGCAATG
>DASXKI010000029.1:0-3957 GCA_036496945.1 Streptosporangiaceae bacterium | reverse complement strand
CCGCCCGCCGCGTTAGCGGTCGTCGCAAAAACAGTCGTCGCCGAATCTGGCGCGAAGCAGATCATTTCCGCAACGCGAGGTCAAGCGGGGGGCAAGACATCGCAGCGCGATGCGTGTAGCGGGCTGCGAATCACCAGATCGGCCCTACCATCGAAGGCATGACCAGCGTTTTGCTCGCCGAGGACGATCCGGCAATCTCCGAACCGCTAGCCCGCGCGCTGCGGCGTGAGGGCTACGAGGTGGACGTCGCCTCTGATGGGCCAGGCACTCTGGAGGCGGCCAAGAACGGCGGCATCGACCTCATCGTGCTCGATATTGGCCTCCCCCGGATCGACGGGCTCGAGGTGTGCCGGCGGATCCGATCGGCCGGGCAATCGGTGCCCGTGCTCATCCTCACCGCCCGGGCAGACGAGGTGGACACCGTCATCGGCCTGGACGCGGGGGCTGACGATTACGTCACCAAGCCGTTCCGGCTCGCTGAGCTGCTCGCCCGTGTGCGGGCGCTGCTGCGGCGCGGCGCGACCGAGACCAAGACCGTGCAGGGCGTCCGGGTCGACTCCGACGCCAGGCGCGCTTGGCTGGGCGACACCGAGATCGAGCTGACCTCGAAAGAGTTCGACCTGCTGGCCCTGATGGTGGCCGAGGCTGGCAAGGTGGTCACGCGCGAGCAGATCATGCGTCAGGTCTGGGATTCGAAATGGTGGGGCTCGACCAAGACGCTCGATATGCACGTGTCCTGGCTGCGCCGCAAGCTGGGCGACGACGCGCACAGCCCCCAGTACATCACCACGGTCCGCGGTGTCGGCTTCAGATTCGAGCGCGGCGACTAATCGCTCGCTGAGGTCGTATGCTGAGAGGCCCTGACAACCTGGAGCACCAGTAATGCGGCGGCAGCTGCTGATCTCGATGCTCGCCGTGGCGGTCGCCGCGGTGCTGGCGCTTGGCATCCCGCTGGGCTTCGTACTCGGGCGGCTCCAAGTCCAGGAGGCCAGCCGCGCCCTGCGTCACGACGCGCAGACCGTCGCCACCGGCCTGTACCAGCGTCACGAGGACCTTCAGCCCATCGACTCGGCGTACGCCGCGCGGCTCGGCCGGGCGCTCGCCGGCCGCTACGTGGTCATCCGCTATAGCGGGCATGTGCTGGCCAGTACGGGCGTGAAGCCGCCGGTACACGACTCCAGGTCGGCTACCGTCGGCGCGGGAGAGAGCATCGGCGGGGGTAAGAGTCTCTTCGATGTGACGGTCGAGGCCGACGACAGCTTCCTGACCGGCAATCTCACCAGGGAACTCCTGCTCATCGGCGGTGTCGCGTTGGCCGCGGTCGGTGTCGCCGTGGTGCTCGGCCTCCTGTACTCCCGGCGGATTACCCGGCCGCTCCAGGAACTCGCCGGCGCGGCCGACCGACTCGGATCCGGCGACTCCAGCCCGCTCGGCCGTCGGTACGGGATCCAGGAACTCGACCGGGTCGCCGAGGGGCTCGACGGGTCGGTGCAGCGGATCAACGACCTGCTGTCGGCGGAGCGTGACTTCGCCGTGGACGCCTCGCATCAGCTGCGCACGCCGCTGACCGCGCTGTCCATGCGGCTGGAAGAAATGCTGGCGTCGGCCGACTACCCGGACGTGGTGCGCGAGGAAGGCGCGGCCGCGCTTGCCCAGACCGAACGGCTCGCTGAGGTCGTCAGCCAGCTGCTCGGCCGGGCTCGCCGGACAGCACCCGGCGTACCGACCGTCGCGAGCGTGGACGAGATCGTGGGCCAGCAGGTGATGGAGTGGGAGCCGGCGTTCCGGCGGCTGGGCCGGCGGCTGGCGGTGGCCGGTGAGAAGGGCCTGTTCGCCTTCGCCACGCCCGGCGGCGCCGCCCAGGTGATCGCCACCCTGCTCGATAACGCCCTGGTGCACGGCGCGGGCACCGTCACGATCCGGACCTCGCGCACGCGGCGGTCGGTGGTCGTCGAAGTGCGTGACGAAGGCAGCGGGGTGCCGTCCGAGCTCGCGCCGCGCATCTTCGAGCGAAGCGTTAGCGGATCGCCGACCGGCACGGGTCTGGGGCTCGCGCTGGCTCGCACCCTCGCTGCCGCAGACGGCGGCCAGGTCGTGCTCGTCCGGCCGCGGCCGGCCGTGTTCGCCCTGTTCCTGCCCCATGCCACCGCCGACGCCGAGGAGCTGCCCGCGGTGGCCGGGCCTGCTTAGCCCGGCCGCGCCAGACTGGCCGTAGGCTACGGCGGGTAATGAATCACCAGGAACTGCGCTCGGCGCACGTGAGCACGGCGGTTAGGACGTCGCCTGCCGAAGGCGATGGCAGGCCGCCGGTCGTCGGCATGATCGGGGCCGGGCAGCTGGCCCGGATGACCGCGGCGGCGGCGATCGGGCTTGGCATCAGGTTCCGGGTCCTGGCGGCTGCGCCCGACGAGAGTGCCGCCCAGGTGTGCGCCGACACGGTGCTCGGCGACTACCGCTCGACCGACGACCTGCTGGCTTTCGCGGCCGGGTGCGATGCGATCACCTTCGACCATGAGCACGTGCCGCCGCCGCAGCTCGCCGCGCTCGAGCAGGCCGGATTCGCGGTGCGGCCGAGCGCAGCCGCGCTCCGGCTCACTCAGGACAAGCTGGCCATGCGTGCGCGGCTGACGGAGCTCGGCGTGCCGTGCCCCCGGTTCGAGCCGGTGGCCAACCTGGACGACGTGCTGGCATTCGCCGACCGGACCAGCTGGCCGGTGGTGCTGAAGGCGGTGTCCGGCGGTTACGACGGTCGCGGCGTCTGGGTCTGTCGCAGCGGCGCTGAGGTGGCCGATGTGCTGTCGCACGGGCTGAGCCTTCTGGCCGAGGAATTCGTTCCGTTCCAGCGCGAGCTCGCGGTGCTGATCGCCCGGTCGCCCAGCGGCCACGGGGCCGTCTACCCGGTCGTGGAGACAATTCAGCGGGACGGCATCAACCACGAGGTGCTGGCACCGGCACCCGGCCTCGCTGACGACCTGGCCGAGGGCGCTATCCAGCTCGGGCTCACTCTGGCCAGGGACCTAGACGTGATCGGTCTCCTCGCGGTCGAGCTGTTCGAGACGCGCCGTGGCCTACTGGTCAACGAGCTGGCGATGCGTCCGCACAACAGCGGGCACTGGACCATCGAGGGCGCCAGAACCTCGCAGTTCGAGCAGCACCTGCGTGCCGTGTTGAACTGGCCGCTAGGTGCGCCGACGGCGACCGCGCCATGCGTGGTGATGGCGAACGTACTCGGTGGCGACGACCCCGACCTGCACGGCAAGCTGAACCATGTGATGGCGGCCGATCCCGCGCTGAAGGTGCAGCTATATGGCAAGCCGGTCCGGCCTGGCCGCAAGGTCGGCCACGTGACGGCGCTCGGCAGCGATCTGGCGACGGTGCGGGAGCGGGCCAGGCGGGCAGCGCGGTACCTCGCCGCCGGGACCGAGGAGCCGTGAGCGAAGGGGCGCGAATGGTGAGCGCAAGGCCGGTGGTGGGCGTCGTGATGGGCAGCGACTCGGACTGGCCGGTTATGCAGGCCGCGGTCGAGGTGCTGGACGAATTCGGCGTGGTCGCCGAGGCCGACGTCGTCTCGGCGCACCGGATGCCGACGGACATGATCAGCTACGGTCAGGCCGCCGCTGGCCGCGGACTAAAGGTGATCATCGCCGGTGCTGGCGGTGCCGCTCATCTGCCCGGCATGCTGGCGTCGGTGACCACGCTGCCAGTGATCGGCGTACCGGTACCGCTCAAGCACCTGGACGGCCTCGACTCGCTGCTGTCCATCGTGCAGATGCCCGCCGGGATCCCGGTTGCGACCGTAGCCGTCGGCGGCGCCAGGAACGCGGGCCTGCTGGCAGTGCGGATCCTGGCGGCCGCCGATCCTGAGCTCAGCGAGCGGATGGCCGAGTTCCAGCACGGCCTCCGATCGACCGCCCAGGCCAGGGGCGAGGCGCTCCGCGCAAAGGTCCGGGTCCTGCG
>DASXKI010000028.1:0-10967 GCA_036496945.1 Streptosporangiaceae bacterium | reverse complement strand
ACAGCGACGGGACCATCCTGGCCGGGCCGGAAGGACCGCTGGCGAGAGTCCGCGGCCAGCTGGCGAAGTTCCCAGCGGCCGAAGGCTGCCACCGACTCGTCGACCAGACCGGCGCAACGCTCGCCCTGACCGGCTAGCGCCTCGTACGGCGAGCGCGCCGTCGGCAGTCACTGACGGCGAGCCCGTTCCTGTCCTGAGCGACGCCCCTTCCAGGCTGGTCGCTGCCTATGCGGTCGCCAGCTCCGGCCGGGATCTGCGCCAGCCTGGCAGCCCTCGCGCGCCGGCGGCGACGCCAACCGCCACCACGATCTGCACTCCGAGCACCACGATGAACCCCGTGCGGATGCCAGTTCCGTCGCCGGCCAGAGTCAGGAACAGGCTGCCCAGCGTCGCGACGCCGAGTGCAAGCGCGCTCTGCTGCGTGGTCGTCAGCACGCCACTGCCCGCACCGGCCACGGCGGCCGGCACCGCGGACAGCACGATGCCGAACAGCGGGCTCATGACCAGCCCCTGGCCGAGTCCTGCAACCGCCAGCCCGGGCCCGAGATCGATTACTGACAGGTGCGGCCAGCCGAGGTACACGGTGAGGCAGAGGATGACCAGGCCGGCGGCTTGCAGCAGCCCGCCAGCGAAGAGCACCTTGGCGCCGAAACGGGCGAGCAGCCTGGACGTGGACAGCGACGCGAGCAGGAATGCGGCGGCCATCGGCACCAGGCCGAGTCCTGCTGTAAGAGCGCTTGCATGCAGGCCGTCCTGCACGAGCAGCGCGTAGCAGAACATGAACGCGCCGAACCCGGCGAAGAACGGCAGCGCCAGCACGAGGCCGCGGCGCATGCTCGGGTCCCGCAGCAGCGAGGGCGGCACTAGCGGACTGCGGCCCGACCGCTCGGCCCTGCGCTCGAACGAGGCGAATGCGGCTGCCGCGACCGGCGCGAATATCAGCAGGGCGATCGTCCACGCGGGCCACCGCAGCGAGCTTCCCTCCGTCAGCGGCACGAGCACGGCGAGCAGCGCCGCGCCGAGCAGGACCGTGCCCGGCCCGTCGATGGGCGCGGGCGCCCCGTGCCGGGTGTCCGGCACGTACCGCTTGGCCAGCAGCAGGCCGGCCAGTCCGATCGGAACGTTCACGAGGAAGATCGGTCGCCAGCCAAGGCCGGCGATGTTGGCCGAGACCAGCAGCCCGCCGAGCACCTGGCCGAGGACGGCGGCCAGGCCGCCAGTCGCGCCATAGCGAGCCAGCGCCTTGGTGCGCCGCTCGCCCGTGGTGGCGGCCTGGATGGTCGCCAGCACCTGCGGGACCATCATGGCCGCGGACGCTCCCTGCGCTACGCGTGCGATGACAAGGAACGTGGCCGTCGGCGCAAGGCCGCAGGCCAGCGAGGTCACGGTGAACGCCGCCATGCCGGCCAGGAACAGTCGCTTGCGGCCGAAGTTGTCGCCAAGCCGGCCACCGAAGACCAGGAGCAGCGCGTAGGCCGTGGCGTAGCCGGAGACCACCAGTTCGAGCATGGGCTGGCTGGCCCGCAGGTCGCTATCGATCGTGGGCAGTGCCACGTTCACGATGAAGAAGTCGATCATGGGCAGAAGCACGCCGACGAGGATGACGGTCAGGCCAGCGGCCGTGAGCGCCCGCTGGTCGTGGTCGTGCGGCCGCGGCGCCTGCTCGGAGGCACTGGCCCGTTCGGAGGCCTTGGCCTGTGCGGAGGGCCTGGCCTGTGGAGAAGCAAGGACCTGTGTCTGCGCAGGCTTCGCGGTATTCAGGGTGGAAGGCATGGCCTTAGACTGCCCGATAATTCGAGCCAGGTACTAGAGTCTGCTTATACTGGTACTGACAGTAACTGGCAACACCACACGCCGAGGGGCATACTAGTAGCCATGAGCGATCAGGCCCTGGTCAGCGGCCGTCGCCAGGAGCTAGCCGGCTTCCTGCGCAGCAGGCGTGAGCGCATCGCCCCCGAGCAGGTCGGACTGCCACCTGCATCGCGGCGCCGCACGCCTGGCCTGCGCCGCGAGGAGGTCGCCACGCTGGCCGGGGTCGGCGTGACCTGGTACACCTGGCTGGAACAGGGCCGCGACATCAACGCTTCCCCGCAGGTGCTCGACGCGGTGGCCCGGACCCTGCTGCTCGACCCGCACGAGCGCGACCACCTATACCGGCTTGCCGACACGCCCGACAGCAACGGGCAGAGCGAGTGCAAGACGCTACCGCCGACCGCGCAGCTGCTGCTGGATCAGCTCGAGCCCTTCCCGGCCTGCATCCGCAATGCGCGCCTGGACGTCCTCGCCTTCAACCAGGCCTACGAGGACCTGCTAGGCCCCCTGGGCCACCTGCCGTTCGAGGAGCGCAACTCGCTGTGGCGCATGTTCACTAACCCGGCCTGCCGGACGGCCTGGCTCGACTGGGAGGAAGGCACCCGCCGGGTGGTGGCCGAGTACCGGGCTGCGATGGCCGAGCATGTCGCCGAACCGGCCTGGAAGTGCCTGGTCTCGCGGCTCACCAAGGCGTCACCGGAATTCACCGAGCTCTGGGAGCGACACGAGGTCGCCAGCCCGGAGAACCTGACCAAGCGCTACCTGCATCCCGAGGTCGGCCTCCTCAACCTGAACTACACCCACCTCTGGCTCGGCCAGCGTCTCGGTACCCGGATGACGACTTACACCCCGGCCGACGAGCAGACCGACGCCAAACTCCGCAACCTCCACGACTATCGTCCTGAGCTGACCGTCGCCCTGAGCTGACCGTCGCCCTGAGCTGACCCTGGCCTTGAGCTAACTGCAGACCAGAGTTAACCGCAGACCAGGCTTAGTGAGCCGGGCAAACGCTGGCATACTCGCAGCCACACCCGGAACGCCGCGAAGGGATGCCGATGGGATCGCAAGCACGCTGGGGCCTGACCCTGCCGCTGCACGGACTGCCTGTTGCCGAGCAGCGGGATCTGGTGGCGGGCCTCCCCGACCTTGGCTACACCGATGTCTGGTCCGCTGAGCTCAACGGAGTCGACGCGTTCACGCCGCTCACCCTGGCCTCGCAATGGGCGCCGCAGCTGCGCCTCGGCACCGCGATCGTCGGCGTCTACGGCCGGGCACCCGTCACGCTGGCCGTCCAGGCCGCCACGCTGGCCGATCTTGCGCCGGGCCGGTTCGTCATGGGCATCGGCACGTCTTCCAAGGTCGCGGTCGAGCAGTGGAACGGCATTCCCTTCGAGAAGCCCTACCAGCGTTCCCGCGACATGCTGCGGTTCCTGCGCGCCGCGCTGGACGGCGGCAAGGTAACGCACGAGTACGAGACGTTCTCGGTGGACGGCTTCCGGCTTGACCCGGCGCCCAAGGTCCCGCCCGCGCTGGCGCTTGCCGCGCTGCGACCGGGCATGGTCAGGCTCGCGGCGGCGGAAGCCGGCATCGCCATCACGAACTGGCTGTCGCCGGCGGACGTGCCCAAGGTGCGCGCCGTGGCAGGGCCGGACTGTGAGCTCGTCGCGCGCATCTTCCTCATCCCGACGACCGACACAGACACGGCCCGGGCGATCGGCAGGCGAGTCGTCGCGGCTTACCTGACAGTGCCGGTGTACGCCGCGTTCCACCAGTGGCTCGGCCGGGGCGACATCATCGCCCCCATGCTGGCTGCATGGGACGCCGGGGACCGCAAGGGCGCGCTCGAGGCCATCCCGGACTCGCTGGTCGACGAGCTTGTCATTCACGGCGCGGCCGAGCAGTGCCGGGAACGCGTGGCGGCCTATCACGCGACCGGCCTGGACACTCCTGTCATCGCGATCCTGCCGACGCCTGGCATCAACCTCCCGGACACGCTCGCCAAGCTCGCGCCAGCCTGACATGCCGCTCGACCCAGGCGACCGCACAGCCAGCCTGGCATCGGCAATCAGGCTCATACGGGAACGGGGTAGTCCCGCGCAGATCTGCGTCATCGCGCGCGGGCAGGTTGTGCTCGACCAGGCGTTCAGCTGCGAGCCGGACGGATTGTTTTTCCTGTTCTCCGCGAGCAAACCCCTGGTAGCGCTCGCCGTGCACGTGCTCGCCGAGCGTGAGGCGCTATCGCTCGACGATCCGGTCGCGCGCTACTGGCCAGCCTTCGGGCAGCGCGGCAAGGGCGGGATCACGATCCGGCACGTACTCCAGCATCGCGGCGGGCTGCCGGTCGCGCGCACCATGGCGCAGGACGCGCTGGCGATGACCGACTGGGATGCCTCGGTCCGCGCGATCGAGCGGGCCACGGCACGGTATCCGCCTGGTCGGGTCCCTGCCTATCACGTACTCAGCTTCGGGTTCATCCTGGGCGAGGTCGTGCGGCGCGCGACCGGCGCCAGCGTCCGCGACTTTGTCCACGCCGAGATTCTCGAGCCACTGGGTCTGCGGGACACCTACCTCGGCTTGCCGAGCGAACTCTGGCCGCGGCATGTCCCGGTCCGCGGTCGCGGCGCCGCGGAACTGGCCACCCAGCTGATGATCAACCGGAGGGCGACCCGGCAGGCCGTGATTCCGGCGGCGAGCGTGTCCGCGACGGCGCGTGACCTGGCCCGGCTGTACCAGGCACTACTGAATGGCGGCGAACTTGACGGTGCTCGTGTGCTGCGCCCTGAGACCATCTCGCAGGCCACGACACCGTCGAGCGACGGCGAGACCGACCGGTACCTGAGGCTGCCGGTGCGCTGGTCAGAAGGCTTCCAGCTCGGCGGCGAGCGCCATGCCAGCGTTCGGCTCGGCGGCGGCCCAGGGCCGATGGGCGCGCTCGCCAGCCGGTCCGCGTTCGGCCACAACGGCAGCTACGTGTGCATGGGCTGGGCCGATCCGGCGCGTCAGGTCGCCGTCGGCTACGTGACCAGCCTGCTGGTGTCCCGCGCCGCCGGTGCGGAGCACATGGCCGCCGTCAGCGACGCGATCCTGGTCGCCTGCAGCTAGCCGAGCCGGGTGCGCGGCGCCGACTGGCGCCGGAGCAGCAAGGCCGCCAGCGCGCCCACCGTGGCAACAATGAGCAGGAACGGAAGCATGGCAGCGTTGAAGAACGGCACCATTCGCACGATCTCGAACGTCAGCACGCAGGCGACGACCGCTACTGCCAGCCTGGCATCGACGGCAATCCACGCCGCGCTGACGACAGCCAGGGCGAGCGGCGGCGCGAGTTGCGGCACCAGGCCTGCTGAGCCGGGGTAGACGGAGGCCAGCAGTGCCACAGCCACAGTGCCGATGAGCCATAGCCACGCTCGCGGCGGGCGTGCTGAGCGCGGCGCTAGCAGCCGCTTCGGTCCCCGCGCGGCTCGCGGTTGTCGCTCGCCATCACGTCCGTCCTGTTCGCCATGCGGGCTGCAGGTATCTAGCCGACTGCCCTTCCTGACTGCCGCCGCAGCAGCCAGATAGCAGGCGCCGCGATCGCAGCGGCGATGACGAGCGGCAACATCAGCTGCGCGGGGAAGCCGACTCCGTGGCCGATACCGGCCGTCTCTGTTTGCACCAGCGTCACGACGATGCAGGTCATGACCGCAACTGCCAGGCGGGCGTCGATGCCGATCCACGCAATGGCGACGATGCCGGTGGCTAGCACGAGGACTGGCGGCGTCATCCATTCCCAGTAGCCCAACAGCACGTTCGGGAGGACCGCCATTCCTGCGACCGCGCCCATGAGCCACAGCCACCGTCGCGATGGGCGCACCGCACGCGGGACGAGCGCCACGAGCGCCGCCAGGCACATCACCTGAGTCACGGCCGGCGCGACCAGCACCGGCGCGACCACGACGTAGAACAATGCCACCGCCGCTGCTGCCGCGACGGCGCTCGCCAGCACGATAATTCGCGGCGCCGTCCACGCCAGCACCACAGTCGCCGCGATGAATAGCCCCGCCAACGCCGCTGGCCAGACGGACCAGCCTGACACCGACGGCCCATGCGGCCCGAATGCGCTCGCGAAGCTAGCCAGGTACTCACCTGCCAGCATCGCCAGAAACAAGCTGACGCCGGCCATGACCGCGACGCGGAGATTGGCAGCCGTGGAGAGGCGGCGATTCTGCGCCGCGCGCGCCTTCAGGCCGCCCACCGCCAGCGCACGCGCGTCGCGCAGCCGCGGCCACGCGCGCCCGTCATGTGTCGTCTCCAGCAGCGTGCCGATCATTTCCTCGCCTCGTTCGCGCCGGTAGTCGGCCGGATAGACGCGCAGCAGCGTTCGAGTACGTCGCTCAAGCGCGCTCACGCGGTCCGCCCCGGCAGGATCGCGGTCGTTACTCGCCAGTGCGCTGTCCTCCAGCGCCGCTGAGCCCTCGCCGTCCTCGGGCCGCGGGTCCTCGCCCGCAGGTCCGCGGTTGTCGCTGGCCATTACGCGGTCCTCGTACGCCGGGCGAGCCGACTGGCTCGCGGGCTAGTTTCCTCGCCGGTGACCAGCCGAGCAGCCTCGGCCATCCGCTGCGCCTCAGCACGCAGCGCTGCCGAGCCCTCATCTGTCAGCCCGTACGACCGGCGAACCCGGCCGGCGACTATCTCCTCGCTGACCAGCCGGACATAGCCCTCGTCCGTCAGCCGGTCAAGCGCGGTGTAGAGAGTGCCCGTGGCGAGGCGGACGCGGCCGCCCGACATCTCCTCGGCGCGCTTGATGATCGCGTAACCGTGCAGCGGCCCTTCAAGCAGCGAGGCCAGCACGAAGTACGTGGGCTCGCGCATCGGAGCAAGTGGCTTGGCCATAGACGGCAGCATAAGTAGATGGCCGATGCATTGTCAATCTGCTTATCGCACGCACGACCGGATCATCAAGAGGAAGGATCTGGCGCCGATTTGCCGCCAGATCCTTCGTCTTGATGAGGTGACCGGCTTACCAGCTGCCGGGCAGCGCACTGCCGTACCAGGATTCGATGATGCGGTGCGCGATCGAGACCGGCGGCGGCAGCAGCAGCCCACCGCTGTCGACCGCGGCGCGCAGGTCGTCCCGGCTGTACCAGTGCGCTTCGGCGATCTCGTCAGCGTCGACCGTGATCTGCGTGCTGCCGGCCGCCTCGGCGCGGAATCCGAGCATCAGGCTCTGCGGCATCGGCCACGGCTGGCTGCCCAGATAGGTGACGGCACCGACGGCGACGCCGATCTCCTCGTGCACTTCGCGGGCGACCGCCTGCTCGGCCGACTCCCCCGCCTCGACGAAGCCGGCCAGAATCGACACGCGGTGCTCCGGCCACATCGCGTTGCGAGCTAGCAGGCAGCGGTCGGCATCGTCGGTGACCAGCACGATCATGGCCGGGTCCACGCGCGGGAAATGCTCGCTCCCATCGACGGGGCACTTGCGGGCATGACCGGAGGAAATCGGGTCTGTCGGCGAGCCGCAGCGAGGACAGTGGGTGAACGTCTCGTGCCAGTTCGCCAGCGCAACCGCGTGCGTCATCAGGCCTGCGTCCCGGTCCGACACCAGCGGACCAGCCTCGCGGAGTGGGACTGCCCGCACAGTTTCCCGAGACGGCTCGGGCAGCGGCCCGGCGACACCGAAGTAGGCGACGCCGTCACGATCGGCACCGAGCAGGAAGCGCACGCCCGCTGGCGCTTGCGCCGGCGGGATGAAGATGAGCCGGGCCAGTTCGCGGCCCATGTCGCACAGCACGCGACCGTGCTCGACGACGAGGACCTTGGTGCGCGGATTCGCCCAGGCCGCGTCGAGCCAGGCCTGGTCCGCGCGCAGATGCGCCGACCTATCGACCTCGGCGCGCGCGAGTACGAGGTCAGTCAGTGTCGGCCCGGTCAGTGTCCGCCCAGTCGGGGCCGATCCAGTCGGGACCGGCCCGGTCGCGATCGACCGCGCTTTGTCGGGCATGCTGGCCGCGGCGCTCACCTGCCTGCCGTCAGCTCGCCGGCGACCGCAGCCAGCTCGTCCCAGAGGTACGCCGACGCCTCGGCGCCCTTGAGCAGCAGTGCCATATCAACCCGCTCATTCGGTGCGTGAATTCTGTCCGCATCAAGTCCGACTGCGACGAAGACTAGCGGCGCCGCCAGGATGTCGGCCAGGTCGGCCTCCGGCCCGCTGCCGCCCTCCCTGGTGAACAGGACCTCCGTGCCGAAGGCCCGCTCCATGGCCCGCAGGCCGGCCCGGACTGCCGGCGAGTCCATCGGCGCGAAGCATGGCCGGACCCCTGGGCCGTCCGCGATCACGGTCGCCTCTATGCCCGGCGGCGTATGGTCGCGCACATACTGGCGAAGCCCGGCGATGACGTCAGCGGGCTCCTGATCCGCGACCAGGCGGAAGGACAGCTTCGCGTGCGCCTGTGCTGGCACGATGGTCTTGCCGCCGGGCCCGGTGTGACCGCCCCACATGCCGTTGATTTCCGCGGTCGGCCTGGTCCAGACCCGCTCGAGCGTGCCGTACCCGGCCTCGCCCGCAGCCGCGCCGCTGCTGCCCGCTTCGGCCAGCCACGCCTTCTCGTCAAACGGCAGCCGGGCGATGAGGTCCCGCTCTGCCTGCGAGAGCGGCCGAACGCTGTCGTAGAAGCCAGGGATCGTCACCCTGCCGTCGGCGTCGTGCAGCCCCGACAGCAGGTCGGCCATGACGTGCAGCGGATTCGGCACGGCACCGCCGAACGAGCCCGAGTGCAGGTCGCGCTCCGGGCCGCGCAGGCTGATCTCCGCGTCGACGACACCACGCATGCCGACGCACATAGACGGCACGTCGGCGGCCCACATCGTCGTGTCGGACACCACGATGACGTCGCACCCGAGCCGGTCCCTGCGAGCACGCAGCAGGCTGGCGAAGTGCGGCGAGCCTGACTCCTCCTCGCCTTCGATCAGCAGCTTCAGCGTCACCGGCGGAGCCGATGCGCCCGACGCTGCCAGGCTCGCGCGCAGGCCGAGCCCATGGAACAGCACCTGTCCCTTGTCGTCGGACGACCCGCGACCGAGGAGCAGCCCATCGCGCTGCACCGGCTCGAACGGCGGACTGTCCCACTCGGCCAGCGGCTCAACGGGCTGCACGTCGTGGTGGCCGTAGACAAGCACGACCGGAGCCGCCGGATCGCTGGCCGGCCACTCCGCATACACCGCCGGGAGTCCGGTCGAGCCGGCCTCGCCGGTCGGCCATACCTCGACGATGGGGAACCCCGTTCCGTGCAAATACGCTTGTAGCCAGGCCGCGGACCGCCCGACGTCGTCCCGTCGGGCCGGATCGGCAGAAATGGACGGGATTGCCAGCCACTGACTGAGCGAGCCGAAAAACTCGGCAGCGTGCTCCTCGATGTACTGGCGAACATCCATGGTGCTGCTCCTTCGCAGGCGGGATTCGGCCGGGTGACGCGGCGCCGTGCCGGTATTCTCTCGCGGCCGGGTTAAGGCCGCGCTGCCGCGCTGGCCCCGATTGGTGAATCTAGGAGGATCGGATGATCGTCGCGTTCTCGGTCACGCCGCTGGGAGTAGGCGAAGACGTGGCCGGCTATGTCGCGGATGCCGTCCGGGTCGTGCGGGCCAGCGGGCTGCCCAACCGGACGGACGCGATGTTCACCACGATCGAAGGCGAGTGGGACGAGGTGATGGCCGTAGTCAAGGGCGCCTGTGACGCGGTGGCTGCGCGCGCTCCGAGGGTCAGCATGACGCTCAAGGCCGACATCCGGCCAGGCGTGACCGGTGCCCTTGAGTCCAAGGTCACCGCGCTCGAACGGCACCTGGCCGACAGCTAGGGACGGCGGATGCGCCGGATATATCCGGCAAGTGCAGGCGCGCGCGCCGGGTTAGCGCTCGCCGGCTAGATCGGGTTCTCGGGGTGGTGGAAGTCCCACTCCTGGAGGGCGGCGACGGCCAGCCAGTCCAGGCCCCGGCCTGTCTCGGCCTCGATGCCATGGGCGAGAGCGGCCATGGCGGCGGCAGCGGCGTAGCCGTCTGCCTCGTCTGCCTGATTGTTGGTGCCCTCAAGCGCGTGCACGAGCATGTCCCTGGCGGCGGTAGCCCTGGCGGGGCCGTGCGAGTAGGAGTTCGCCAGGTGCGAGATGGCGCGTCGCACTACACGCTCAGCGATGCCATCGCTCATGGCTACTCGTCGTTCGGTCACGGTGCCTGCCTCCATAGCGTCTGATCCGGGAATGCTACCCGGTTCGCAGTCGTGCCCAACGGCGCTCAGCCGCTCGGCGCCGTCGTCCATTCGACCAGGCCGAGCCGTACTAGCTCGGCGTTGCCCGCTACGTCCCGGCCGTCAGGGCCGGTCAGGACGTCCTCTAGCCCGATCCGGGTGGCCAGGCCGAGCCTGCCAGCGTGCGTCACCAGCGGCCAGCATCCCTCATCCTCGCCGTGAAGCAGGATCGGCACCTTCATCCTGGCCGCGTACAAGATGTCCAGAATCTCATCCGCTCGCATAGTCGCCGTCTCCGAGGTGACGCCTGCGATCTCGACGAGGATCCTGAGCCAGTCGGCCGACCGCTCGAAGCCGGCCGCAGCCTCAGCGTCGGCCACGGACCAGACGCCAGCCTCTGCCCCGATGCCGGCGTCGGCGAGGACGACGGTCAGCTCCTGCCACCCGTCCTCGCTGACGTTGACGGAGGCGAAATCCGGCCGCTGGGCAGGCTCCAGGTCGGCCCAGCTCATGACCTCGTCGCGCCGGGTCCAGACATCCCCTGTCACCCACAGGCCGGTCGTCACGCCGATCGGAGTGTCTGGGCAGGCTGCCCGCACCGCGGCGACCGCCGCCCCCACGTCGGCCTGCCGCAGCGACTCCCGGCCGTCCCCGTCGCGCGGATGCACGTGCACGGCTTCGGCACCCGCGGCGACGGCCCCGGCCGCCGCGGCGGCCAGCTCACCCGGAGTGACGGGCACCGCCGGGTGATCAGCCCGGTTACGCTGACCGTTCAGGCAGGCCTTAATCCGCCGGATCCTATCCGCCATGGTCGGGTCCCGTTCGCTCGCCGCGGCTGCCGGGTTCGCCGCGCTGGAACAATGGAATCGCATGCCCGCCCGCCCGGCGACCTGAGGAGTCCCATGCCACCCAGGCAGGTCCGCCATCCGATCTTTGCCCG
>DASXKI010000027.1:0-3407 GCA_036496945.1 Streptosporangiaceae bacterium | reverse complement strand
TGCAGACGTCCGCCTCGAGCGGCCCGGGCAGCGACGCGCGCCGGGGCGGGAAGCCGCCGAGCGCCTGCCACCAGTAGGAGACTTCGCCGTTTCGCATGGTGGCGACGGTACCTCATGACCAAGGTCCAGCCGTAAAGGGGTTTTTGAGCCGCTATCCTGCGGCAGTAAGTAAGGTATGCCTAACCTAAGAAAAGCCAACCCTAGGAGGTAAGACTGGTGCGCAAGGCGTGGCGGGTGATCGGGATGGCCGTTACCGCCGGGATGCTGACGGCGTCCGCGGCGGCGTGCGGCGCGAGCAGCGGTGGTGACGCCCCGGCTAACGGGCTGCTCCTGTACAACGGGCAGCACGAGCAGACCACGCAGGCATTGGTCAGCGGTTCGAGAAACAGAGCGGGATTCAGGTGGCGGTGCGGAACGGTGACGAGGATCAGCTCGCCGAGCAGATCATGCAGGAGGGCTCCCGGTCACCCGGTGACGTCTTCTACACCGAGAACTCCCCGGCGCTGATGAAGCTGGCCGGCCAGCACCTGCTCGCGCCGGTGGAGAAGGCCACGCTTGCCGCGGTGCCGTCCGCCGACAGCTCGCCCGCGGGGAACTGGGTGGGGGTGACCGCCCGGATCTCTGCGCTCGTATGCAACACGAACGCGCTCAAGCCGTCCCAGCTCCCCACGTCCGTGATGGACCTGGCCAATCCTAAATGGGTCGGCAAGCTCGGTATCGCTCCAGGTGAAACCGACTTCCAGCCGATCATCACGTCGATCGCGGACACGCACGGTTCCGCGGCGGCGCTAGCCTGGCTAAAGGGAGTGAAGGCAAACGCCGGATCGCACATTTACCCGGACAACGAGACGCTGACTTCAGAGGTGAACTCCGGCCAGGTGGAGATCGGGCCGATCAATCACTACTACTGGTATCGGCTGCGCGCGGGGCTCGGCGCGGGGGTGATGCATTCGGCGTTGCACTACTTCGCGCCCGGGGACCCGGGTTACGTGCTCAACGTCTCAGGCGCGGGAATCCTCGCGTCGTCCACCCACCAGGCCGCCGCGCAGAAGTTCCTCGCGTTCCTGATCAGCGCCGCGGGCCAGCGGATCATCGCGCAGTCCGACAGCTTCGAGTACCCGCTGCGGCCCGGAGTTGCCGCTAACTCCCAGTTGCCTCCGCTGTCTTCGCTGCACCCCGACCCCGCCGACACGATCGCCAAGCTCGGCGACGGCTCGACTGCGCTGCAACTGCTGCAACAGGCACAGCTCGGCTGACCGTGGCCGCCGATCTTTCCGTCCGCCGTGGTCCGGTTTCCCGGCTATCCGGAACGGACCCGGGTTACCCCCGGTGGCTCCTGCTGCTCGCCGCGGTGGTCACCGTCATGGTGCTGCTTCCCGTGGTGTTCCTGCTCTGGCAGGCGGGGCACGCGGGCTGGGGGACGATCTGGCCGCTGATTTTCCGCACCCTGACGTGGACGCTGCTGCTGAACACGATCGAGCTCGGCGTCATCGTCACCGTCTGCTCGGCGGTGGTGGGCGTCGGCTCGGCCTGGCTGATCGAGCGCACGAACCTGCCGCTGCGCCGGTTCTGGCGGGCGGTGGTGGTGCTGCCGCTGGCGATCCCCGACTTCGTCATCGGGTACACCTGGCTGTCGCTGACGCCGGCGGTACACGGGCTGTTCGGCGCGTCCCTGGTGATGACCCTCGGGCTGTACCCGCTGGTCTACCTGCCGGTCGCGGCGGCGCTGCGCCGGGTGGACAGCTCCCTGTACGAGGTGGCCAGGTCGCTTGGCCTCGGCCGGTTCCGCGCGCTGCTGGGCGCGGTGCTGCCGCAGATCAGGGCGGCCCTGCTCGGCGGCTGCCTGATGGTGCTGCTCGGCCTGCTCGCCGAGTACGGTGCCTTCGAGATCCTGCGGTTCCAGACGTTCACCACGGAGATCTTCACCGAGTTCAACCTGGGCATCAACCCGGCGGCGGCCAGCGCGCTGTCCCTGGTGCTCGTCGTGCTCAGCCTGCTGGTGATCGGCACGGAGATGATGCTGACCCGCTCGGTCGCCGTGCGGGCCGGGCGGCCTGCCGGCGGCGTGCGGCGGTACCGCCTCGGCTGGGGCGCGGTGCCGTCGCTGCTGTTCATGGCCGTCCTCGTCGGCCTCGGCGTGGGCGTGCCGGCGAGCACGCTGGTCTACTGGCTCACCCAGCCCTCGGACGTGGTGGGGGTCGCGCCGATTCCGCTGCTCGGCGCGGCCGGGTACACGCTGCTGTACAGCTTCCTGGCCGCGGTGCTGGCGACCGTCGCGGCGTTCCCCGTCGCGTACCTGGCGGTGCGCTACCCCGGGCGGCTGTCCCGCCTGCTCGAACGGCTCGGGTATCTCGTGCAGGGCCTGCCGGGACTGGTGATCGCGCTTTCCCTGGTTTTCTTTGCCGTGCGGCTGGCCTACCCGCTGTACCAGTCCCCGACGCTGCTCGTGATCGCCTACGCGGTGATGTTCTTCCCGATGGCCCTGATCAGCCTGCGGGCATCGCTCGTCCAGTTGCCGCGGCGGTTCTTCGACACCGCCAGGTCGCTGGGCTGCTCGCCGATGTCGGCGCTGCTGCGGGTCACGATCCCGCTGGCCGCGCCGGGGATCGCGGCGAGTGTCGCCCTGGTCTTCCTGTCCGCGGTGACGGAACTGACCGCCACCCTGCTCCTCGTGCCGACCGGAGTGCAGACGCTCGCGACCGCGTTCTGGGCTTACCAGTCGCAGGTCTCATACGCGACCGCGAGCCGGTACGCGGCGCTTATCGTGGTCATCGCGGTCGTCCCTGGCGTCTTCATGTCCCGGTGGCTAGACCCCAGCCGGTCGTCGGCACGCGGCCCGGTCGTCCGCGGCCTTATCCGCAGCGTTACTCGTGGAGGACGCCTATGACGGCGCTATCCGTCTCAGGGGTCTGCAAGTCCTACGCCGATACGCCGGTGCTTCGCGGCGTATCGCTGGCGGTGGCGCCCGGCTCGCTGGCGGCGATCCTCGGCGCATCCGGAGCGGGAAAGACCACGCTGCTGCGGGTCATCGCCGGGTTCGAGCCGGCCGACGCGGGGACGATCGAGCTCGGCGGACAGGCGGTCGACAGCGGGCAGTCGCGCGGGCGCGTCCCGCCGGAACGCCGCCACATCGGGTTCGTGCCGCAGGACGGCGCGCTGTTCCCGCACCTGACGGTGCACGGCAACGTGGCGTTCGGGCTGCCGCGATCCGCGCGCCACGGGCCTTTCGTCGATGAGCTGCTAGAACTCGTCGGGCTGTCCGCTCTCGGCGGGCGATACCCGCACGAGCTGTCCGGCGGTCAGCAGCAGCGAGTCGCGATCGCGCGCGCTCTCGCGCCCCGGCCTCGGCTGGTGCTGCTCGACGAGCCGTTCGCTTCCCTGGACGCGAGCCTGCGCGCCGTGGTCCG
>DASXKI010000026.1:0-4922 GCA_036496945.1 Streptosporangiaceae bacterium | reverse complement strand
TCTGGGGGCGCAGGTGCCCCTAGTCGACCAGGCGGGCGAGCTCGGTCAGCTGGGCGCGGTTCGGCTCCTGGGTCAAGGCGACCGTCTTGATATCGTCCCGGGTGCGGGTGGCGGCGCAGCCACCGAGACCAGCGTTCCCCCGGGCCGTAGGAGGGCGGGCGACCGGGCAGGCACCTCGCCGCCGATCGTGTCGAACACCAGGTCGGCCTGGCTGGCCGCGTCCTCGAGGCGGTCGGCGTCCAGCGCGACGAAGCGGTCGGCGCCCAGCTCCATGGCCAGCTGCCGGGCACTGGTCCGCTCGGTCCCGATCACCTCGGCGCCGGCCCAGCGGGCAAGCTGGGCGCCGTTGACCCGACAGCGCCGGCCGCGCCGTGGATGACCACCGTCTGCCCCGCGGCCAGGTTTCGGTGGTCGAACAGGGCCTGCCATGCCGTCAGGCCGGCCCGCGGCACCGCCGCGGCGTGGACGCGGTCGACGGTCTGCGGCTTGGGGGCCACGTTACGGGCCCCGACGGCGACTTACTCGGCGGCCGTCTGGTCACGCCACTGGTCGGTCAACCCGAATACCTCTTCGCCTGCGGCCATCCCGGCGGTCCCCCGATCCCAGCGCGGCGACGACCCCTGACATCTCGGCGCTGGGGATGATCAAGGTCCGCTGATGACCGGCCCGGCAGGTCCAGACGGGATAGTCCAGCTCGTGTGGGTGATGCCGCACGCGGCGACCTTGACCAGCACGTCGCAGAAAAAGGGGCCTGGCGTCGGGCGCCTCTTCGAGGACAAGCCCGCCGATGCCGGCTGGTTCGTGGACGCGGATGGCTTTCATAGCCGCCTCCTTTTGCATGTAGACGCAGCTCTGGTAGCCGGCGGATCAGCAGGCGCCGCCCGCGTCTACCGCGTGCTGGCTAGATCAGGCGAGCCCTGGTGGCGGGCGAGCGCTTCGCTGTGGGCAGACCGGGGTACCGGCCAGGCCCTGGATGGCGGCGGCTCGGCCGCCAGGCCGGTCAGGACGGCGCTGAGCACGCGCTCGGCTTCGCGGTCGATGGCCTGGGGGCTGTCGAGGCGGATCAGGCCGTCGGCGAGCAGCACGGCGAGTCCGTGCATGGCGGCCCAGATCACGAACTCGGCGCCCGGACGCGCCGAGGCGGGCAGGGCGCCGGCGAGCCGGTCGAGTTCGGCGGCGAGCACGTCGTGCGGGTGCGGGCAGATGCGGGCGGCGGGCTCGGTCCGGCCGGCCGCGAAGGCCACGCATGCGACCGCCGGGTCTTGCACCGCCCAGCGGACGTATTCGCGCCCGACCGCGATGAGAGGCTGCTGCAGGCTGCCGTGCGCGGCCGCGGCAGCGTCGCTCAGGTGCTCGCCGACCCGGGCGATCACCCGGTCGGCCAGGGCGCGCAGCAGCGCGTCACGTGAGCGGAAGTGGTGGTAGGCCGCGCTGGGGGCGACGCCGACCTGGGCGGTGGCCTCCCGCAGCGACCAGCCGTCGGCTCCGCGGTCGCGGATGAGCGCCTCGGCGGCATCCAGCAGCGCGTTCCTCAGGTCACCGTGGTGATAAGAGCGTCCGGCCATGTCCGCATCTTAACACCATTCAGAATCTGTGCTACGTTCAGATCGTTAACCGAACACCGTTCAGATCGGAGTCAGGTCATGACCACTGCACAGCCCTCGCCGGGTGCCGCGCACCCGGGCCCGGCCGCGGAGCACGAGAGTCAGGCCGAGGCGCCCGTCCCTGCGGCCCAGACTCCATCACGTCTCCAGCAGGCGGCGGCGGGGATGGCGGAAGCGCAAGCCTGGAAGGGGCAGCAGATCGCAAAGGGCTGGCGCAAGCTCGTGAACGCGCTACGCCGCCGGGAGGAGGGAGGGGGTAGCTTCGTCAGCTAGCCCGAGCGCCGCCGCCGGACCAGGCCAGGCGCCTGGCCGGCGGGCGGCCGCTGTACCTGACCAGGACGCACTTCCATCCCGGTTCGGGGCACAGTCGGGGCGGCGTGCGCGCAGACCGGCGGCATCAGGAGGCACGCGAAAATGAACGAAATCGGCGGCAGCGACCGGACTGCTCATCCGGCGCGCAGGCGTGAGCGCGGCATCGAGCCCTACGCTCGCATCTTCGACGTGCCCGAGAAAGACGTGCCTGCTGTCCGCGTCGGCCCGGTCTATGCCGAGGAGGTGTTCCTGGCTGCAGGCGGCCCAGCGTGGTACCACCCGGCAATCACCGACCGCGAACGAATCAGACGGACTGCGTGGAGCCACAAGGAGGCATCAGAAGATGAATGACACACCCGACAGCTACCGGACCACTGATCTGGCGCAAAGGCGTGAGCGCGGCATCGCGGCCTACGCCCGGATCTTCGACGCGCCCGAGGAAACCCTGCCTGCGGCCATGGCTAGACTCGTCGGCCCGCTGTTCGCAGAGGAGGTATTCCTCGCGGCGGGCGGCCCGGCGTGGTACCACCCGGCAATCACCGATCGCGAACGACACCTGGTGATCATAACGGCGCTCGCCGCCCAGGGCGTCGTCGACAGTGACCGCCTGGATAGCCACATCCAGCAGGCGCTGCGCGCCGGAGTCGATTACGAGTCCCTCGCCGCCATGATGACGCTGGTCACCAACTACATCGGCCAAGCCTACGGATCCCAAGCCATGCAAGCCGTCCAGCGCGTCGCAGACTCAAACGCGCCGACGTCAGCGCCGGACTCCTGACCGGGACCACCGCCCTGCTGAAACTTGACCTAGCAACACGAACACGAGGTGACCCCATGAGTTCACTGTCTAAGCCTGCTGCTTGGCAGGGACCCCTTCCGCAGGCCAGTCCGCCGTCGGACATGGCGATCTATCAGCTGCCGACCGGCACCTATGACACCAGGGCGGCGTTCGCCTACACGGGCGGCTCATTCTCTGATAAGCGCCACTTCGCTGCGACCGCAGTGCTGGTGACGCACCCGCAGGGAGATTTCCTGATCGACGCGGGGTTCGGCGCCGATATCGCCGCCCACGTGCACGCGCAGCCGTGGTACGCGCGCTCTGCCTACCAGGCGGCCAGCACGGCCGGGGACCAGCTCGACGCCAGCGGCTATGATCGCAGCCGGCTGCGCGGCGTGCTGATCACGCACTCCCACTGGGACCACGTCAGCGGCCTTGACCGGCTCCAGGTGCCCATCTGGACCAACGCCGGCGAGCTGCAGTACGCGGCCGATTCCCGCGACGGGACGGTATTCCGGACCGTGTCCCCGGGTCATGAGATCCACCGGTATGAGTTCGGCAACGGGCCGTACCTGGGCTTCGCCTCCAGTTACGACGTGCACGGCGACGGCTCTGTCGTGCTGGCCCTGGCCGGCGGGCACACCACCGGCTCGGTGATCGTCTTCGTCACGCTACCGGCCGGCAAGCGCTACGCCTTCATCGGCGACGTCGCCTGGCAGTGCGAGGGGATAACCAAGCCCGCCGAACGGCC
Source organism: Streptosporangiaceae bacterium (assembly GCA_036496945.1). GTDB lineage: Bacteria > Actinomycetota > Actinomycetes > Streptosporangiales > Streptosporangiaceae > JAJYUU01. Next base: position 1,477 of record DASXKI010000026.1, on the reverse strand, counting down.
GCTGTTGATGCGCAAGCTGGCCGACGTCGACCCCGACCAGGTACGCAAAGACCTGCTCAAGGTCGTTTCCCTCGCCGGCCTGATGCAGATTGTGCCCGCCCACGATCTCACCGCCTACGAGGGGATCCCGCGGCTAGCCTCTCGGGCAACGTCGTCAGTATCCTAGCCAGTCGGGCACACCGCTAACGGCCCGTCGGCTTCGGTCGGCTCGGTGGCCTGCCGCCAGCTTCCAGAAGGGCATGCTGGCAGCGCAGACGCTGTTCATGGGCCTGATCCAGCAACAGGCGATCACAGCGAGCACCACAGCCGCAGCTGTGACCATGGAGGAAACGGCTGGCCGACAGGCTGCAGCTGCTGCGGAAGTCATCAAGCTTGAACCCGGCCGGCGCCTAGTTCACGTCCTGCCTGCCCCGGAGCGCCCGTTCCGCCACGTCCTTAGCCGGCCAGGTCACGACCGCCGGGCAGACCGTCACGGCAGGCCAGATCGCCTGGTCCGATCCGGTCCCGGCGCGCAGAATAGGTGATCTGCACACTGCGACCGCAGAATGCCTATCTGGCCGGTAGACATTCCTATTTCGGCGATCTGTATCCATTCTGAACCGGAAGACCGTTTTCCTGACCTGGCGCCAGAGCCAGCGGTCGGGACTGTCATTTCATAGCCGTGCGGACGAGCTGGGCGCTAGCTCGTCGGCCACTGGCTGCTGAGGGGGAAGCCCACGCGGCCCGCACGCGGGCGAATCTATCCATGCTTTATTTCAAGTGTCGGGAAGCCGGACACTGTGACCCTGGCCGGGACGACGTGGACCACGGCGAGCCAGCCGGGACTGATCTCCGGCCTGGCCGCCGTGTCCTGCACCTCAGCGACCTGGTGCCTAGCCGTCGGCGGCACGGTCAGCGGCTCGCCTCAGCCCGTGGCGGCTTCCTGGACCGGGAGCGCCTGGAAGAAACTCAGCCCGACGAAGCCGGCTCCGGTCGGCGGCGGCGGCAATCCGCTCACCGGCGTCTCGTGCACCGCCGTCCGGTCCTGCGTGGCGATCGGCTACGCAGCCATCTCGGAGCTTGGCGCGGACAACGTCGAGTACGTTGACGCCCCGTTTGCCGACATCTTCCGCGGCGGCACTTGGACCGTCGTCAACCTCCCGGTGCCGGCCCGCAGCCTCGGCACGAGTCTGCCTGGCATCTCCTGCGCGGCGGCGAACGCGTGCGTGGCAGCCGGGCAAACGTCCCGCTACGCCTCGCCGGTCGTGGCGATCGACGCCCTAGGCACCTAGCCCATCGCCGTAGCGGCCTGAGCAGGTGAGCCTGCTCAGGCCGCTATCTGGCCGCTTTCGTTGTAGGTTGAGCTCGCCCACCGAAGGAGGGTCGCGGTGAAAGCGCTCGTGTTCCGCCACAGTCTCGCTCGCGAGGCCGCCTCGACCATCGGCGGGCGCATCGACCAGCGCGCCTTTGTCTCCCGCTTCGCTCCAGTCCGGCTCGA
>DASXKI010000025.1:0-19402 GCA_036496945.1 Streptosporangiaceae bacterium | reverse complement strand
TTGATCGGGACGGAGGTTCTGTGCGCGGGATCGGGGATGGGAGCTCAGTTGTCCTGCAGCAGGCCGAAGACGTTTCGATCGCACGCCAGGCGCCGAATCGGGCTCGGCGCCCGGCGTGCGGACCTACTCGTCGTCCTCGGCCGGCTTACCGAGCGAGGCCGGCTGCTGCTCGAGATGACGCGGCCTCCCACGCGAACCCGTCCGGGTCGGTGAAGGGCCCGGCGTCGCCGCGGATGACGATCCGGTGTGATCCGGTGCCGTCCGGGGCGACGCTGGCGTCTTTGGCCAGGGCACGGCGGCCGTAGAGCGCCAGCTTGACCTGCGTCGGCGGGGTGGCGAACTCGACGTACTTGCGGCCAAAGCTCCTGGCCACGGTCAGGCCGCGGTCGAGGTAGAACCGCTTGCTCGCCGCGACGTCGGCGACTCCTAGCAGGAGCACGATGTCGTCGATCTGCCGGGTGGCCGGGCCGGCGTCTTTCTTCGATGACGTCGCGATCTTCCAGATCGTCCCGTCCGGGGCGGATACGGAGCCGCCGTAGCCCCAGAACCCCATCTTGGCGGGCTTCAGCGGCGTCGCGCCGGCGTCGAGGGCGGCGCCGATGAGTCCGTCGACCGTGGCTGGCTGGGACACCACGAGCGACAGCGCGAACCCGCGAAAGCCGGTCGTCGTCGCGTCCGAGGCGCGTAGGCCTATCTGAGTGCCCAGGCCGAACGCGGCGGCGTAGAACGCTCTGGCGGCAATGGGGTCGGGCACTTCGAGGGTGACGGATTCGGGGGACAGGGCGCCGGATTCGATGGAGGTCATGGCAGGTCCTTTCGTTGAGGTGAGCTTGTCGTCGTGTTCGCCGGCACCGCGCCGGATGTGGCAGCGGTGCGATCATGCGGGCGAATCATCGGTCCTGAAGCAGGCCGAGGACGTTTCCGTCGGGGTCGGTGACCGTGGCCACCAGGCGGCCGCCGCCGACGTCGCGGACGGGCTCCTTCACGGTGGCGCCCGCGGCGGTCACCTCGGCCAGCTTCGCCTCGATGTCCGGGACGTGCCAGTAGGTCACCGGCGAGGTCATGCCCTGCGGTCCGCCGCCCGGCACCAGGCCGATGTGCTGGCCCGCGGCCTCGAAGCCGACGTAGTAGGGCCCGTCGGTCTGCGGGGGGAAGCCGAGCAGGGCGGCGTAGACCGCCTTGGCCGGGGCCAGGTCGGACACTGGATGCAGCACGGTCTTGATTCCCTGGGTGGCAGAGCCGGTCATGGTCACTCCTTGAGTCGGTCCGGAAGGTGCTCCTCCTAGCTTCACCTCCGGCACGGCGAGTCACATCCGTGGCGACCACGGAACCGGCCACGGATCGGAGCACGGACGGGGTACGGGACAATGGGCTCCGTGGACGCGACGGCGGGTATCTCGGCTCGGGAAGCCGAGGTGCTGACGCTGGTCGGGGCGCATCTCAGCAACGCCGAGGTCGGGGCGCGACTGTTTATCTCGGTGCGTACCGTGGAGAGCCACGTCTCCTCGCTGCTGCGCAAGCTGGAGGTGCCGGACCGGCGGGCGCTCGCCCGGCGCGCGGCTGAGCTGGCCCGTGTCGATCCGGCTCACCCGGCACCGGTGCTGCCGGTGCCGCTGACCTCATTCGTCGGCCGGGTGCGGGAGCGGGCCGAGCTGACCGAGTTGATCAGGGCGCACCGGCAGGTGACTGCGGTCGGCCCCGGTGGCGTAGGCAAGACCCGGCTCGCGTTGACGGTGGCCGCGGCAGCATCCGGCGAGTACTCGGACGGTGCATGGTTCGTCGACCTGGTTCCGATCGCCGACCCGGGCATGGTCGCGGCTGCGGTCGCTGGCGCGCTCGGCCTCGGCGAGCAGCCCGGCCGTGGCATGGACGAGTCAGTTGTCGCCGCGCTGGCCGACCGGCACGCCTTGCTGGTGCTGGACAACTGCGAGCAGGTACGGGACGGGGTGACGCCGTTGCTTGAACGGCTGCTCGCGACGTGCCCTCGGTTGACGGTGCTGGCGACCAGCCGGGCCCGGCTGATGGTGCCGTTCGAGCGGGTATATCCGGTCCCGCCGCTGTCGCTGTCCGGCGATGGCGGGTCGGACGCGGTCGCGTTGTTCATCGACCGGGCGGCGGCCGTGGGCTTTCCGCCGGATCCCGCATCGCGCGAACGCATCGCCGTGGTCTGCGCGCGGCTGGATGGCATGGCGCTGGCGATCGAGCTGGCCGCTGCCCGGTGCCCCACGCTCGGGCTTGATGGCCTTACCGCCAGCCTGTCCGACCCGCTCCGGATGCTCGCCGGCGGCTCCCGTGCCGATGACCGGCACCGTTCGGTGCGGGCGGCGCTGGACTGGAGCTACGCCCTGCTGGAGCCGGCCGATCGAGGGCTCTTGCGCCGGGTGTCGGTGTTGGCGGCACCCTTCACCGCTGAGGCGGCGGCGGAGGTAGCTGGGTCTGAGCTGGGCGTTGTCGCCGACGGGCTGGCCCGGCTCGCCGAGCAGAGCCTGCTGGTGGTGACGGCGTCGGTGAGCGGGACCGGGTACCGGGCGCTGGAGACCATCCGCCAGTACGGGACGGAGCGGCTCAGCGAGGCCGGCGAGCTGGTCGACGCCCGGTCCCGGCACCTTCGTTGGTGCCTGGCCGGCGCCGCCGCCCTGGCGGTGGTGGGAGAGCACTGGCGGGCCCGGTTCGACGCGGTCGCCGACGACCTCCGCGCGGCCCTGGCGTGGGCGGCCGACCGGCCCGAGCAGCGCGCGGAGGCGTACCGCCTGGCCTGGCACCTGGCCGAGCTGACCTTCACCCGCAATCTGATCAGCGAATCCCAGCAGCGCTTCGAGCAGGCGGCCGCGCTCGCCGAGGATCCGGCCGCCGCTGCGTCGATGCTCCGCCACGCCGCTGCCGTCGCAGGATGCCGGATGCACGGTGATGACATGTACCGCCTGCGCCGCGCGGCCGCGGACTCCGCCCTCCGGGCCGGGGACGACGCCGGCGCAGCCTGCGATCTGGCCGCCACCGCCACCAGCGCATACCGGTTCTCGAGCAAGTTCGCACGGGCCCTGCCGCCAGAGGAGGCGATCGCGCTCATCACCAAGGCGCGGAAGCTGGCCGGCGATGAGCTGGCGGCCCAGGCCGCGGTGGCGCTGGCCGAGGCAGGCAGGACACTCACCGACGCGTTCGCCGCAGCCCAGGGTCCACCCGGCAACGCCGCAGCGGACACGATCGCACGCGCCGAACGGGCGGTCGAGCTCGCCCACCGCACGGGCGACCCCCTCGCCGAGTCCGCCGCGCTCGATACGCTCACCGGCGCCCAGAGCTGGGCCGGTGACACGTTCGCCGCCGCGGCCACGGCGCGGCGCCGGATCGCGCTGCTGGCGTCCACGCCAGATACTCCGGCCAGCACGCACGAGCTGATCGACGCGCTCGGCGAGGTCACCGAGGCCAGCCTCGGCGCCGGCGACCTGCCAGGCGCCCGCCGCTGGGCCCGGCAACTCGCGGATCATCCCTTGCTGGCGGAGGTCGGCCACCGGGCCACGAGCTGGCTTCTAGTGGCCGACGCGTTGGCGGGCAACGTCGATGACGTACTCGCCAACAGCGTGCGGTTCCTCGAAGCGTGGCAGCGGGCCGGCAGCCCCGCCAGGTCGGCCCTCGGCCCGGCGGCGGCCGGGGTGGCTATGATCCACGGCCTGCGCGACGACCACGACGCCCGGCGCGAATGGGACGCGGTCCTGCATCAGGTCGGCACCACCCCTGGGCACACCTACGGCTACGGGGCGGTCTTCGACGCGATGCGCATGCTCCACCACGGGCAGACGCGGGACGCGGTGGAACGGATGGCGCCCGAACCCGGCGCGGTGTGGCAATGGGTCACCTGGACCTGGCTCCACTGGTACGTGGCGCTGCGCGCCGAAGCCGCCGTCCTCGCCGGGAGCCCTGATGCCAGCGACCTCCTGGCCGGGGCCCGGACCATCGTGGCCGGCAACCCCATCGCCGGTGCCATTGTCGAGCGGGCCGCGGCGCTGCCCGACAATGACCAGGAGCGGCTGCTGGCCGCGGCAGAGGCGCTGGACCGGGCCGGGTGCCGCTACCAGTCGGCGCGGACCATGGTGCTTGCCGGAGGCGAGCATGCTATTCGCGGAGCGGCGGCGGTCGCCGATCTGGGCCTCGCCCCGATGGCCGCGCCCTGGCATCCGTGAAGGAAGTGACTGCCACATCAGGAGGAGCAGATGATGTCCGAGCCCGGTGCGGTCGGTGACTTCGCCGAGCAGCACGTCGCCGCGTTCAATGCCGCTGTCATGGCTGGTGACTTCGCCGAATTTCTTGACGGCTTCACCGATGACGCCGTGATCAGGTTCGAGAATGTTCCTGGCGCTGGATCGCTGGAGTACTCGGGAAGGCCGGCATATGAAGCTGCCTATGCCGAGCGCCCGCCGGATGACCAACTCGACATTGCGGGGATGGTAGAGCACCAGGGCAGTGACGTGATCATCCCGTTTGCCTGGCGTCGCGATCCGGGGTCGCGCGGCATTATGCGGCTGACCAGAAGGGATGAAGGGACCAGCAAGCTGACCGTCACGTTCCTCTAGGCGGCCGGGTGCCGATGCGGGGCGCGTAGCCGACCCGGCGGGTGCGGGCGGGTTGTCTAGGCGGTGCCTGCCTGCGCTGCGGCAAGCGCGTCGCGGGCTTCGGCTGTTGCTGCGCTGCCTGCGGTGATCACGTCCTGGAGGGCCAGCTGGTAGGCGGTGTCGAGGGCCTGGGCGGCGGTGGCCTGGATGTCGGGCGTGACGCCGGTGCCCTCCCAGTTGCCGCCGGTCTTCGGGTTGACCGCCTCGGCTACGGAGATGGTTGCCTCCAGGTGCGGGTGGACGGGGAATCCCTCGCGGGCTCGTGCGCCGCCGCCGGTACGCTCGCCGATGATTGTGGCCCGGCCGAGTTGCTGCAGGTCGTAGCTGAGGTGCTCTCCGCCGGAGAACGTGGTGGCGCTGGTCAGCGCGTACACCGGCTTGGCCTTTCCGAATCGGCGGCCCGGGACGTATGTCAGCGTCCAGGCCTGCGTGAGCTGGTTGTCCTTGCCTGCCCGGAGTCCGGTGAGCTGGGTCGGCTCGTGGTCCCACAGGTAGCTGATGAGGAACGCGGCCATGGTGGGCTCGCCGCCCAGGCAGTGGCGCAGGTCGATGATGAGCGCGTCTGTGGCGGCGAGCAGGCTCATCGCGGCGGTGATGATCTCCCCGCACAGCGCGGCCGGGAACAGTACCGGCTGCAAATCCAGATAGCCGACGTTGCCGGGCAGGCGCTGCACGCAGGCCACGCCACCGCAGGTCTGATCTGCCCACCGTGCCATGGCGGCGTATTCCTCGGTGTCGTCACCCGGCGTGCGCTGCGGGATGGCCTCGGCATGGTAGAGCAGCCGCAGGTGCTTGTCGGCGTTGACCGACTGCATGTCCGCGGTGACCGCCGTGGCCAGCGAAGGCTCCTCGGCGGGATACCGTCCCTCAGCAAGCCCCTCCGCCAGCACCTGGGACACGCTCGCGGCGATGTCGGGGTAGAGGTACTGGGTTTCGACCAGCGCCCGGACTTTCCCGATGATCTGTGCAACCTCTGTCTCGTTCATAGCGTTAATAGAAGCAGACGCTTGACAAAACGTCAAGAACCGTTAACGCTTGCGACGTGGGAGACGATGACTTCGCCGGGGTAACCACGCCAGAGCAGTTCAAGGCGCTGGGTCACCCGATGCGCCACCGGCTGCTGTTCGCCCTCGGCCAGGGCCAGGCGACCATCAGCCAGCTGGCCACCGCACTAGCCAGTAACAAAGGCAACATAGCCCACCACCTGAAGGTTCTCGCCGAGGCGGGACTGGTCCGGCCCGCCGGCACCCGCCGCGTCCGCGGCGGCACCGAGCAGTACTACCAACGCGCCTCCCGCGGCCTGACCTACGACGACGCCGCCACCATCGAAGTGGCGTTCCGCGCCCTCGCCACGGAGATCGCCGCCGCCGAGCCCGACCCGTTCGTTGTGATGCGCACGCTCCGGCTGACTCCCGAGCACGCCAGGCAGGTCACCGCGACCCTCCGCGACCTCGCCAACCAGGCCGAGGACCCAGACGACCAGCCCCGGTACGGCCTGCTACTGGGCCTCTACCAGCCAGCACAGGCGCCGCCGCCCGATCCGGTGCCATCCGACACGCCCACCGCGGGTCCGCCCGCCGCGAGCGAGCCGCCCGCCGCGAGCGAGCCGGCAACAACACCGGCGCGGCTAGTTCAGCGGCTGCGTCGTCCAGTTGGCGGGGTCGAGTCCGAGCAGCCTGAGATGGGATCGGAATAGCGGGACCACGCCTATTCCGGAGCGGCCGGTCTCGTCGACACGGAACCAGGCGCCGTGGTCTCTGGGGGCGCACAAGGTGTAGGTCACCGGGTTGGGCGCAGCCGGATAGTCGCGGGACACGAGCACGCGGATGCCGGCCACGACAAGCCGCTGCCCCTGGCATGGAAGAACGCCGACGGGGCCCATGTCCAGGTCCACCTGCGAGGTGGCCGAGGCGCGGACCGAGAAGCTATTGGTAGCGGGCCCGGCCGGGCTTGACCAGTACGAGGAGTTCACGACCTGCCACGAGGCCGGGACACCTGCCAGGTGGACCGAGTATCTGATCTTGGCCACGACCATTCTGATGTTCCCCGCCACCTTGAGCAGGCCCGAGCGGGGCGCGCCTAGCGTTGCCCAGCCGCCGGCGTACGCATATCCGAGCAGATGCGGGGCGTGGCTCTCGGGGATGTTGAGCGGGCCGCCTGGATACTGCGGGCCGTAGCCCCAGTAGGCGGGCTTGCCGCCCACCTCCGGGGCCCGGCCCGTGATGCGCATGATCGACTGCCCGCCACAGACAAGGAGAGCGCCGCGGAGATGGCACTGGCCGCGCGCATATCCGCTCCATCGCCAGCTATAGCCGGCCACCTCGCTGCCCGTGGCATTCGGGATGGTGCTGTCGGCTTGGAGGCTGATGCTTCCTGGCGCCGTCGTTCCGCCGGTGAGCGATGCGCCCGTCGGCAGCCATCCGAACGTGGCGTACTGGTACTGCGGGTTGAAGTGCCGCGGGAGCGACCCCGCAAGCTGCGACTTCGCTGTCGCGCCTGCCCTGAGCGCGGTGGCGTGCGCGCCGATGTGGCCGGGCAGCACCGCGACGGCGAGCGCGACAGCCGCAACGGTGCCGGCGGCGAACAGCGGCGTGACGACAGCGCGCACGCGGCGCCTGCGGCGCAAGGCCTGACCGTCCCTGGCCGCCTGCGCGACGCTGGCCCGCATGGGCGGCTCATCCGCGGACGTCTGCTGTTCGAAGAGTTCGGTGAGTGCTTGCTCAAGCATGGTCAGCCACCTTTCGGGGCTCGCCAGAACCGAGCGCGGCGTGCTCTCGGGTGGCAGGTAGGACGTCGTATTCGGCACCCATGACGCGGCGCAGCGAGGCCAGTGCCTTGGCTGTCTGGCTCTTGATCGTGCCCGGCGCGCAGCCGAGGGCGTGCGCGGCCTGGTCGACGTTCAGGTCGCAGTAGTACCGGAGCACGAGGACCGCCCGCTGGCGGGGTGGCAAGGCCGCGACGGCGGCGCGGAGGTCGAGAGCCCCGTCGTGGTCTGCGGATGCCGTCGCGGTCTCGATCGGCTGGTCGGTCAGGCTCACCCGCCGGGCCCAGCCCGACCGTCGCTCCTGCACGTACTCACGGACCAGGATCGCGTGCACATAGGCGTCGGTGTTGTCCGCGGCGGCCGCCTTGGACCAGTGCACGAAGGTCTTCGTCATGGCCGCTTGCAGCAGGTCGTCGGCCCGGTGCCAGTCCTGGCACAGCACCAGGGCCAGCCGGCGAAGAGACGGCATCCGAGCCGACATGTAGTCGGCAAAGCCGACATCCTGATGCGTTCTCAACCGAGATGTCTCTCTTGCGGGGACGTCATCATGACATATAGAAGGGCCCGGCGTCGGATTCGGTTGCCCTGGACACGGTCCGGACTAGCTCGCTCGCCGCGCTCCAGCGGGTGAACGAGAAACGCCCCAGGCCAATCACCGTGGCCGGCGCCCGCTAGTCGGCTGATTTAGCAGCCGGCGGCCGGCCGGGCCGCCGCATCTGGCCGGCATTGCGGGGCAGCCGTCCGGCGTCAGCGAGCGCGCGGCGCAGCAGGAACTCGATCTGCGCGTTCGTGCTCCGCAGCTCCTCGTTAGCCCACCTGGCCAGCGCGTCGTGAACTGCCGGATCCAGCCGCAGCAGGATGCCCTTGCGCTCACTCACGGCGTCACCATGCGTGCCACCGCTGGTACGCCTGGCAGGCCGTCACTGATACAGGGACCCGGTGTTGACTACCTGCTGCGTCGCCTGCTCGCTGCACAGGACGACGAGCAGATTGGAGACCATCGCAGCCTTGCGCTCCTCGTCCAGCTCGACGACCCCCTCGTCTTGCAGGCGCTCGAGAGCCAGCTTGACCATTCCGACGGCGCCTTCGACGATACGTGACCGGGCCCCGACGACGGCGCTGGCCTGCTGCTGGCGCAGCATCGCCTGGGCGATCTCCGGCGCGTACGAGAGCCGGGTCAGGCGGGACTCGATGACGTGCACGCCGGCTGACTGCACCCGGTCCTGTAGCTCTGCGGACAGGCGCGAGGTGATCTCCTCGGCGTTGTCACGCAGCGACATCGCGCCAGAGCCCCGGTTGTCGTACGGGTAGCTGGAGGCGATGTGCCGCACCGCCGTCTCGGTCTGAATGGCGACGAACTTCGTGTAGTCGTCGACGGAGTAGGTCGCCTTCGCGGTGTCCTGGACCTCCCAGACGATCACGGCCGCGATCTCGATCGGGTTGCCGTCAGCGTCATTGACCTTGGCCTGCTGCGATTCCTGGTTCCTGATCCGGGTGGAGACGACGATCCGGTCGGTGAACGGGTTCACCCACTTCAGGCCAGAGTCCCTGATCGTCCCCCGGTACCGGCCAAACAGCTGGATCACGCGTGCCCGGCCAGGCACGACCGGGGTCAGCCCCCGCCACATGAGGATGGATGCGATGACGACCAGGACGCCGGCCGTGACCAGGCCCGTGCGCAGGCCGCCGTGCTCCCGGCCGCCCTCCACTATGAGCGCTACAGCCGCGAGCGTGCTGACGATAGACGCCACCAGCATCCGCAGACCGGATACGAAGTAGGCCGGTCGCTCGACGACCGGCTGGATCACTGGCTGGCTCGCTTGTGCCACGATTGCCTCAGACGCCATCTTGCCCACCTCCACTTGACGTGGCTTGATACCACCCTTCTAGCTTAGTGATATCTATTTAATTGGGCAAGTGGCCACGCTCGACCTCTTCGAGCTCCTGAGCCACGCCGTCGAGGGTCTCCGGTCGCGGCGCTCGTGGCGCACGGAACGGCGCTCCGTCTTTGCTCAGATCCGCCAGCTCAGTCGTGGCGGCGGCTCTGGTAGACATATCTGTATGGCTGGGAACGAAGACTCCGGGCAGGACGGCGGCCGACCGAAGGCACGCGACCTGAATGAGCTCATCCGCTATGTCATGTGGTCAGTGTTCCGCGTCGACGGGCCCGACGCCATCGACGCCGCGGCCGCCGGCCGGGGACGCGCCGGCCTGGCCGCCGAGGTGTCCGAGCTGTGCCAGCAGGCCGCGGGCAAGGGGATCGTCACCCGCGGCTGCTACGACATCCAGGGCATGCGCGCTGATGCCGACTACATGTTCTGGTGGGTCGCGCCCACGGCCGATGACCTTCAGGAGATGTACGCCAGGTTCCGGCGTACTGCGCTCGGCCGGGCCAGCGAGCCGGTCTGGTCCGCCATGGCGCTGCACCGGCCGGCCGAGTTCAACAAGAGCCACATCCCAGCATTCCTGGCGGGCGAAGACCCCAAGAACTACGTCAGCGTGTACCCCTTCGTCCGCTCGTACGAGTGGTACCTGCTCGATGACGCAGAGCGGCGGGAGCTGCTGGCCGAGCACGGCATGATGGCGCGGGAGTACCCGGACGTCCGGGCAAACACTGTCGCCTGCTTCTCGCTCAACGACTACGAGTGGATGCTTGCCTTCGAGGCCGACGAGCTGCACCGGATCGTCGACCTTATGCGCCACCTGCGCAGCGCGCGGGCACGCCGGCACACCAGGGTGGAGATCCCGTTCTTCACCGGCCGCCGCAAGCCGGTCGACGAACTCGTCGCCGCCCTGCCCTGACGGCATGAAGGTCCTGTTCGGCCGCGAGCAGATCAGCGCCGACCTTTCCTGGGACGAGCTCGCTGAGCACCTGCCCGGCTGGGAGCTCGCCTCCTGCGCACCGAACAAGGTCGCCGACAACCTCGGCGGCGTCGACGTCATCTGCCCCTTCGGCGCCAGGATCGGCGCGCCGATCATCGCGGCCGGGTCGTTCGGACTGGTGCATCAGTTCGGCGTCGGCCTGGACGGCGTCGACATCGCGACGGCCACCGAGCACGGCGTGCTGGTGGCCCGGGTGCCTGGCGACGCCGGCGGCAACGCCGATAGCTGCGCCGAGCTCGCCGTGCTGCACCTGCTCGCGCTGGCCCGCCGGCTTGACGAGTCACGCACGGTGCTGGCCGAGCGGCGCTGGCCGGAGCGGCCGGTCGGGCGATCGCTGCTGGACGCGACGGTGCTCATTGTCGGACTCGGGGCCATCGGCGTGGCGCTCGCGCGCCGCCTCGCGCCGTTCGGCCCGCGCCTGCTCGGGGTCCGGGCGAGGCCGGAGCTTGGCGGTCCGCCCGAGGTCGAGCTGGTCGGCGGGCCGGCCCAGCTGCCGGAGCTGCTGGCGGAAGCAGACGCCGTCATGTGCTGCGCTCTACTACATGACGGGAACGGGGAGATGTTCGGCCCCGCCGAGTTCAAGGCGATGAAGCCGGGTGCGCTGTTCGTGAACGTCGCGCGCGGCGGCCTCGTCGACGAGACCGCGCTACTGGCGGCGCTGGACTCAGGCCAGGTCGGCGGCGCCGGCCTGGACGTGTTCGCCCGCGAGCCAGCAGACCCGCAGTCGCCACTCCTGCAGCACCCGCACGTGATCGCCACGCCGCACGTCGGCTGGCACACCGGATACATGTTCCGGCAGACCAGTGAGGTCTTCGCGGCGAACCTGCTCCGGTTCGGCCGCGGCGAGCCGCCGCTCTGGACCGTGAACGAGCCGGCGTTCCGCCGGTCGCGGGCGTAGCCGCTCAGCGCTGTTCCTGGCCGGACTGAAAGACTAGATCAATGCCCAATGCCGAGTATCAGGACATCCGGACCAGCCTGCTCGTCGCTTACGACAGCGCAGCCGACCGCCGGGACCAGCAAGTGAAGCAGCCATGGAAGCTCGCCGAGCGGGACGCGTTCATGGCCCGGCTGCGTGCCGAGGAGTGCACGACGCTGCTGGAGATCGGCGCCGGGACCGGTCAGGACAGCGCATTCTTTGCCGCCGACGGACTGGACGTCGTGGCCACGGATATGTCGCCGGAGATGGTGGCGCGGTGCCGCGACAAGGGGCTGGACGCGCGGGTCATGGACTTCAGCGACCTGCAGTTCGAGCCCGAATCGTTCGATGCCGTGCACGCGATGAACTGCCTGCTGCACGTGCCGAACACCGAGCTTCCCGCGGTGCTGGCCGATATCGCACGCGTGCTGCGCCCAGGCGGGCTGGCCTTTCTCGGCGTCTACGGCGGCCGCGCAGAGGAAGGGGCGGCGGACTGGGACGACCACGTTCCTGCCCGGTTCTTCTCCTTCCGGACCGACGAGCAGCTCACGCACTACGCCAGCCAGTCGTTCGAGATCGTCGACTTTCACGTGGTGGCGACCGGGAGCGAGCACCACTTTCAGTCGCTGACCCTCCGGAAGAGGACTCCATGACCGCCGGCGCGCACTAGCGGCCCTTGCGCAGGAACTCGGTCAGCCGCGCCAGGGGCCAGGTGGTGATGACGTCGTCGGCGGTGAGCCAGCCGCGCTGCGCGGTCGCGATGCCATATTGCAGGTAATCCAGGTCGCGCAGCGAATGCGCGTCACTGTCGACAGCGAACTTCACGCCGGCGTCGCGGGCCGCCTTAATGTGCGCAGACGGCAGGTCGAGCCGGGCCGGGTGCGCGTTGATCTCGAGTGCGGTGCCGGTCCGCGCGCAGGCCCGGAAGAGCTCCGGCAGGTCGACGTCGACCGGCGGCCGCCGGCCGATCTTGCGGGTCAGCGGGTGCCCGATGATGTTGACGTACGGGTTCTCGCAGGCGGCGATGAACCGCCTGGTCATCTCCCGGCGCGGCAGGTCGAAGTGCGAGTGTACCGACGCCACGCAGATGTCGAAGCCGGCCAGGAAATCGGCGGGCCAGTCGACGCTGCCGTCGGGCGCGATGTTGAGCTCGGTCCCGTGCAGCAAGGCGATCGCCTTGCCGCCGCCCGGAGCGGCCGCCTCGCCCGCCTCGCCTGCCTCGGCCGCCTCGGCCGCCAGCCGTCGGCCGAGGTCATGCGCCTGCTCGCGCTGGGCCAGCATCTTTTCGTCGGTCATCCGCTGCATGACGAGGTCAGGCGCGTGGTCGGTGATCGCGTAGTACTCATAGCCACGGGCCCTGGCTGCGGCCACCATCTCGGCCAGCGTCGCCGCGCCGTCGGTCAAGTTCGTGTGAGTGTGCAGATCACCCCGGACGTCAGACTCCTCAACCAGCACCGGCAGCTCGCCGCGCCTGGCCGCGGCCACCTCGCCGGTGTCCTCCCGCAGCACGGGCGGGATCCAGGCGAGCCCGAGGCGCTCGTACACCTCTTCCTCGGTGCGCGACACGATGCACTCGCCGGACTCGGTGTCGAACAGGCCGTATTCCGACAGCTTGAGCTTCCGGCGCACAGCCAGCTCGCGGAGCGCGACATTGTGCTGCTGAGAACCGGTGAAGTACTGCAGCGCCGCACCCCAGCAGTCCAGCGGCACGACGCGCAGGTCGACCTGCAGGCCCGCGCTTGTCCTGATCGACGTCTTCGTCGGCCCGGACGCGATGACGTCGGCCGCAATCGGCATGGCCGTCAGCGCCGCCATCAGTGGCGCGGAGTCGTCCGCCGCGGCGAGCACGTCGACATCGCCGATCGACTCGACAGCCCGGCGCAGCGATCGCGCAGCGGCAATTCGCATACAGCCCGGAACGCCGCCGACCGCGTCGATCACCGCCGCCGCGGTCTCGGCCGCGACGTTCAGAAGGACCCTGCCGCCGGCAGTCGCCAGCAGGTCCAGACCGCGCAGCAGCTTGTCCGCGCTCTTGGGCCCGAAACCCTTGAGGTCGTTCAGGCGCCCGGCTGCGATCGCCTCCCGCAGCTGGTCCGGCGAGCTGATCGTCAGCTCGCGGTAAAGCTGAAGCGCCCGCCGCGGCCCGAGCGCCGGGATCCGGGTGAGCTGCCTCACCCCATCGGGGATATCCGCGCGCAGCTCCGCCAGCTCAGCGAACATGCCGGTGCTGGTGATCTCGGCGACCTTCGCCGCGATCGACTTGCCGACGCCGGGTATCCGCAGCAGTGCCGTCGGCGGCAGCTCGGCCACGTCATGCGGGTGCGCGGCGATCGCCCGGGCTGCCTTGGTGTAGACGCGGGCCCGGAACGGATCGCCGCCCGTCATCACCATGAGGTCGGCGTACTCCTCGAGCAGCGCCGCGGTCTGGTCGTTCGCCTGGGGCATGGCAGCAATTCTGCCTGCCGTCATGCCGGGAGACCGTGCGGGATTAGTGGATTTGCTGCATCGCCGCTGCGTTGGCCTGCATTGCCGTGAGTGTCACGGCTAGCTCGTCCGTGGGGCTGAACTGGACGAACTCGGTGCCGGCCGCCGCGGCGGGCACGTGGCCTGGGGACATGTAGTAGGCGTCCCCGGCCCGATAGATCTCCTCGCGGTCGGCGTAGCTGACCGTCAGCGTACCGGCGAAGAGGTAGCCCCAGTGCGGGCACTGGCAGCTGTCGCCAGGAAGGCCCTTGAGCATGGGCGCGAGCGAGTGTCCCTCGCGGATGGTGACGAACTCGGCGGTGTAGCCGTCGAGCTCGCCCTGGTGATCGACTGCGGGACCGAAATCCTCAACTTTGGGTGCTGTGTCCTTGGAGAATGCGGGCATCGGGTGCTCCTTTGCAGGCTGATCAGCCTTTCTTCGAAAGTAGCCAGCGGCCTGCGCCGGGCGCATGGGGCAGTTGCCTCATCTTCACCAGGGACTCACGCGCCGACCGGTGCGGACTCATCCCCTGCCGCGAGGACGCGCCGACATTTGCCGTGGGGTTAGTCCAGGTCGGGGAGCAGGCCGTGGCGCAGCGCGAACAGGCTGGCCGTGGCCCGGCTCGAAGCGTCGATCTTGACGTAGATGTGCTCGATGTGGTTGCGCGCCGTCTTCGGCGTGATCACAAGCCGGTCGGCGATCTGCCTGCTCGACATGCCCCTGGCGACCAGCCGCAGCACGTCGACCTCGCGCGTCGTCAGGCCGGCCGGGCGCTCGGTCCGGCGCAGGACCCGGTGGCCAGCGGCCGCCAGCACCGACTCGACGGCGTCGGCTGCCAGTCTGCCCGCACCGGCGTCGGCCCTAAGCTCGGCGGCGGCCCGGTCGGTGGACAGCGCCTCACGGTACGGCCGCGGCTCGCGCATCGACTGGTAAGCGTCGGCGGCCCCGAGCACGCGGCCCGCGACCGTGATGGCGTTCCCTGACAGTCCGCGGGGATAGCCCGAGCCGTCGAGGCGCTCGCGCAGCTGGACGGCGATCTCGCCGAGCGGTGCCAGCCAGCCGGACTGATGGAGCATGCGCTCGGTCAGGTACGGATGCAAACGCACCCGTTCGCGCTCGCCAGCGCCGAGCGGACCGGGCTTGTCCCAGATCGAGTTGGACACGCCGAGCCGGCCAAGGCCGCTCACTAGGCCGGCGCGGCGCAGCTGCGCGCAATCGTCGGCGGGCAGGCCGAGCTGGCGGCCGGCCGCATCGGCGAGCTGGGCGACGGCACTCGCATGCCCGAGCATGTAGGGAGACTTCAGGTCGACGAAGTTGGCGACGCCGAGCAGCGCGTCGTCGAGCTGCTCACCCGACAGCGTCCGCCTCAGCGCCGGCTCTGCCCCGATCACCGCGTCCCACGTCTGGGTCATCCCGAGCGAGCCGAGGATCCCGTCCGGCTCGGCGGCGATCAGGTCGGCGAGCTCAGGATCGAATTGCGAGCCGCGGCGCTTGCGGGCCAGGATGACAGCAGCGTCCTCGCCGCCGACCCGGTGCGCGACCTCGATGTACTCGGCAATCTGGGCGAGGCGCGCCGCCATCGGAATCGCGGTGGCGCGGAGCTCGCCTGGCCAGCCGCGGCCATCCCATCGCTCGTAGGAGGCTCCGATAGCGGTCTGCACGTCAGCGGACAGTCCGATCTCGGCTGCCAGTGACCGCGCCAGCTCGGCGTGATGGTTGATCATGCCGTCCAGCTGACGCCGGCCCGACACGGCGAACTCCAGGCCCACCTGGAATCTGTGCAGCGGCGCGTGCCCCTGGCCGAGGCGCCGAAACGCGGCCGCTACCGCGACCACGCCGCGCTGATCATGGTCATACTTGTGCGACTTGAGTGCGATGTCGTCGCCAAACCACTTGGCCTGCTCGTGCGCGTCCGTGTGGCAGCCGACGTTGACCAGTAGGGCCGTGTAGTAGACGGTGGTCCGCTCCTCCTCGTCGAGGCCCATTTGTTCCGCGAGCCGCAGGGCTATGAGGCACTGCCGCAGCACGTGCTCCATGGGCTGGCCAAAGCCGAGGTCGATGCCCAGCGACAGCGACGCGATGAGCTCGGCCAGCCGGACCGTCGGCTGGGCCGGGCCAGTTGGCATGGCAGGTACCTGCCCGGTCACGGTGCGCCGGGCGATTGCGCGCGCGGCGACGGGGCACGCCGCGACGGCGCGCGCGGCGACCCTGCATGCGGCCATCGGGCCGGCTGCTCACCGCCCGCGTGCGCAACCCAGCCGCGACCAGGCTGGACGTGGATCGACGCCATACACCAGTATCTCTCGCGGCACCCCGTCCCGGCGGTATGCCGGCCGGGCCAGCGTGTAAGTTTCCCGATGTGAGTCAGCCATCTGTGAGCCAGCCTGGAACCGGCCGTCCGCTTGAGACCTACCAGGACGAGATCTACCTGACCGGCCTGACCGGCGCTGTGCCTGACCTGCCGACCGACCTTGGCCGACTGGAGGAGGCGGCCCGCTCGGTGATGTCGCCGCGGGCCTTCGACTACGTGGCCGGCGCCGCAGGCTCGGGCGACACCGCGCGGGAGAATCTGGCCGCGTTCGGGCGCTGGCGCATCGTGCCGCAGATGCTGACCGACGTGAGCACGCCTTCGTATGCCACGACGGTGCTCGGCGCCGACCTGGCGGTCCCCTTCCTGCTGGCGCCGGTCGGCGTGATGACCATCGCGCATCCGGAGGGCGAGTCGGCCGTCGCCAGGGCGGCTGCGGACCAGCAGGTGCCGATGATCTTGAGCACCGCATCGTCGACCACTATGGAGGACGTCGCCGCCGCTAACGGCGACGGCCAGCGTTGGTTCCAGCTCTACTGGCCGAAGGACCGGGCGGTCGCCGCGAGCATGCTCGGCCGGGCGCAGGCGGCTGGGTACAGCGTGCTCGTGCTCACGCTCGACACCCGGACTCTCGGCTATCGCCCGCGCGATCTAGCCAACGGCTACCTGCCGTTCCTGCAGGGCATCGGGATCCAGAACTACCTGAGCGACCCGGCGTTCCGGGCCAGCCTGGCCAGCCCAGATGACGCAGATCTGGACGCGGCCATCCTGCGGTGGACGCAGATTTTCGGCGACACGTCACTGACCTGGGACGACTTGCCGTTCCTGCGGGAGCACTGGAAGGGGCCGATTGTCCTGAAGGGCATCTTGTCCGCCGCCGACGCGTCGCGCGCCGCCGACGCGGGCGTGGAGGGCATCATCGTGTCCAACCACGGTGGCCGCCAGGTCGACGGCGCCATCGCGGCCCTCGACGCACTGCCCGCGGTCGCCGAGAGCGTCGGCGGCCGGCTAACCGTCCTGTTCGACAGTGGCATCCGCGGCGGCGCCGACATGGTGAAGGCGCTTGCACTCGGCGCACAGGCCGTCCTCATCGGCCGTACGTACGCCTATGGTCTGGCGCTCGGCGGCGAGGCCGGGGTAACGCACGTGCTGCGGTCGCTGCGGACCGACTTCGAGATCACGATGCGGCTGGCCGGCTTGTCACGGCTCAGCGAGCTCGGGCCGGACTGCCTGCAGCGTCGGGCCTAGGTCCGGCGACCCGGCCGGGCTGGCGCGCACTGCCATGGACCTGCAGCAGATCGGCTTGCGGCACCCGGTCGCCGAGCTGATCAGGGACATCCAGAACAACAAGACGGGGATACCGCGGCGGACGTTTGTCGCCGAGGGCCTCTACGAGATCAACATGGTGCTCGAGACCGGCGTCGATGTCGATGCGTTCCTGTGGAGCCCCGAGGCCGCGTACTCGGACGAGGCGCAGGTGCGTGCCGCCGAGCTCGTGCAGCGGGCCAGGCGGGCCTACCAGATTTCCGCCAAAACGCTGGAGCGACTGGCCGAGCGGCCGAACCCGGACGGCCTGATCTGCGTGGCCCACCTGCCGGACTGGGAGCCCGACGACGTCGCGCTGGCCGCCGACGGCCTGATCCTCGTGGCGGACGCCATGGAGATCCCCGGCAACCTCGGCACGCTGATCAGGACCCTCGATGCGTGCGCGGCCGACTGCCTGGTGCTGACCAGCAAGCGGACCAGGCTCACCCACCCCAAGGTGCTACGCAGCAGCCAGGGGATGAATATGAAGGTGCCTTCGCTGGAGTTTGCCGAGATCGGCGCGGCCGTGGACTGGCTGCGGCGCAGTGACGTCACCGTCTACCTGGCCGACACCGACGACAGCATCAGCTACCGGCAGGCCGACTACTCCGGCCGGACCGCGCTGGTCGTCGGCAGCGAGCGGTACGGCATCTCCCGGCCCTGGTACGAGCACGGCTTCGCACGGATCGGGATCCCCATGCTGGGCTCGGCCGACTCGCTCAACGTCTCGGTGTCCGCGTCGGTGCTGCTGTACGAGGCACGAGCGCGCAAGAACGGCTGGTGAGGTGCGGTGCCAGACGCCGGCCTCGAATGCTGCCATGGCCAGCGGCGCCGGCGCGACCCGCGCGAGTAACCCGGGGTTAGTCCGGATGGCTGGCGATAGTCGAGCGGATCGGCACCTATCCCGCTAGAGCTGATCCACGTTGACCACGATGGCTTCCTGCGTGGACCGGGCTATGACCACGACGGCAGTCTCGTCGGCCGATGGGTTCTCTTCGCGGTGCGGCTCGAGCGGGGGCACCCACACGTAGTCGCCAGGACTGGTCTCCAGCCTGATCAGCTCGCCGGTGGCCGGGTCACGGCAGACGAAGACCGGCGTCCCGGATACGACGTAGATGCCGGTCTCGGAGTGCCCGTGATGATGATCGCCAGAGGTCACGCCCGGCGGTATCTCGGTGCGGCCCATCCACAGCGACTGGGCGCCGGTCAGGTCGCCGGAGATCGCCGCCGACCTGGTCATGCCGCTCGTCTGCGCGGTCGCGCCGGACAGCTCTGCTGACCTGATGAGCCGAAGCGCCGCTCCGCCTCGCCCTTCTGGCGGCGGGGCGCTCACTCCTCGTCGAGCGTCAGGGACACCGAGTTGATGCACCAGCGCTGGTCGGTCGGGACGTCGTAGCCTTCGCCCTCGAACACGTGCCCGAGGTGGCTATTACACGACGCGCACCGGACCTCGGTACGGGCCCCGCCCAGGGACCGGTCCTCGAGCAGGATCACGGCGTCACCCTCGCTGGGCTGGTAAAAGCTTGGCCAGCCGCAGCCGGAATGAAACTTCGCGTTCGACCGGAATAGCTCTGCTCCGCAGGCCCGGCACTTGTAGACGCCGGTGGTCTCGGTATCGGTGTACTCGCCGATGAACGGCGCCTCGGTGCCCGCTTCGCGAAGAACGTGATACTCCTCGGGCGACAGCCGGTCGCGCCACTCTTCCTCTGACAGCTGTACCTTCTCCATGCTCGTGAGATTACCTGCCTGCGGCGAGGAGCTCAGCGCCGGCTTACGCAGAATTCGTTGCCGTCCGGGTCCGCCATCACGGTCCAGCGCTCGTGCTCCGCCACGACCGTTGCGCCAAGCTCCGTGAGCCTGGCGATCTCGGCCGCTGGATCATCGGCCGACAGGTCCAGGTGCAGGCGGTTCTTGACCACCTTGGACTCCGGGACGAGCTGGAAGAACAGCCTCGGCCTTGGGCCGGACGCCATGGCGGCCGACCCGGATGGCTCGACCAGGACCGTCGGATCGTCCATGATGTCGGTTATGCCCGCGGCCCGGAGCCGGGCTAGCTCCGCATCGTCATACGGAGCGACGTCGTAGCCGTCCAGCACGTCCGCCCAGAAACGAGCGATCAGCGCGGGGCGCGGAGAATCGAAAACGACATCGCGGATCC
>DASXKI010000024.1:0-1871 GCA_036496945.1 Streptosporangiaceae bacterium | reverse complement strand
ATCCGCTTGATCTCGGCTGGGGCGTCGCCGTGGAACTTCAGCGCGCCGCACCCGGCGGGTTCCCCGTCCACGGTCGCGACCAGGAACAGCCCCGCCGGCGGCGTCATCTCCTCGTCCGCCGCCGAAATGCTCAGCGCCGGGTCGAAGCCGTCGTCGAAGCGGCTGGCCAGTTCGGTCTCATAGGCCCGCAGGCACGTTCGCGCGTCCGGATCCCGCGGATCCCGCACGCCGACGCGCACCTCCATTACTCCACCACGGCGTGCACCGACGAGTTGATCAGCGGCCAGTCGACGCCGACGCCGAGCCCGGGTGCTGTCGGTGCGTGCACGTTGCCCTCCGCGTCGACCGTGAACGGCTCGGTCAGGCCGTAGCTGAAGTGCGCGAGGCTGTGGTCGCCCGCCCGGTTGAACGCGAGCACCTCGAGCCAGTCGCAATTGTCGATGGCCATCATCACGTGGAGCGCCGCGACGTTGTTCAGCGGGTTGTAGTTGTCGTGCACCTCGCAGTTCATCCCGAACGCCTCGGCCAGGTGCGCGATCTTCATCAGCCCCGTGATGCCGCCCTTGATGACGACGTCGCCGCGCAGGAAGTCCGTCGCGCCCGCGGTGATCCACGGCGGCAGCGCCGTCAGCCCGCCAGGGGTGATCTCGGTGGCCAGCAGCGGGATGGTCAGGTGCCTGGCGAGGCGCTGGTAGCCGTGGATGTCGTGGTCGGGCAGCGGGTCCTCGTACCAGAAGTAGCCGAGATCCTGGATCGCCTGCCCGACCCGCAGCGCGTCCGGGTAGGAGTAGCTCCACGACGAGTCGAGCATCAGCGTCATCTCGTCGCCGACCGCTGCCCGGACGGCCTCGCAGGCCGCGATGTCGAAGTCCACGGGCGGCGCGGTGCCCGGTGGCAGCCAGGGCCCGCGCGGCGGGTGCAGCTTGTATCCGCGCCAGCCCTGCTCCTGCCAGTAGACAGCGTCCTCGGCGTACTCCCCCGGCGTCCGGTAATGGGCCGTGGAGTAGTACGCAGGGATCCGGTCCCGGCAGGTGCCGAGCAGCCGGTGCACGGGCAGCCCGGCGGTCTTGCCCGCGATGTCCCACAGCGCGACGTCGACGCTGCCCACGGCGTGCGGGCTGAGGTAGTGCACCAGCCCGGCCATCCGCCGCCAGTGCGCCCCGATGTCCAGCGGGTCCGCGCCGACCAGCCACGGCTTGACGACGGTGACGATCTGGTCCGCGATCGCGACCGGCCCGGGACCGGGCCCGGACAGGAAGCTGTTGCCCTCGATGCCCTCATCGGTCATGATCCGCAGCACGCCGAGCAGCTGCCGTCCGCCCGGTCCGAACGAGGCGCTTCCGGTGCTGACCCGCTCATGCAGGACAACCGTGACATCCGTAATCCGCACGCCCGCCTACGCTACTCTGGCCCGCCCCGGACCGACTAGAGCCGGACCCGCCCGCCCGTCTGCTTGCCTGCCTGGCTGTTGCTGCTGCCTCGGTCACGTCTCTAGTTGCCCCGCAGCCGCCATAGCGTCACGCGGTCCTCACCGCGGCGGGATGTCGAAGTTCCCGTGCCGTCCGGCGCCGGCGGCGAACCGGGCCGCGCCGACGGCTGTCTCAGTGGCCAGCGCTGCCTGCCCGTGCGCGAACTCCGATGCCAGCGCGGCGGTCTCATCCAGGCCTTCGGAATCCAGCACCGACGCGCGGTCGCTGCGCAGGCAGACCTGCGGGAACGCGGCGATCTGGGCGGCAAGTTCCTGGGCGGCGGCCAGCGCCTGCCCGGCCGGCACGACGCGGTTGGCGAGCCCGATCACGGCCGCCTCGGCGGCGTCGACGGCGCGCCCGGTGAGGATCATGTCCATCGCGCGGCTGGTGCCGATCAGCCGG
>DASXKI010000023.1:0-10279 GCA_036496945.1 Streptosporangiaceae bacterium | reverse complement strand
GCGGTCGGCGTGGTCAAGCCAGAACGGGCCGGCATGGCCTCCGGCATCAACTCGACGTTCCGCCAGGTCGGCATCGCCACCGGCATCGCCCTGCTGGGCAGCCTGTTCTCGAACAAGGTGCGCGGCGACGTGGTCAATATGATCAGCGCGATTCCAGGCCTATCCGGGCGAGGGCCGCAGATCGCGACGGCGGTGCAGTCGGGGCAGATCGGCTCGGTAATCAGCCGGCTGCCGGCGAGTGCTCAGCGGGAGGTAGCCGGCATCACCAGGACGGCCTTCACCTCGGGACTGAACCAGATTCTGCTGGTGGCCGCGATTATCGCGCTGGCGTCGGGCGTGGTCGCGCTGGCTGCCATCCGCACGAAGGACTTCGCCCAGCAGCAGGCCGCACCGCCGCCGGCGGGCTAGCCGCCAGCGGCCATCCGCCGGCCAGTTAGCCCAGCCCGTGGCGCGCCCAGGTGCCGGTGCTGCCTACAGTTACGGCATGCGCAAATACGTCATCATGGGCGTCCAGGGCAGCGGCAAGGGCACGCAGAGTGCCATGCTCGCCCGCGATTTCGATCTTGTGCACATCGCCGTCGGTGACATTTTCCGGTGGAACGTGCAGCACCACACCAAGCTCGGCGCCCAGGTGCGGCGGACGATGGCAACCGGCGAGCTCGTGGGCGACGATCTCGCCGAGGGTGTCGTCAAGGACAGGCTTGCGCAGCACGACTGGAACTACGGCTTCATCATCGATGGCTTCCCCCGCAACGAGCGGCAGGCCGAGTTCTTCCTGGAGAGCTACGACATCGACGGGGTCATTTACCTGGACCTGCCGGACTCCGAGGTGCGGCGCCGGGTGATGGCCCGCCGGCTGTGTGATGGCTGCGGGATGGACTACAACCTCATCGATTCCAGTCCGCGGGAGGAAGGCAAGTGCGACGTCTGCGGTGGCAAGCTCATCCAGCGCGAGGACGATACCGAGGAGGCGCTGGCCGTCCGGCTGCGTGAATACCACGGCAAGACCAACCCGGTGCTCGACATCTTCCGCCGCAAGGAGTACGTCGTCACGATCGACGCTCGGGCCGACAAGGAGGACGTCCAGCGCGCAATCCGTCAGGCGCTGGACCTGCCCCCTTACGGCATCTAGCGCGCATGCGGGTAGTCGTCGCGCCTGACTCGTTCAAGGGCAGCATCGATGCTGCCGGCGCGGCCGCCGCGCTGGCGACCGGCTGGCGGCAGGCCCGGCCGGCGGACGATGTCCTGGAGCTCCCGCTCGCCGACGGCGGCGAGGGCACCCTGGCGGTGCTGGCCGCGGCCGCTCCGGCTAGCCGCTGGCACATTGCCGACGTCAGCGGGCCGGGCGAGGGGCGAGTGGTTGCGGCGTGGCTGGAATTGGCCCGGAACGTGGCCGTTATCGAGGCCGCCGTCGCCGCCGGACTGCCGCTCCTGGCTGAGCTCATCCCGCTGACTGCACACAGCTACGGTGTCGGCGAGCAGATTGCGCAGGCGCTCGACGCGGGTGCGCGGCAGATCGACGTCGCACTCGGCGGCTCGGCCTGCACCGACGGCGGGTCTGGGGCGCTGGCCGCGCTCGGCGCGAGGTTTCTCGACGCCGACGGGCACGACCTGCCGCGTGGCGGCGGAGCGCTGAGCGGGCTCGCCTCCGTGGACTTGTCGGGGCTCCGGCCGCCGCCGGCCGACGGGATCAGCTGCCTGACCGACGTCCGGGCCCCGCTGCTCGGACCCGATGGAGCCGCCGCTGTGTTCGGGCCGCAGAAGGGCGCGAGGCCGGGCGACATCGAGCTACTGGAGGCTGGCCTCGCGCGTCTGGCCGACCTGCTCGGCTGCGATCCGGACGCCCCGGGCGCGGGCGCCGCGGGCGGCTTGGGGTACGGGCTGGCGGCCGCGTGGGGCGCCAGGCTCCTGCCTGGCGCGGAGCGGATATCCGCGATCGCCGGCCTGCCACCCGCGCTCAGGGGCGCGGACTTCGTCATCACCGGCGAGGGCCAGTACGACGCGACATCGCTGGGCGGGAAGGTGGTCGGGGCCGTGCTGGCGGCCGCGGCGGCCGCGCTCGTGCCCGTCGCCGTCGTAGCCGGCCGGCTGGCCTCGCCACCACCAACGGGGGTGCGCGCCGTGGAGCTCACGGCCCTGGCGGGCAGCCCGCAGGCGGCGACTGCCGAGGTTGCCCGCTGGCTTACGCTTGCCGGTCGCCGCCTTGCCACCGACCGTGGCCTGGCGACCCCGAGCTGACCCGCCCGGCCAGGCAGGGCGTCGCTGTCGACCTTGGCCTGGCGGCCCCTGCCCGGCGACGGGAAGGCGCCGCCTCCGCCCGGCGCGGCGGTCGTGACCGAATTGCGCCTTCTTGTGCTCGGGTCGCTCGAGGTTTCACGCGCTTGGTGCGAGCAGAACGGGTGATAGTGCCCGGCCAGGTGCACCTAGCACGTGAAACGTTGGTGCGGGCGACCGTCGGCCGGTCGGACCTCCCATGCCACAACGTGCTCCGCTGAGGTGCGTGACCTCATAGCCTGGGGCTGTGCGCGAGATTGTCGTTTTCGGTGGCAGTGCCCATCCAGCGCTATCGGCAGAGATATGTGCCGATCTGCGGGTGCCGTTGTACCCGGTGCGGCTGAGCCGATTCGCCAACGACTGCCTGGAAGTGCAGCTTCAGGCGAACTGCCGGGAGCGAGACGTCTTCGTCATCCAGCCACTCGGCCCGCCGGTGCAGGAAAACCTGGTGGAGTTGCTGCTCATGCTCGACGCCGCGCGCGGTGCGTCCGCAGCGCGGGTGACGGCCGTCATCCCGTATTACTCGTACGCACGCTCCGATAAGAAATCGATGCCGCGGGTGTCGATTGGCGGCCGCCTGGTCGCGGACCTGCTCGTGACGGCTGGCGCGAGCCGGGTCCTGGCGATGACCCTGCACTCACCGCAGGTGCACGGGTTCTTCTCCATCCCAGTCGATCATCTGCACGCGATGCGCGAGTTCGCCGATCACTTCGCCGGCCTCGACTTGTCCAACGCCGTCGTCGTGTCGCCCGATCTCGGCAATGCGAAGAACGCGGCCGCCCTCGCGCGGCTGCTCCAGCTGCCGGTGGCTGCGGGCGCCAAGGAGCGGCACAGCGACGAGAGGGTGACGATCAGCTCGATCATCGGTGACGTGGAGGGCCGCGATGTGATCGTCCTGGACGACGAGATCGCCCGCGGCACCACGATCATCGAGCTGCTCGACCGGCTGCGCGAGCGAGATGCCCGGTCGGTGCGCATCGCGTGCACGCACGGCCTGTTCAGCGACGGTGCCCTGAAACGGATCGCGGCGCAGCCGCTAGTCCGGGAGATCGTCTCTACCAACACGCTGCCGACCGCCGAATCCGGGCCTGACCTGCACGTCATCTCGATCGCGCCAGCGCTGGCCGAGGCCATCCGGCGCATTCACGAAGGCGAGTCGGTCAGCGCGCTGTTCGGTGCTAGCTGATCCGGTGCTACCTGATCGGGTGCTGGCCGGTCGGATGACAGCTGATGGGGCTCGCCAGCCACGTGCCCGCCGTTCGCCCACACGGCGACCTGGCTGCGCGAGCTGAAGCCGAGCTTGGCCAGGATATTAGCGACATGTCGGGCGGCTGTCGCGGGTGAGATGAAGAGCCTCGTAGCGATGTCTCGATTACTCAGGCCGGCCCCGAGCAGCGCGACGACCTCTTGCTCCCGCGGCGTCAGGCCACCCGCTGGGGCGTTCTGACCTGATCGCTGCGGCGACATGCCAGCTGGCGGGCTGTCGTCGCCAGGCTCGTCCAGGGCCAGCCGCACGGCGTCCGCCGTCGTCATGGCCATGCCGTCCTGCCAGAGCCGCGTGACCGCGTGCTCGCCGAGGCCTGCGGCCGCGTCCAGGAAGCGCTGCGTCCGGGCGCCCGGCATCGGCGGCAGATGCGCTTCGGCGCGCAGCGCGGAGATCGCGCCCGCGAGCTGGACGCTCAGCTGCGGGTTGCGCTCTAGGAGCACGAGCCGCGCGACGGCTTCCAGGCCGCGCGCGATCCCGATCCGGCTGCCCGACGCGTAGCCCAGCTGCAGACTTTCGGTCAGATACTGCCGGGCCGCGCGCAGGTCAGACTGCGCAAGCGCGATTCGGCCAAGGCCAGCCAGGCAGCGCGCGATCTCCGGCCTGGCATTGACCTCGCGCAGTATGGCAAGGGCTTCCACGTAGTAATCCCGCGCGATGTCGTTCTCCGCGCGCAACCTGGCCAGGTCACCCAGGCCGAGCAGCGTCCGGGCTGATCCCCACTGCTGCTCGATGGCGCCCATGACGGCCAGTGCTTCCTCACCGAGTCGCTGCGCCTCACGCAAGCTGCCGCGCGCAGCCGCAGCCGATCCCATCGTGCCGAGCGCGTATCCCTCATTCCAGCGATCGCCCGACGACCTGGCCACCTGCAGCGCTTCTGCCGCCATGGCTGCAGCATCGTCCGGTCGGCCGGAGTGCAGCGCTATCTCGGTCAGGAGGTTCAGTGCCGCCGCGACCCAGAAGTTCTCGCCGGCCGCCCAGGACAGCTCGATGCCGGCGGCAGCGAGCTCAGCCGCGTCCTCTGAGCCGATCGCCAGGGCCAGCTGCGCCCTGGCTACCAGGGCTGGCCCGCGCACTGACGCGTGGACCAGTGCTGCATCGGGCAGCTGGAGGAATCCGTCCAGCCAGGCGGCGCCCTGGGCGAAGGAGCCGCGTACGATCCAGACCGGCCGGATCGCGGTGCAGATGCGCAGTCCCGTCTCGGCGTCGCCATCGGCCAGGCAGCTGGCGAGTACCTCGCGCAGGTTAGCCGCCTCGACGTCCACGCGGCGGAACACGTCCACCCTCGCTGACCACGGGGCTGGCGCGACCGCCATCCCGATAGCGGCGGACCGCTCGCATTCGCGCAGGGTGTAGGCGCGCCTGCGGCGCTGCATCAGCGCCGTCTCGCCGGCTAGCTCGAGCAAGCCGCTGGCGTACTCGCGGACCGTCTCCAGCATCCGGTATCTGGCTTGACCGAGCGCCTCCGGCTCGACTTCTACCAGCGACTTGTCGGCCAGCGCGGTCAGCAGGTCCACGATGTCAGCGGCCGCGAGGCTGTCGTCGGCGCAGACCTGCTCGGCCATGTCGAGCGACCAGCCAGCCAGCGCGGAGAGCCGGCGCAGCAAGATCCGCTCCGGCTCGGACAGCAGGTCGTAGCTCCAGTCCAGCGTCGCGCGCAGCGTCTGCTGGCGGGCGGGAACTGTCCGGTCCGTGCTAGTGAGCAGCGCGAGCCGCCGGTCAAGTCGGGCGGCAATCTGGTCGACGGACAGCACCCGGACCCACGCGGCGGCCAGCTCGATCGCGAGCGGCAGGCCGTCAAGCGCCCGGCAGATGGCCGCGACGCTCGCGATGTTCCCCGGCCGGAGAACGAAGCTGGGGGCCGCAGCAGACGCCCGCTCGGTGAAGAGCCGGATCGCGTCGTAGCCCTGCAGCGCGTCGAGACTCTGCGGGCCGGCGGGCGGCAGACCGAGCGGCGGGACCTGCCAGACCGTCTCGGCGGCGACGCGCAGCGGCTCCCGGCTGGTCGCGATCACCCGGAGGCCCGGCGAGCTGGCCAGGAGCCGCTGGCAGAGGCTTGCGCACGCCTCGATGAGGTGCTCGCAGTTGTCCAGCACCAGCAGGACCCGGCGATGCCGGAACGAGTCCGCGAGCGTGTCGAGCAGCGGCCTGCCGGGCTCCTCATCCACGCCGACGACAGCGGCGAGCCCGCGCACGACATGCTCCGGCTGGCGCAAGTGGCCGAGCTCGACGAACCAGGCGCCGTCCGGGAACTCGCCCGCGACGGCGTCGAGCAGCCGGAGTGCCAGCCGCGACTTCCCGATGCCGCCGGCTCCGCAGAGCGTCACCGCACGCATCACGCGCAGCAGCTCACGCAGTTCGCCGACTTCGAGCGTGCGGCCGACGAAACTGCTGAACTCCTCCGGCCGGTGGGCGGGATCAGGACTAGGCATCTATATTCCGGTTAACCAGGTCAGGCACGTTGGTCGCACGCACGCGCCAGGTACTACGGTAGCGCGAGAGACGGCAGAAGCCGACTAATCGTCCTAAGTCGACCGAATCAGTGCCCCAGATCGTATGACTGCGCGCGACACTGCTCGTCGTGGCCGGGATCGGCTTCAGGGTCGTGGCGGCTCCGGGCTGGTATTTGGGCGCCGCAGATCGGACCGGGCTCCGGGTTGCCATCCGGTCGCTAACTGCCGGGAGTCACTGGCTGCTCGTTGCTTCGGCTGGGCTGCGCCTCGAGCTCCAGCAGGTAGCGCTTGCGGTCAAGCCCACCGCCGTAACCGGTGAGGCTGCCGTCCGAGCCGATGACCCGGTGGCACGGGATAACCAGCGCAATCGGGTTCTTGCCGTTCGCCAAGCCAACGGCCCGGCTGGCCGACCCCACCCGGCGGGCCAGCTCCCCGTAGGACCAGGTCTGGCCGTACGGGATCGTCAGCAGTGCGGACCAGACTCGGCGCTGGAAGTCCGTCCCGGCCGGCGCGAGCGGCAGGTCAAAGGCCATCAGGTCACCGGCGAAATAGGCATCGAGCTGCCGGGCAGCCGATGCGAACGGCTCGTCGCCAGGGTCGCCGGCTACGCCGAAGGTCTCGGAGACCGGGCGGTGCCGCTGCTCATCCATGAACAGGCCGGTCAGCTGGCCGGCCTTCGCCACTAGGGTCAGCTGGCCGATCGGGCTCGGCAGCGTCACGTGGGTCACCGTGACAGGGGAGGCGAGATCTGCTGTGGTGCGCACTGGTGCTCCTTAACTCAGATGAAGTGGGGTTAGCTGGGCAGGCGGTTGATGTCGTGGTCACCTGTTGCCCACAGGTACTGGACCGCGTACGAACGCCACGGCCGCCAGGCGGTCGCGCGGCCGGTGAGGGCGGCGGGGGTCGAGGGCAAGCCTGCAGCGCGCGCCGCCGTGCGCACGCCCAGGTCAGTCGCCGGGAACGCGTCCGGATCCCCGAGCGCTCGCATCGCGATGGTCTCGATGGTCCACGGACCAAGTCCGGGGACGGCCGCCAGCCGCGCTCGTGCTTCGTGCCAGTCACTGCCTACGCTCAGGTCAATCTGGCCGTCGGCGAGCGTCGCCGCCAGCGCGGCGAAAGACGCGCGCCGGGACCGCGGCAGCGCGAGATCATCGGCTGCGGCCAGCGCCGCTGGCTCGGGGAACAGGCGGGTCAATCCTCCGTCCGGATCGACGACCGGCTCGCCGTACGCGGCGGCCAGGCGGCCCGCGTGTGTGCGCGCCGCGGCCGTCGAGACCTGCTGGCCGAGCACCGCGCGCAGCGCGAACTCCGCGGCGTCCACCGTCCGCGGCACGCGGCGGCCAGGTGCCTTGCGGACCAGCGGAGCCAGCGCCTCGTCTGTGCAGAGCAGGTCTGCTATCGCTACGGGGTCGGCGTCAAGGTCCAGCAGCCGGCGGCACCGGCTGATGGCGCTGGCCAGGTCCCGCAAGTCGGTCAGGCGGAGCAGGCAGCTCACGTGATCGGGCTGCGGCCGCAGCGCGACAATGCCGTGGCCGTGCGGCAGCCGCAGCGTGCGCCGGTAGGCGCCGTCGCGCCACTCCTCGACGCCGGGTACGGCGGTGGCGGCCAGATGACCGAAGACGTTGTCCGGCTGCAACGGCGCCCGGAACGGCAGCCGCAGCGACAGGGCACCGGCGGCGGCTGCAGCGTGGCCGCGGCTGGCCCGGTCGCGCAGTTCGCTGGGGGAGAGGGCGAACACCTCGCGCACGGTGTCGTTGAATGTCCTGATGCTGGCGAACCCGGCCGCGAACGCGACGTCGCCCATCGGCAGCGTGGTCGTCTCGATCAGCAGCCGGGCCGTCTGCGCCCGCTGGGCTCTGGCCAGCGCCAGCGGACCGGCCCCAAGCTCCGCCAGCAGCTGGCGCTCGACCTGCCGGACGCTGTAGCCGAGGCGGCCGGCCAGGGCCGGCACGCCGCCGCCATCCATGACGCCGTCGGCGATGAGCCGCATCGCCCTGGCCACGACATCGGCGCGGACGTCCCACTCGGGCGAGCCGGGGCTCGCATCGGGCCGACAGCGCTTGCAGGCGCGGAAACCCGCCTGCTGAGCCGCCGCGGCGCTGGGGAAGAAGCGCATGTTTTCCGGCTTGGGCGGCACCACCGGGCAGCTTGGCCGGCAGTAGATGCCGGTCGTGAGCACGGCAGTGAAGAACCACCCGTCGAACCGGGCGTCCTTAGACTGGACGGCGCGGACGCAGCGCCCGGTGTCCAGATGAATCGGGTCCAGATGAATCGGGTCCGGGTGGATCGGGTCCAGATGACCTTGGTCCAGATGGATTCGCTCGTCGTGCATGCCTCCAGTCTCGGACCGGGCAGTCAGTGGGTCTAGCGAAAATGCGACACTAGGCGTGCCGGACTCCAGTTGAGCGGGGTGACGTCGCAAATCCGCTAGGCCTCCGAAGCGCCGTGTTGATGACTCGTGCCGACGTGTCGGATAATTGGTCTATAGATCAGTCCTTTAGCTCTCTTCTGCTCCGGACACATGACTCACCCTGACCCTGGCGCCGACTCTGACACGGGCGAGCTGTTCCGCACCTTGCTCACGCCAATCATGCTGCGGACCGCGCGGCGACGGCGACATCGCGCTGATCCGCGCCGCCGTCGCCGACTACGCGGGCGCTGCCGACCGGGACCAGTCCAGCCTGGCCGACCATGCGCTGCACCAGGCGATCGCCAGGGCCACCCACAATTCCCGCCTGGTTGAGCTCAGCTCCAAGGCGCGGCGCGACATCAGCTTCGGGTTCGATGCCGAGCCCTACACGCCGCAAGTCCGGCACCGCGCGCTGCACCAGCACCCGTCGCTAGCGGAAGCCGTCATCGCGGGGGAGCCGGATACTGCGGCCCGCATTGCCGCGGAGCACTTCTCGCTCACCGAGGAGATGCTCCGTGAGTTGCACGCCCGTATCAAGCTGCGATCCGAAGGAGAGCTGGATGGCCATAGCGACAGTTAACGGTATTGAGCTGAACTACCGGCTGGAAGGCGATGGCGAAGACACCATCGTCTTGATCAACGGCCTTGCCGATGACCTGGAGACCTGGGCGTTGCAGGTGGACGACTTCCTGGCCGCCGGCTATCGGGTGCTGCGGTTCGACAATCGGGGCGTCGGCGCGAGCTCGGCTCCGGCTGGTCCGTACTCCAGCGCCATGCTGGCCGCTGACGCCAAGGCCCTCGTCGATTCGCTCGGCGTGCGCGACTTCCACCTCATGGGCGTGTCGATGGGCGGCATGATCGCGCAGGAGTACGCGCTCCACTACCCAGGCGATCTCCGCTCGGCCACGTTCGGGTGCACGTACGCAGCACCGGGCCCGTTCTGCTCCCGGATGTTCGCCATGTGGGCGGACCTCGCGCCGGTTCTTGGGGTCCCGTTCGTGATGCGCGACGTGACCCTGTGGGCCTTCACCGTTCCGTTCTTCGAGCAGCGTGGCGATGAGCTGGCCGAGTTCGAGACCGCCATGCGGTACATGGCTCAGCCGGTGCACGCCTACCTGGCACAGCTCGCCGTGATCCAGGAGCACGACACCACCAGCCGGCTCGGCCAGATCTCCGTGCCGACGCTGGTCCTCGCGGGGGAGGAGGACATCCTCATCCCGGTCTCGCTGTCGCGCCGCATCCACGACGCGATCCCCGGCTCGGAGTGGGCTACCACCAAGGGCGGCCACGCCTGTTGCTGGGAGCACCCTGCCGAGTTCAACCAGACCTTCCTTGAGTTCGTGCGACGACACGGAAAGGGCTAGCGATGCCTTTTACCGCAGACACTGGCGCACCAAGCGCTGTGGCACCCCGACGCACTGGATCGGGCGCCAGCACTGATCTGAACTGCCTCGTCGGTGAAGGCCACCATGTCGGCGCCGCTGCGCGGCTGCCCGCCCATCGCGGCGATGCCGTCGGCAGGCGCTGGCCGCCGCGCCCGCATCAGCGCAGGCGCCTCCCGGGCGCCTCAGCAGCGCTAAGGCCCGCCACAACCACGTCTGCTGACCGGGACCCGATCGAAGGGAACCCCGGCAAGGAAAGCGAGAACTCGATGAGACGCATCGCGCGCAAAAATCGGTGCGCGGGCCAGGATCAGGCTGGTCGGCGTGCTCAAGTTCGCCAGGCGCTCGTCAGATTTCGGTGTCCGGGCCCGCCAGCCCGGTCTGGTAGGCCAGCACGACGGCCTGGACCCGGTCCCTGAGCTGGAGTTTGGCCAGGATCCTGGCAACGTGTGTCTTGACCGTCTCCTTGCTGAGGGTCAGCTGGGCGGCGAGTTCG
>DASXKI010000022.1:0-6993 GCA_036496945.1 Streptosporangiaceae bacterium | reverse complement strand
ACGGAACTGCGCCAGTTCGTTCGCGAGGATGGCGCGCTGCGGGCGAAGCCGCGGGCAGTGCCATGCGCCGAACGATGCCCGGTCAGCTCATTGCGGGCGGGCGTAGCCCGGTGAGCGTCGCGTCCGGCTCGCGCGAGCCAGGACCGCTTGTCCTGCGCGGCCGTTCCTTCGCACCAGGGCAGCTGCTGGTGATGGCGATCGTCAACCGCACGCCTGACTCCTTCTACCGGCCGGGCTTGACATGGGACGATGGCGCCGCACTCGACCATGTGCACCAAGTAGTCACCGAAGGCGCGGACATCCTCGACGTCGGCGGGGTCCCGGCCAAGCCGGCGGAAGAGGTGACGGCGGCGGAGGAGATCCGCCGGGTGGTCCCGTTCATCGAGACGGTCCGCGCCGCTTACCCGGATCTGGTCATCAGCGCGGACACCTGGCGGCACGAGGTCGGCCGCGCTGCATGCGAGGCCGGCGCCGACCTGCTGAATGACACGTGGGGCGGCTGGGACCGCCAGCTCGCCGACGTGGCCGCCGAGTTCGGCGCCGGACTGGTGTGCTCGCACGCGGGCGGCCTGCCCCCGCGGACCCGTCCGTTCCGGGTGTCATACCCTGACGTCGTCGCGGACGTGCTCGACTGCGTGCTGGGGCTGGCGGACCGGGCGCTGCGGGTCGGGGTGGACCCGGCGGGGATCATCATCGACCCGGCTCATGATTTTGGCAAGAACAGCTGGCACTCCCTGGAAATCACACGTCGGCTCAGCGAGCTGACCGCAACCGGCTGGCCAGTGCTGGTGTCCGCGTCGCGTAAGGACTTCGTGGGGGAAGCGCTCGGCGCCGGGATTGAAGACCGGCTCTCCGGCACCCTGGCGGTGACCGCCGTGGGCGCGTGGCTCGGTGCCAGGATCTTCCGTGCGCACGACGTGCTCCAGACGCGGCAGGCGCTCGATATGGTGGCGGTGGTCCGCGGCGACCTTCCCCCGGCACGCATCGTGCGAGGGCTAGCCTGAACCGCGCGGTGGCTCAGAAGTGATCAGCCCGAGCATTTGATGACCCGTGCTCTCGCGAATAGACAAGCTCGCCGCCGACAAATGTGGCCGCTACAACATCGGAGGAAAATGAGCTGACCGCTTCCTCCAGGGGGCACCGGAGCAAGATCAGGTCGGCTGCGCGGCCGGGGGTGATAAGCCGCGGTGTCGCCGGAGCCCCGGCGCCGCCGAGAAACAGGCGCAGCGCCTGGGGTGGTGCGAGTGCCTCGCCCGGCGCGAGATTCTGCGGTCGCCAGATAGCCGTGCGCATAATGTGCCACGGGTCCGCCCCGCCGAAGGGCGCGTCACTGCCCGCCGCCACAGCCACCCCGCCGTCGACGAGGGTGCGCAGCCGCCACAGGTCCGGCAGCTCTTCGGCCGGGACCTCGGTCGCATACTGCTCACCCCGCTCGGCAACGAAGTGCGGCTGAGTTACGACAGTGATCCCGCGCAGGTCCGTGATGGCTCCGGAGGGGATCACTGCTCCATGCTCGATGCGGTCGCCGGGCAACCGTCCCGCCGCCTCCAGCGCCGCCAGGGTGAGGAAGAGCTGGACACGTGTGACGCAGTGGACCGCGACCGGGCGCCCGGCGGCGTGGGCCTGCCGCATGTGGTCAGCAAGTTCCGCCAGCGGCGGCAGTGAATCGTCGTCGAGCAGGATCTTTACCGGTCCGAGGCTGAATTTCTGCTCAACTCCCTGACACGGCGCCGGAACATCGAACGGCGCCATACAGTGCACGCGCTGCACGAGCGTCCCATCGGCTAGGGCCTGCGCCAGCGCAACGATGTCGCGCTGCGTCGCGTCTGGTGTGGCTTCGGTGAAGCCGGTAACCCCGAGAGCGGCGGCGCGGGCGCTGACCCCAGCCAGATCGGGCGGCGCACCGGGGACCCGGTCCGCGAGCCAGCGGTCCATGCGCCACAGTCGGCCCACAGGCTCACCATCACTGTCGCGCTCTACCCCGGCTGCGTCGCATCCGTCGAGCCCGAGCCTGGCGGCGGCAAGGGAATTCACCATCCACAGCGAGCCGGTGCGATGCTGGACGCGCACCGGACGGTGCGGCAAGAGACGGTCAAGCGTCCAGCGGTCCAGGAGGCCCGCCACGGATTCGTGGTAGCCCACGCATCGTAGCCACGCGTCTTTCGGCGACGCCGCGTCGGCTGCACGCAGTGCTGTGCGCAGGTCTTCGGCGTTCCGCACCTGCGGGGGCCCGACCGGGACGCTCGCCTGTGCGGCCGCGAGCGCCCGCAGATGAATGTGATGATCGTGCATTCCTGGCAGCAACGCGCAGCCATCGGCGTCGATATCCTCCTCACCGGGGGCGGCCCGCAGGCCTGGCGCGCATTCGGCCACGCGGCCGCCGGTGATCCTGACGTCGGTTACCGGAACGGCCTCCAGCCCGTTACTGGCGGCCTGGCGGGTGCGTGACGGCCACACGCGGGCGTTGCGGATCAGCATGTGGCCAGCCAGGCAAGCACGGCATCGGTGTCCGCGCCAAGTTGGGCGGAGCGGCCTGCCAGTTCGGGAGAGCGCGGCAGCAGCACTGCGTGGTCTCGCTTCGACTGCGGGCAACTGACAGTTCCATCAGGGCGGACATAGTGTGGGCCGTGGTCCAGCGGGGGGGCGGCGGCGAAGCTGGCGGCCGCACCGCGCAGGGAGATGTCGATCAGCTGGCCGCCTCCTTCGGCTAGAGAGCGCGCGACTGCGAGCGCGCCGCAGACGCCGGTCAGCGGATCGGCGATCGCATCGGCGCAGAATACGGGCTCATCCTCTGCCTGGCCGGGAACGCCAGCCCAGCCGACCAGCCCGCCCGCCACCGCGGCGTCGTCGCCAAAGGCGACCTGGCCAGGTTCCGCGCGGCCGTACCCGGTAATGCTGAGCCAGACTTGACCGTCCTTGTGCGGGATCGTTTCCGGTGCGAGGCCCAGGTTGGCGAGTGCGCGCGGCCGCGACGCCTCGATTACCACGTCTGCTGTGGCCAGCAGGGCCGCGAGCGCGGCACGTCCGGACTGTGTGCGGAAATCGGCAAGCAGGCTTTGGTGTCCGGCATGCAGCCAGTCGAAAAACCTCCGGTTTCCTGTCCGCGCGCCGTCCGGGCGGTCTGGCGTCTCCACTTTGATGATCCGCGCGCCTGCCAGCCCGAGAAGCCGCGCGCACAGCGGTCCCGCCCACATCGACGACAGATCGGCGATCACAGCGCCTGCCAACCGCCCGGCCGGGGAGGGGGCGGAGATACGGGTGACCTGCCACGGTGGCCACGGGGAACTTCCCGGGGACGGTACGCCCTGCGGGAGGACGGCGGCCGGGACGCCGAGCGATTGCACCGCGGTGGCCAGTGCCTCGGCTGGACTGGCGAAGGCCGCCGCTTCGATCGCGTTCCACGCCTGCTCGATCCCCGTCGGTTCGGGTCCGTCTACGCCAAGACCCGCCAGGATGGCCGGAACGGCCGCGATGTCGTCGGTACGGCTGAGCGTCACGGCGCACCAGCCGTCCGCCGCGCGCAGCAATCGGGCAGCGCCGCCAAGGGAGATCCGGCCGTGCCTGGTGAAACCCGCCAGGGCAGCCCGTGCTGTGAGCAGGACGGCCGGATCCGCGCGCACCGGGTTGCCCGTCGCGAGGGTGGCCTCAGCGAGCTGATCGGTGACCCGGCCAAGCAGAGCGAGCGCCGGCGCCGGGGACATTACTGGTTCGCCGTCCGGATAGCCGGTGAGGGCCATCGCGCCTGACGCCGCCCAGGCAAGCACTGGACACCGTTCGAGCATGTCTCATTATCCGCACGGGTCACCGTCACCCGTGCGGTCACGGCGAAGGCGGTCAGCCACTTGGGTGCGCGGCGTCGGTCATCTCGTCAATCAGCCCCCAGTGCAGTCCCGTCCTTGCTGGCAGCCGTTCGCCGGTGAGCATCAGCCACGCCGCACGCCCCCGGCCGATTCGGCGCGGCACGCTTACCGAGCCGCCGGCACCGGGGACGAGGCCCATCGTGACCTCGGGCAGCGCGAAGAAGGCATCCGGCGCGGCGACCACCCGGCCCGCATACGCCGCCATTTCTATGCCCGCTCCCACGCAGGCCCCGTGCGCGACCACGGTGACCTTCGGCGCGATCCTGGCGATGACCCGCCAGGGGGCTCGCGCCAGCCGGACTAGGTAAGCCGCCACGAGATCCCGCGCGGAGCCGAACTCGTCCAAATCGCCGCCGCTGCAGAACGCCGGTCCCGCTCCACTGAGCTCCACCGACTCGATGGTTTCATCGGCCTCGGCGACGAGCAGGGCGTCGAGCAGTGCCTCACGGAGCCGGGCGCTGAACGCGTTGCGCCGAGCGGGGTCGTTCAGCACGATCGAGAGCCGCCCGCCATCGCGGCTGATTCGCACGGGTTCAGCGGGTGCCCGGTGGCTGCGCGAGGGGCCACGCTCGGCGAGCCAGCGTCCGAATTCCGGCCCGGCGAGCAACGTTGAGTACGCTGCTGCCTCGGCGGCCAGGCCCGCCGCGGTATCGAGCGTGGAGGTCTGGCGCAACAACTGGCCGCACACAATAGCCGCCCGCGGTGATCGGGCGATGGCCGCCTGCAGCCGGCCGAGCGCTGTGTGCAGGTCCGGGAAGCCCGGGATGTCGCCCACTGGCACGGCCGCTGCCGCCCAGCCTTCCCCGCTGCCCGCGGTGAGGGTCAGCGTGGTGGCGGCGATCAGCGGTTGCAGGCCAGCGGTTGCCGGGCCAGTGAGAACGCCAACCGTGACCGGCAGCGCCCCGGCGACCAGGCTGGCAGCAGCCTCGAGCAGTTCGGCAGAGGCGTCCCGCCAGCGGTCGAGCGGCAGCACGAGCACAGGGTTAACGGGCGTGCCGTCAGAGGCTAGGTCGAGGTCAAGCTGCGCGGCGAGGTGGCCAATGTCCAAGGCTGCGTCACTTCCCTCTCGATTGAACTCTACGGCAGGCCTGCCGTGTCAGGCTCCGCTTGATGCAAGACGGCTGAGGGATTAACCGGATAGCTTGTGCCGGTGATCATCTGGATCAACGGCGGGTTCGGAGCGGGCAAGACGACGCTCGCGGCGGAACTGCACCAGCGGCTTCCGGACGCGGTCGTGTATAACCCGGAGGAAGTCGGCCTCATGCTGTGGAAGTGGCTGCCGCCCGGCGGTGATTTCCAGCACCTGCCGAGCTGGCGGGAGCTGGTCGTCGCGACGGCACTGTCGCTGCGCAGGCACCATGCGGAGACGCTCATCGTGCCGATGTCGCTGATCCGCGACGCCTACCGGGCCGAGATCCTCGGCGCCCTGGCCGACGCGGGCGAGGAGGTCCTGCATGTCTTCCTGGAGTTTGACGCAGGGGTGCTCCGGGAGCGGCTCAATGCCCGCGTGACGCACCCCGGCGGAACCTGGGACCAGGGAGCCCGCAAGCTCGGCATGACCGGCGTGGACGAGATGGTGGCTGCCGCTGCCCGCCAGCCGGCCGGGACGCTCATGCTGCGCTCGGACAAGCTCACCCCGGCCGAGCTGGCCGACGAGGTGCTGGCCAGAGCCCGCACATCAAGCGAAGCCGATCCGTCGCGCATCAAGTGAAGCTCGGCACCACCCT
This sequence comes from Streptosporangiaceae bacterium, assembly GCA_036496945.1. Taxonomy (GTDB): domain Bacteria; phylum Actinomycetota; class Actinomycetes; order Streptosporangiales; family Streptosporangiaceae; genus JAJYUU01. The sequence continues at coordinate 1,406 of DASXKI010000022.1, read as the reverse complement.
AAGATTGGGACATGTCGTCACATGGAGCCCCCGCGGTGCGCCCCGCCTCCCGGGAGATCGCCCGGGCGGCCGTGCAAGCCGAGCTGAGCCTGGCCGCCTACGATCTCGTCGTGGAGAAGGGGTATGCCAACGTCACGCTCGACGACATGGCCGCGGCGGGCGGAGTTTCCCGCAGCACGTTCCTGCGCTACTTCCGCACCAAGGACCAGGCGATCCTGGTGGCGCTCAAGGCTTACGTGGAACGCATGGCGGACGCGTTGCGGGCCCGGCCCTGTGAGGAGGACGACTGGTCGGCTCTCCGCAGCGCCATCGAGTCCTTCGTTGTGCCGATCTACGCCAGGAACCCGGCCGGGGCCCAGGCGATCAGCCGGCTCGCGTTGTTCACCCGCGCGTTGTCTGGAGCCCATCTGGAGCGAGCGGACTGGCGCACGCCGCTGACAGCTGCGCTGGCCGAGCGGCACGGTATCACCGGCCCCGTTCCGATCGGCCTGTCAGTAAAGGTAGCCGCGGCGCTCGACTGCCTGGCTCTCGCCGTAGCACACTGGGTCGCTGTCGACGGGGAGACGGACCTGGTAGATCTTCTTAGGCAAGGGTTCGCTGCCCTAAGCGGCGAGAGCGCCGCGGATGGCTGAGCGCGTCTTGATACGCCGGCTCAGGCCGGGGCGGGAACGCTCGGCGAGGGCGGGGGGTTCACCGGGGCGAGCTTCTTCGAGTCGTCGAAGCCGACGATCTTGGCCAGGTTGCCGCCGAGTATCTTGGCGCGGTCCTGGTCGGGAACGTCCGCGAACTGCTCCTCGATGACCGCCTGGCTGCCGAGGAAGGTGCCCTCCGCGTGCGGGTAGTCGCTGCCCCAGTAGATGGTCTCGGGCCCGGTGATGTGCCGGGACATCACGGCGATCCGGTCATCGGCGAACTGGACCCGGAAGTTGCGCTTGACGTACTCGCTCGGCTTGAGCGGCCACGGCCAGCGGTCGTTGATCTTGAACAGGCGGCCCATGAGCTTCTGGTCGTGCGGGTCGACCCCCTCGTCCCAGAAGCCGAGCCACCAGTGCGGGTCCTGCCCGGTGCCGGTGCGCCAGGCCTTGTCCATCGACCCCATGTAGTTCGCGAGCCAGCCCGCGTTGAACTCGATCACGTTGAACAGCAGGTTGGGGTGCCGCTCGCACACGCCCGCGCTGACCAGGTCGGCGATGATCCGCATCGGGCTGGCGGCGGCGGTGCTGCCGCCGCCCATGGTGCGCCCGGCCAGCAGGGCGCCCGTGAGCTCCTGCTTGCCCATCGACATCGCGGTCAGGATGCCCTTGACCTGGCTGCCGGTGGCCGAGGTGCCCGCCGCGGAGTCGACGCCGCCGGAGGCCACGTGGATGAAGATCGGCAGGCCGTTCGCCTCGGCCGCCTCCCAGATC
>DASXKI010000021.1:0-4615 GCA_036496945.1 Streptosporangiaceae bacterium | reverse complement strand
TGTCGGTCACTCGTTCGGTGGCCTGATTGCACAGCGACTGCTGGGCGAGGACCTGGCCAGCGCCGCTGTCGCTATCGACCCGGCGCCCATCAAGGGCGTGCTCAACCTGCCGGTGTCGGCGTTGCGCGTGGCCTCCATCGCGCTCCGCTCGCCTGCTAACCGCAACCTTGCCGTCGCACTGACGGCCGACCAATTCAGGTACGGCTTCGGGAACGCGCTTCCGGATCGGGAAAGCGATGAACTGTACGAGCGCTGGGCCATGCCGTCGCCGGGCAAGCCGCTCTTCGAAGCGGCCCTGGCCAACTTCGTCCCGCATTCGCCGGCGAAGGTCAACACCGGCAACAAGACACGCGGGCCTCTCCTGCTGACCGCCGGCGGCAAAGACCACACCGTCCCGAAGGCGATCAGCACGTCGACGCGGAAGCAGTATCACAAGTCTCCGGCCATCACGGACTTGGTCGAGTTCCCCGACCGCGGTCACTCGCTCACGATCGACAGCGGCTGGCGCGAGGTCGCGCAGTACGCACTGAACTGGCTGAGCAAGCGGCACATCGAGGCCGGTTAGCGAGGTTGTAGGAGCTAAGCGCGGTTCCGCGTCCTATTGACCCTAGTTTGTCCGCGCCGAACTCCTACAACGTCGCCATTAGCGCGCCGAACTCCTACAACGTCGCGGCGGGCCCCTGCCGCTGGCGAGTTCGAGGTCAGGAGGAGGCCGCGGTCAGGCGGAGGCCGCAGCCGAGCGCAGGGAGCGATAGAGCAGCTGCTGATCGCCGAGGCGCCGCCGCAGCTCGCGTTCCAGACCGCCGATCGGCACGAGGTTCTGCGGCGCCCGCGGGTCCTTGTGCGCCGAACTGGCCAGCGGCGGCAGCAGCAGCACGCTCAGGTCTGCGAGCCGGACGACCTCGGGAACCGGCAAGTCGGCCGAGCACTCCAGCCGGACCACGCCGGACCAGGGCGCGCCCGAGGACCCTGGCAGGCGCAGGTACCAGGAGTTCCGCCGCCAGGACGTGCCCATGGTGAAGGCGGGCGTTCGCTGACCAGGCCCGAGCGCGCCGACGACCGCGGCCTGCCCGGGCGGCAGGTACGTCGTGTGATGCGTCTTGATGTAGCCGATCGTGCGGTCCAGGTGCGTTCGGCCGCGCAGCGGCCCGTCCACGAACAACAGGTCATCGGCGTCGGAGTGCTCCTTGCGGAACAGCAGTGCCAGCTGCACCTCCGCGTCGCCCAGGCGCTGCTGGAGCGCGAGCGACAGCTGATCCGGGGCGGGTCCCGCGGCTTTGCGGGCCGGGTAGTTCGCGTGCCTGCTCTCGATGTCGGCAGCGTCCGCGGCCGCCGTGAACAGGCCGCGGTGGACCGCGACATCAGTGATGCGGGCGGATCCGTTGAGGCAGACCAGGCCGGCCGCGTAGGACGCCGCGATGCCCGGCGACGGCTGCGGGTCGGCGCCATGCACCCAAACGCGCGCATCGATGCGGCGCACTCCGTCGAGAAAGAGCACAGTGCCCGGAACGGGGTGGCTAGCATTCGCCCCCAGCGGACGCCAGCTGTCGGCCGGCAGTTCCAGATCGAGGACCAGCTCGGCGCTCGACACCTGCAGCGGATCGCCCGTGAGCTCTTCGCCCATGGCCACGCCGTAGCTCGGGTCCCACGGGTCGACGGAGAACGACCTGGCGCTAACGACCGCGGTCACGAACGCTCCTTCACGATCGTCGAGGTCGTGCCAGTCCTGGTGACGACGAACCGGACCGGCACTCGGTCGGCCAGCTCGGCAACGTGCGTGATCACGCCGACCATGCGATCGGAGTCTGCCGCAAGGCGCTCCAGCGTGCTGGCAACCGTCTCCAGCGTGTCGCTGTCGAGCGTGCCGAATCCCTCGTCCAGGAACATCGAATTCAGCTCGCGCATCCCGGCGGACAGGCCGATGACCTGCCGGGACAAAGCCAGCGCCAGCGCCAGCGAGGCCTGGAACGTCTCGCCACCCGACAGCGTGTGGACCGGCCGCCGGGCGCCGGCGTCCTCGTAGTCGATGACGACGAGGTCGTTGCGCTCGTCCCGGTCGATCTCGTACTGGCCGCCTGACAGTTCCATCAGCGTCCCGGACGCCTCGCGCACCAGCGAGTCGAGCGCCTCGCTGCAAAGCCAGCGCTCGAACGACGTCGCCCGCAGCAGGTTGCCGAGCATGGCGGCGACCTGGGCGTCCTCCTTGTGCGCCGCGATCTGGTTGTCGAGCCTGGCGGCCTTCGTGCGGTCCGCGCGGATCCGGTGCAGCCCGGCCTCGGTCCGGGCGCGCTGCTCGGCGACGGCCGCGGGCGCCTTGGTCAGCGGATCGGCGTGGACCTCGTGGTCGGCGAGCAGCTGGGCGACTGCGACGGCGGAATCGTCGAACTGCCGTTTCAGCGCCGCGGCCGCCTCCTGAAGCTGCGGCAGCGTCGACGTGCGGGCCCCGGTTTCGCCGGCGGCCCAGTCGCCGAGCGTCGCCCAGGCGGCGGCGAGGTCCTGACCGGCGCCGGTCGCGATCGCCGGGGCGCCGAAGACGACGAGCGTGTCCCTGGTGGAGCTGAGCTGGGCCCAGGCGCGCTGTTCGGCGGCCGCCAGCGAGTCGCGGGACCGCTCGGCGGCGGCGAGCTCGGTCTGCCGGGCCGCTGCCTGCGTGCGGGCCTTGCCGAGTGCGTCGTCGGCGGCGGCGATGGAGTCGAGGAGGCGCGTCAGGCTGACCTCGCTGGGCGCGTCGGCCATGACCAGCGCCGCCTTGTCGAGCCGAGCCTGCGTCGTCGCCAGAGCGGAGCTCGCGGCGGCGGCGTCCTTCGCGGCGTCCTGGTGCGCGGTCCGGGCCTGGCGCTGGGCCTTCGTCGTGGTCTCCAGCGTCATCCTGGCGGCGCTCAGGTCGGCCGGGGCCTGGCGCGGCGGCAAGGTTGCGACTTGCTGGCGGCAGACCGGGCAGTCGTCGCCGACGTGCAGCGTCTCGGCCAGGCCGGCCGCAGCGTGGGCGCGCTGGGCCGCGTCGACCGCGTCCTGCGCGACCGAGACCGCGAGGTCGGCTGCCTGAAGCTCCGCGGCCAGCTTGTCTTCCTTCTCCCGGCAGGTCGCCAGCGCAGTCGCTTGCAACTCGGCCTCGGTGATCAGCTCGCGGCGCAGGGCGTACCGCTCGAGCTGACGCTGCGTCTCGGCCTTGTCGGGCAGGCCGGCCCGCGCCTGGTCGGCTTGCCCGGTTACCTGCGCAGCGTCGTCGCGCCGCTGGCGCGCGGCGGCGACCAGGGAATCGGCCGCGGCGATCTGCTGGGCAAGACCGCCGACCTCCGCGGGGGTGCGGACGGCGGCGAGGAGGGCGGCCTCGTTCCCTGCCGTGGCGAGGCGATCGGTGGCGTCCGCGGATTGCTTATGCAACTCGGTCAGCGTCACTAGGCTGCTGTCGACTTTCGCCGCGAGCGCGGTGAGATCGGCCAGGCGAGCGGCCGCGGCGGACTCGGCGTCCTGCGTCGCGTCGGCAAGCTGGTCGCGGGCCTGCTGGGCGAGCTGCTGGTGGGTCTCAGCGAGCTGGGCGCGCTCGCGGGCGCGCTGGCCGATCTCCTTGTAGACGCCGAAGGCGAGCAGTTCGACGAGCAGGCGCTGGCGGTTAGCAGGGGTGGCGCGCAGGAAATCGGAGAAGCCGCCCTGCGGCAGCAGCACGGACTGGGTGAAATGCTCGTAGCTGAGGCCGAGGAGGTCCTGGACCCTGGTCTTGACGTTGTCCGGGCCTTCGGCGAGCTGCTCGGCGCTGGCCTCGAGGATCTCCGCGAGCGGGGCGTCTGGCGGGATGCTCGCGTCGAGGCGCTCGAGGCGGGCCGCCTTGGTGCTGACGCGGCCGTTCTTGTCGCGCTGCAGCGACCGGACGGCGACATAGCGCTCGCCGGACAGCTCGAAGATCAGGCTGACGCGGCACGCATTGGCGGAGGGGGCGAGTGCGTTGCGGACTTCCTTTTCGTTGTCCCAGCGGGGCACTGTGCCGTAGAGCGCGAAGCAGAGCGCGTCGATCACCGTGCTCTTGCCCGAGCCGGTCGGCCCGACGAGCGCGAAGAAGTCGACGTCAGTGAAGTCGATCTCCGTCTCGTTCCGGTACGTGCCGAAGCCGTCGAGGAGCAATCGCAACGGCCGCATGAAGCCAGTCTGGCGGACGGCACAGACATCCGCGGGGATACCGACGCTTGAGGTGGCGATCAGGTCCGTCGCGGTCGGAGCGGCCCGTGCTCTAGGCGCGGCCGTACGCAGCGCGCGAACAGGTCGCACTCGGTGGCGTGCGGGTAGCCGGAGAGGATGAAGGCCTCCAGGGCAAGCTCGGCGTACTCGCGCAGCTTGGCGACCCAGGTTGGCCACATTAGGGCGCGAGCCAGGTGGCGCAGGTGATCGTTTGGAGGGAATGACGTACTGCGCCGCCGCTGACGAGCCACGTCCTGGGCCCACCGGCCGGGTGCAGCATCGCCCGGAGTGCTGACTAACGGTGATCAACTGCACGACAATGGATCTCGGGAGCAGGTTCGTCGGGAGCGAGCTGATGAGCGACTTGTCCGCTGGTAGGGCATGGCCAGGCATCGGCCAGCGCCCCGGCCGGATGCGGCGCTGGGACAGGTACGGACCCCTG
>DASXKI010000020.1:0-30000 GCA_036496945.1 Streptosporangiaceae bacterium | reverse complement strand
AGGCCGGCCGCCTGGCTGATCGACTCCGGCGTCAGCGGCCGGCCAGTCAGCGCGGCTGCCGCCTCGGTGGCCGCGATCGTGGACCCGCCGACCCCGGTCAGCCCGATGCCGGCCCTGGTCACGGTGCCGGCCGAGATCTCTACCGAGACCGCGACGCCGACGGTCGCGAAGTCACCGACTCGCCGCTCGAGCTTCAGGTAACCGCCGGCTCGCTCGCCCTGTGCGCGCGGGATGACCGCCTCGACGGCGATCTCGTCGGGGTCGAGCACGTTCTGGAACGGCCCGGTCACGAAGTCGGCCATCGGGATCGACCGTCGGCCACTCGGGCCTTCCGCTACCACGAAGCCGCCGAGGGACAGCACGACCGATGCCCAGTCACCTTGCGGGTCGGCGTGACACAGCGAGCCCACCAGGGTGCCGCGGTTGCGCACGATCGGGTCTGCGATCAGCGGTGCTGCCGCCGCCATCGTCGGCTGCGTGCTGCGCAGCAGGTCAGATCGCTCCAGGTCGACATGCCTGGTCAGCGCCCCGATCCGGAGCGTGCCGTCGGCGTCGGCCCGGTGGTACGCGAGGCCGGGCAGGTTATTGATGTCGACGATGAGCTCGGGTGAGGCGAAGCGCAGCTTCATCAGCGGGACCAGGCTCTGGCCGCCGGCCAGCACCTTGGCGTAGTCGCCGCCATCGCGCAGCAGCCCTATCGCCTCGTCCAGCGAATGCGGTGCCTCGTAGCGGAACCGCGATGGATACATACGTTTCCTCCGGTCTGCGGAAATGGCAGGAGAGCGCGGATCAGGAGAGCGCGGATCAGGCCGGGTCGTCGGCCGCTGGTTCAGCCTGCTGCGTGGCGGCGGGGGCGGGCGGTGCGGCGGCCGAGGCTGGCCGCGCCGAATGCGGGTCGGCCACAGCGACGGGTCCCGACTCGTAATCGGGGTCTGGCCGCGGCTCCTGATGTGGCGGCCACGGCCCAGAGACGGGCTGCCCGGCGATCTTCAGGTAGTCGATCAGCTCGGGCCACGCCCATACCGTGGGGCTCTTGCCGGTTTTGGGCGCATGCTCGATCAGCTCAAACAACCGCGGATTGCCCTTGCTCTTGCCATCGGACTCGATCCGCATGCGCACGCTCCCAACTCTTGGCTGGCAGGCTACAAAGAGCCCACCGTCCCTAGTGTGGAATTGCATAGTTTCATCCTGCGGGCCGCCTCAGCAACGCGGCAATAAGCTGTCGCTTAAGAGGCCAGCTAGCCGGGTGGATAAGGCAATCAAATAACGGATTTTCAGCTCCATATGGTGACGTACACCGGTGGCCGGAATCGTGACGGCGGCACGCCGGTGCCGGGCGACCGCATCAGCTGCATGGCCTCGGGCGTACCCAGGAAGCGGCGCAGCGCGCTCGCAGCCGTGCTGCGATGCTGTCGCTCAAGCAGAGTGGTGTACCAGCACGCCTCGATAGGCAGGCCGGGTACGTCTACCAGTGACAGTTCTCCCCGCCTCAGCTGCTGCGACACCAAGTGCTCGATCGCGGGTGCCACGCCCCCGCCGTCCGCCGCCGCCGCCCAGGCCGCGGTCTGGCTCGGGAACACCCCGATGTTGCTCTCCGGCACGCCGAGCTGCGCCAGCAACTTGCCGGTCTCGCTGCCAGGATCGGCACCGGCCGGATCCACCAGCCATCGCCACTGCCGGGCCGGGCCGCGTGGCCTGGGCTGGCCCGGCTGGCCCGACTGCCCAGCGGTGACCACGACCACCCGGTACTTGAAGATCGGCTCGCTGACGACCGGCATCGTCTGCTCGCCCGCGGAGGCATCGCCGAAGGCCACGTCCGCGAGCCGGTTCGCGACCAGGACTGCCTGCTCGCTGGAGACCGCGACCCCCGTCGACACCTCGACCGGGCCGGGGAACCGCTTAGTGAACGCCTCGACCAGCGGCCCCGCCATGAACTCGCCGAACGTGGAGGTCGCGACGATCCGCAGCTGCTCAGGCGCGCCCTGGGCGGCCCGGACCGCGGCATGAGCCTCAGCGCCCAGCACCACGATCTGGGACGCGGTCGCCAGCAGCCGCGACCCGCCGGGCGTCAGTGTCATGCCCGCCGGGCCCCTCGTGATCAGCTGGTCACCGAGGTGCTGGCGGAGCGCGGTGAGAGCCTGGGATACGGCAGGCTCGCTGACGCCGAGCGCGCTGGCGGCGGCCGTCACCGAGCCCAGCCGGGCGACCAGCACGAACGCATTGAGCTGCGTGAGCGTCATGGCAGAGTCCAGTGTGGCGCATCGACCTGGCCGGCAGCGACGGCGTGCCTTCGTACACCGTGCCTTCGTACACTCGGGATCCATGGCGGCCCGAGGGAGCGCAATGCATAGGAGGACGCCACCATGCAGGTCCCCGCGCAGGTCGAGTACGAGAAGGCCACCAGCGTCGAGCACGCTCTCACCCTGCTGGCCAGGTACGGACCGGCGGCGCGCATCCTGGCGGGCGGGCACAGCCTGATACCGATGATGAAGCTGCGCCTGGCGCAGCCGGAAGTGCTGATCGACATCAACGGGCTCACCGACCTTTGCTATGTCAACCTAACCGGCGCCCAGCTGCGCATCGGCGCCCTGACCAGGCATGCACAGCTGCTGGAGTCCGGCGTCGCCGGCGAGCACTTCGCGATCTTGCACGATGCCGAGCGCGTCATCGCGGACCCGATCGTGCGGAACTGGGGCTCTGTGGGCGGGTCGCTCTGCCAGGCCGACCCGTCGGAGGACTTGTCGGCCGCGTTCGCCGCCGTGAAGGGCACCATGATCATCCGGGGCGCACATGGCAGCCGCGAGGTGTCAGCGCGCGAGTTCCACACTGGTCCGTACGAGACCGTGGTGGGGCCCGCAGAGCTGCTCACTGAGATCAGGCTGCCGATCCGGCGCGGTGGCGGCAGCGGATATCAGAAGGTGTCCCGCCGTGCCGGGGACTGGCCGGTCGGCGCCGCCGGGGCCGCAGTCTGGCTAGCCCGCGGCGTGATCGCCGATGCGGGCATCGGCCTGGCCGCGCTCGGCGCTACACACTTCGTGGCTACCGAGGCGGAGGACTACCTGCGCGGCCGGCCGCCCAACGAACAGAGCCTGCGGCGCGCCGGGGAGATCGCTGCCGCGAACTGCCGGCCGGTGTCCGACCAGCGCGGCCCTGCCGATTACAAGCGGCACCTGGCCGGCGAGCTCACAGCGAGGGCGCTTGGCCTCGCCGTAGCGCGCGCCCGCGGCGAGGCTGGCCCGCAGGATCGGCCTGCGCCCGGGCGGGCGTCGTGACCGCGGCACGTGTCCTGAGCAGGCGGTCAGCATGAGGCTCACGCTGACGGTCAACGGGACCGAGTACACCCGTGACGTCGAGCCGCGGCTGCTGCTCATCCACTTCCTGCGCGACAACCTCGGCCTGACCGGCTCGCACTGGGGCTGCGACACCTCTAACTGCGGTGCATGCGTCGTGTGGCTGGACGAGACCCCGGTGAAGTCGTGCACCGTGCTCGCGGTGATGGCCGACGGGCGCCGGGTCAAGACCGTCGAGGGACTCGCTCGCGGCGGCGTGCTCGACCCGGTCCAGCAGGGGTTCACGCAGTGCCATGGCCTCCAGTGCGGCTTCTGCACGCCGGGCATGATGCTCACGGCACGCTGGCTCCTCGATCGCAACCCCGATCCCACCGAGGCCGAGGTTCGCTCGGCGATCTCGGGTCAGATCTGCCGGTGCACCGGGTATGAGAACATCGTCCGCTCGGTCCTGTGGGCGGCGCAGAACGGTGGTGACGGGTGACAGGTCACGAGCCTCCGGAGAATGTGGCGGACGGGAACGGGGCTAGCGGGAACGGGGCTAGCGGGAACGGGGCTAGCGGGAACGCTGCTGGCGGGAACGGGGCCTACGGACGTCTTGGCCGCAAGGAAGATGCGCGGTTCATCCGGGGGCACGGCACGTTCGTCGACGACATCACCCTGCCTGGCATGCTGCACGGCGCCATCCTGCGCAGCCCGCTGGCCCACGCCAGGATCCGCTCGGTCGACGCCACGGCGGCCCGTGCCCATCCGCAGGTCGAGGCCGTCATCACCGGCGCGGACCTGGCCGGGCGCGGGCTGGCCTGGATGCCCACGCTCGCCGCCGACGTGCAGGCCGTGCTGGCGACGGACAAGGTCCGGTTCCAGGGCCAGGAGATCGCCTTCGTGGTCGCCAGGGACAGGTACTCAGCCAGGGACGCGCTTGAGCTGATCGCGGTCGAGTTCGAGCCGCTGCCGCCGGTGATCGACGCCCGTACGGCGCTGGATCCTGGCACGGCGGTCGTCCGGGATGACCTGCCGGGCCGGACCGGTAACCACATTTTCGACTGGACCGCCGGGGATAAAGAGGCCACTGATGCGGTCTTCCGAGCCGCCGAGGTATGCGTCGGCGGCGACATGATCTATCCGCGTTCCCATCCTGCACCGCTCGAGACCTGCGGGATCATTGCCGACTTCAGTGCGGTCACCGGACGCCTGACCTTGTGGTCGACTACCCAAGCGCCGCACGCGCACCGGACCGTGTACGCGATGGTGACCGGGCTGCCTGAGCACAAGATCCGGATCGTGTCGCCGGACCTCGGCGGCGGCTTCGGCAACAAGGTGCCCGTCTATCCGGGCTACCTGTGCGCGATCGTCGCCTCGATGGTGACGGGCCGGCCAGTGAAGTGGATGGAGGACAGGTCGGAGAACCTGATGTCCACAACGTTCGCCCGTGACTATCACATGCACGGCGAGATCGCGGCGACCAGGGACGGCCGCATCCTCGGCCTCCGCGCGCAGGTGCTCGCCGACCACGGTGCCTTCAACGCGACCGCGCAGCCGACGAAGTACCCGGCCGGGTTCTTCCATATCTTTACCGGGTCCTACGACCTGGCGGCGGCGTTCTGCGAAGTGACCGGCGTCTACACCAACAAGGCGCCGGGCGGTGTCGCGTACTCGTGCTCGTTCCGCATCACCGAGGCCGTGTACCTGGTCGAGCGGCTCGTCGACATGCTGGCCAGGGAGCTCCGTATGGACCCGGCCGAGCTGCGGATGCGCAACTTGCTGCGCCCTGAGCAGTTCCCTTACACGTGCCCGACCGGCTGGCAGTACGACTCGGGCGACTACCCGCGGGCGCTGACGCTCGCCATGCAGATCGCCGGCTACGACGAGCTGCGGCGCGAGCAGGCCGAGCGCCGGGCGCGCGGCGAGTACATGGGGATCGGGCTGTCGTTCTTCACCGAAGGCGTCGGCGCGGGCCCGCGCGAGCACATGGACATCCTCGGCCTGGGCATGGCCGACGGCGCCGACCTGCGTATCCATCCGACTGGCACGGCAGTGCTCGGGATCTCGGTGCAGACCCAGGGGCAGGGGCACGAGACGACGTTCGCCCAGATCGTGGCGGAGGAGCTGGGCCTGTCGCCAGACGACGTCGAGGTGGTGCATGGCGACACCGACCGGACGCCATTCGGCCTGGGGACGTATGGCTCGCGCTCGACGCCCGTATCGGGGGCCGCGGCGGTGATGGCGGCCCGCAAGGTGCGCGAGCGAGCGCGGCTCGTGGCGGCCGCGATGCTGGAGGTGGCGGCCGGTGACCTCGAATGGGCGGCCGGCAAGTGGCAGGTCCGCGGTGATCCAGAGCAGGCGCTGGGACTGGCCGAGATCGCGATGGCGGCGCACTCGTCGCTCGCGCTGCCGGACGGGGTGGAAGGACACCTCGACGCGTCCGCGGTGTACAACCCGCCGAACCTGACGTTCCCGTTCGGGGCTTATATCTGCGTCACCGACGTGGACCCGGCGACCGGTGAGGTGAAGGTGCGCCGGTTCATCGCGGTGGACGACTGCGGCGTCCGCATCAACCCGATGATCGTCGAAGGCCAGGTGCACCGCGGCCTGGCCGACGGGATCGGGATGGCGCTCATGCAGGCCATCGTCTTCGACGAGGCGGGTAACTGCCTGGGCGGCTCGTTCATGGACTACCTGCTGCCGACGGCGATGGAGTGCCCCTCGTTCGAGCTCGGCGCGACTGTCACGCCGTCGCCGCACCACCCGATCGGCGCCAAGGGCGTGGGCGAGTCCGCCACCGTCGGCTCGCCGGCCGCCGTCGTCAACTCCGTCATCGACGCACTCGCCCCGCTGGGTGTCACCCAGGCGGACATGCCGCTGACGCCCGCCAACGTATGGTGCGCCATCCAGGGCCGTCAGATCCGGTCTGACCTCGCGGTGTACTGAAGGTGATAAGGGTGTTCGGCAGGAAGCCTCCCTGGCGGCCTGGCGTTGTCTGCCCTGCCGGTCGTGCTCGCTGCGGATCAGGGGACGTCTGCGGCCCGTGCGCCCTGCCACCAGGGCCGAGCACACGCACCCCGTCCAAAAGGAGTGCCCGACTTCATCGCTTATAGGCTTTTACGGACGAGGGTGGCCGAAACGTGTGTACCGCTGGTACGAAATCTTCGTACCTGAGGTGCAAGCGATGCGGCTCGCAGCACCGTCGGCGGAATCTTCGCGGCGGCTTCGGAGCTTTACCGCAGTAGCTGTCGCCGAAACCGCACCCGCCGGACTAGGTACTCTGGCGAGCGCGGCCCTTGTGACCAGGAAGGCCCTTTGCTGTCAGATGATGGAGATATGAGCGATCTCGCTGAGCAGTTGCCGGATGTGCCGACCCTGCTAGCTGAGCTGGATGACGTCAGTTACCTGGCTGACGAGGCGCTGGGCACGGCGCTGTTTCTGGCTGCGCGCATGGGCCAGCCCATCCTGCTCGAGGGCGAGCCGGGCGTCGGGAAGACCGAGGCCGCTAAGGCGCTGGCTGCGGTGCTCGATACGCCGCTGATCCGGCTCCAGTGCTACGAGGGCCTGACCTCGGCCGAAGCGCTGTATGAGTGGAACTACCCCCGTCAGCTACTGGCCATCAGGCTGGCCGAGGCGAGAGGCGAGGCGCCGCGCGAGGCCGACCTCTTCAGCGACGACTACCTGCTGGAGCGCCCGCTGCTGGCAGCCCTGGACCATCCGGGACCGCGGCCGGCTGTGCTGCTCATCGACGAGGTCGACCGGGGCGACGACGAGTTCGAGGCGTTCCTGTTCGAGTTGCTGGCCGAGTCCGCGGTGACGATCCCCGAGCTCGGCACGCGCCGGGCGGCCTATCCGCCGGTAGTCGTGCTGACGTCGAACCGCACCCGCGACCTGCACGACGCGCTCAAGCGGCGCTGCTTGTATCACTGGATCGACTACCCGGACCCGGCCCGGGTCGCGGCGATCATCAGGCGGCGCGTGCCCGCGGCCACCGAGCACCTGGCCTCGCAGGTGGCGAACGGCGTGCACCGGCTGCGCGGACTTGACCTGGCCAAGCCGCCCGGCATCGCCGAGGCGATCAGCTGGGCGAACGCCCTTGAGGTCCTCGGCGCGACCGACCTGGACGTGACCGCGGCCCGCAAGACCATGGGCACGGTGCTGAAGTACGCCGAAGACCTCCAGAGCGTGCGCACCGTCGACTTTGCCGACATTGTCGGCCACGGCACCGGCGATGCCTGACGAGCGAGCGCATCGTGACCTCGCCGAGGTAGTCGCCCGGTTCGGGGCCGTGCTGCGCCAGGCCGGGCTGCCGGTCGGGCCTGGCCGTACCCAGCGGTTCGCGGCTGCGGTCACGCTTGTCCAGCCGGGGACGCGACGTGAGCTGTTCGACTGCGCCCTGGCGACCCTTGTATCCAGCAAAGAGCAGGCAGAGACGCTGCTCGCCGTGTTCACCGAGGTGTTTGGCGCACCGGACGGGCCTGGCCCGCAGCCGGGCGTGGCCGTCAACGTCCCCGGCGCGCCAGGTCAGCCGCAGCAGGCACAGATCGCGGACGCCGCCACGGCGGCCCGCCTGCACGCCGAGACGATCACCTCTTTGCAGGACTCGTCGCAGGAGGAGCCACCGGAGTCCGAGCGAGAGATCGAGCAGCCGTATCTCGGCAGCGCTGCCGAGCGCCTGGCTGGCGCCGATTTCGCTGAGTTGTCGGCGGCCGAGCTAGCCGAGTTGGCAGCGGCGATGCGGCAGATCACGCTGGCGGTGCCGAGCCGCCGGTCGCGGCGCCGCAAACGGCGGCCCGGCGGCAGGCGAACCGACATGCGGTCGACGTTGCGGCAGGCGCGCCGGACCGGCGGGCACGCGTTCCGCCTGATCGGCGAAGTCCCGGCCAGGCGGCCGCGCCGGCTTGTCGTACTGTGCGACATCTCCGGGTCCATGGAGCCGTACGCGCGGGCCATGATCCAGCTGCTGTACTGCGCGGCGGGCGGGGCAGGCGCCGAGGTTTTCAGCTTCGCCACCAGGCTGACGCGGTTGACCGCCGCGCTCGCCCGCTCGACTCCGGCGGCCGCTCTAGCCCGAGCCGCGCAGACGGCGCCTGACTGGCACGGCGGGACCAAGCTCGGGGCGGCACTGAAGGAGTTCAACGACCGCTATGGCCGCCGTGGCATGGCCAGAGGCGCGGTGGTCTTGATTATCTCCGATGGCTGGGACACCGGCGACCCGGAAGTCGTCCGGCGGGAGATGCAGCGGCTGTCGCTGGTCGCGTTCCGGATCGTGTGGATGAACCCGCGCACGAAGAGCGCCGCCTACGAGCCACTGGCGGCCGGAATGGCGGCGGCCTGGCCCTACTGTGACGCCGTCGTCAGTGGCCACTCGCTCCAGGCGATTGACCAGCTCGCGGCCGCACTCGCCGACCCGGTGCGGCGGCGCGCCGAAATCCGCCCTGCTGTACCGCCCGTCGCGCTGGGTCCTGCCTGACGACGCGGCAGCATGCCCCCGGTCGCTAATCGTCCTTGTTGGCGGACTTAATGCGCAGGACCGGGAGCGAGCCCCCTTCGATGCTGACGTTGACGCCCTTGCTGCGCCGGAGCGACTTCGGCAGCTTGCGGCCCTTGCGTTTGACCTCGATGCCACCGAGGACACAGGCGCCCTCGATGCGCAGCACTGGTGCGTTGGGACTGGCGGCCTCGGCCTCGTTCCCTGCGATCTCGCGGCCACCCAGGATCGCCGTCCCGCTGTCGACAACCCGCATCTCCGGCGGCACGATGATCTCAATGCCGCCCAGCACGGCGGTCGCCCTCAGCACGATCTCCTTGCCTGGCAGGACCGCGTCGCGGAAGTCCAGCTCCGCGCCGCCGAAGACGGCCAGTACGTTCATCACCGGCTCCGGGTGCCACGCGCCCTTGCGGCTCACCCCGGCGAAGATCGCGACCATCCGGCCGCCCCGCCGCGGGCTGTACACACGCTCAAGATCGGCACGGGTCGGCCGCTGCCTGTCGATCTCCTGCCGCACGCCGCGCGGTGCCGGCAGGTCGTCAAGGAGGGGAACGAGCTCCGCATGCGTCTTCGCCGCGAAGATCGCATCGAGGCGTTCGGAGTGCTCCTCGGCCGTCAATCGGCCCTCAGCCAGGGCATTGTTGACCACCGCGGCGGCCGTGTCGCGATCGCCATCCGAGGCACGCAGCCTGGAATTCGCGTTGAAGTCCTGGGGGTCCACCCAGCTATTGTCAGCCATACCCGCCGCTAGAGGGAACAGGAGACCTGATGGGACACGTGGAGGCGGCGCACCTGAGCCACGCTCTGCCTGACGGCCGAGTGCTGCTTGACGACGTCTCCTTCCGGGTGGGTGACGGCATCGTCGCCGCCCTCGTCGGCCCGAACGGTGCGGGCAAGACGACCCTCATGCGTCTGGTCACGGGCGACCTGACGCCCCAGGCAGGCACGGTGTCGTCCAGCGGCGGCCTGGGAGTGATGCGCCAGTTCGTCGGCGGGATCCGGGACAACACCACGGTGCGGGATCTGCTCTTGTCGATCGCGCCGGGCCGGATCAGAGCCGCGGCCAGCCAGCTAGACGCCGCTGAGCTGGTAATGATGGAGCGCGACGACGAGCCAGCTCAGATGCGGTACGCGTCCGCGCTGGCTGAGTGGGGTGAGGCCGGCGGCTATGAGCAAGAGGTCCACTTCGACGCCTGCTGTATCGCTGCCCTCGGCATCAGCTATGACCGCTGCCAGTGGCGAGAGGTCGCGACCCTGTCCGGCGGCGAGCAGAAGCGGCTTGTGCTCGAATCACTGCTGCGCGGCAAGGAGGAGGTTCTCCTGCTCGACGAGCCGGACAACTACCTCGACGTACCGGGCAAGATCTGGCTGGAGCAGCAGCTCGCGGCGACGTCCAAGACCGTCTTGCTGGTGAGCCACGATCGCGAGCTGCTGGCCGCGTGCGCGCAGCGGATCATCACGGTCGAGGACCGCCACGTCTGGGTGCACGGCGGCGGCTTCGCCACCTACGCCGAGGCCAGGCGGGAGCGGAATGACCGGCTGGACGAGTTGCGGCGGCGCTGGGACGAGGAGCATGAGCAGCTGCGCCAGCTGATGCTGATGTATAAGCAGAAGGCGGCGTATAACTCCAAGATGGCCTCGCGCTATCAGGCCGCGGTGACCAGGCTGCGCAAGTTCGAGGACGCCGGCCCGCCCGAGCTCGCGCCGAAGGAGCAAAACGTCAAGGTGCGGCTACGCGGTGGCCGGACCGGCAAGCGCGCGGTGATCTGCGAGCAACTCGAGCTGACCGGGCTAATGCGTCCGTTCGACCTGGAGGTCTGGTACAGCGAACGGGTAGCCGTGCTGGGCTCCAACGGCTCCGGCAAGTCGCACTTCCTGCGGCTGCTCGCGGGCGACAAGGTGGCCCACTCCGGCCTGGCGAGACTCGGCGCCAGGGTGGTGCCGGGCATGTTCGCCCAGACGCATGCGCGGCCAGACCTGGCCGGGCGGACGCCACTGGAAATCTTGATGACTGAGCACGCGCTGCTTATCAACGAGGCCATGTCGGCGCTATCCCGGTATGAGCTGACCAGCTGCTCCCGGCAGCCCTTTGCCACCTTGTCCGGCGGCCAGCAGGCACGACTGCAGATCCTCTTGCTCGAGCTGGCCGGGTCAACGTTGCTGCTGCTCGATGAGCCGACCGACAACCTGGACCTCGCTAGCGCCGAGGCACTCCAGGAAGGCCTCGAGTTCTACTCCGGCACGGTTCTCGCCGTGACGCACGACCGATGGTTCGCCAAGTCCTTTGACCGGTTTATGGTATTTGGTGGCAACGGTGAGGTCTATGAGGCCTCGGGGCCGGTCTGGGACGAGACTCGCGTGCAGAGACCGCGCTAGCGCGCAACTTGCTAGGCTGCTTGGGATCTGCCGGGGGGCGGAGCTCAGAATGACAGGGTCGCCCTGGCAGCGGAACCGGAGGGCTAAGCATCGTGAAGAAGCTGCTCGTGATCGTCTTGCTAGGACTCAGCGCTTTCGCCGTGTGGCGGAAGGTCCAGGCGGACCGAGCTGAGCTTGACCTGTGGACCGAGGCGACGACGTCCGACGACTGACCTGCTGCCACGGGGATGAACGGCGTGACTGATTGCCGGGGCATCACGCTGGCGTGCTGTGGCCTGCTCGGAACGCTCGTCACCGAGGACGGCCTCATCGAGCGGTCGTTCGCCGAGGCGATCGCCACCCAGGGCGTCGTCAGCGGTACGAGCGCGTTCGCGCGGCGGATGGCGCAGGTCCACCACGCGCGCGGGCAAGCGCCCGGCGATGTGATGCGGCTCCTGTTCCCCGAGAACGAGGCCCGGGCACAGGCCGCGCAGATGGCGTTCGACCGAGCGCTGCCTGACGCCATCGGACGGGTGGTCATCCGGCCGCTGCCGGGCGCCGTTCAGGTTCTCGATCAGCTTCGCGCGGCGGGCTGCCGGATCTGCGTGGTCACCAGCATGGCGCGCCGGGTGCTGGACCTCGTGCTGGAGGCGTCCGGACTACAGCGCCGCGTCGACTTGACGCTGGCTGCCGAAGATGCCCCGCGCGGATTCCCGGCCCCGGACCTGGTACTGACCGCCCTCCTGCAGACAGGTGCGGGAGCCGTTCAGGACGTCGCTGTCGTACACGGCACCGGCGCCGGCGTGGAGGCTGGCCGCCGCTCCGGCGCCAGCGTGATCGCCGGCGTACTGACGGGTCCGCATCCGGCGGCTCGGCTGCGGGCGGCCGGAGCGAACAGCATCATCCGGAGCATCGCGGACCTGCCAGCCCTCCTGGCGGACGGCGTGGCGACGCCCGGTCCCGCCGCTACCAACGGCAGCGGCGGGACCGGGCCACATGACCACCCGCCGGGCGGATCAGCCGGACCGAGCTCGCCCGGCATCAACGTCCCGGCACAGGCACCCACCGAGCGCCATACCTCCGGGCTATAAATAGCCTGCGGACGGCCGCAGCCTGGTCAGGGCTTGATCACCGGCCTGCCCAGAGGCAGAGCCTTGCCACCCGTGGCTATGGACGCGCTGCCGAAGAAGATGTAGATCCCCACGGCCGCGAACAGGAACGCGGTGGCACCGGCTGCCTTGACGAGATTGGGCTGGACCTGGATCACGCCGATCAGGAGCAGGATGAGCGCGACGTCAACGAGCCCTAGCACCGCGGTAAAGGCGAACGCCAGCCGCAGAGTTGCCAGCGTCAGCATGCTCAAGATGACAACCCAGGCGGTCACGAACAGCTCCTGGCTTGACTTGAGGTCGGCGGCTGTGACACCGAACCAGTTATGCGTGAGCCCCAGGATGAGGAACGCATAGCTGAGCCAGAATCCGGCGAAGACGCCCGTCACGAGGGCGACGGCGGACTGACCGAGTGCTATGGCCCAGATCGTCGAGATGAACAGTCCGGCCGCAGTGGCGGCCAGGATGATGGGCAGCGACGCACCGGTGCCGAGAGGCGAGACGAACCCGACCAGCACCATGCCCAGTGCCACTGACCCCACGATGAAGGTCGGTAGCGCCAGCATCAACGGGTCCCCGGCCAGGGGCCCGGTGATTTCCGGGGTGGCCTCGGCCTGGACCTCTTGCTGCGTACTCTCGTACTGCGCTGCCTCCATCGAACTTTGCTGCGCAGGCACTACCGGGCCACGCTGCGTAGCCGTAGCCCCTTGCGGGCTTTGCTGTGCGGAGTTGGAACCTGGATCGACGCCCATTGCTGCTCCTTCGCTGGATGAGTGCGGGAGCCACGCGACTTCGTGGACTATGACTCAGACCTATGCCGCCGCGGGCGCGCCGCTGCTCTCAAATTGAGCCAGTTTCCGTCGCGCGACGTCTCCTGGGGCTAAGCTAAGTCGTACCATTATCCCATATTCATGCATCTTTCGATAAATCGTCGCGCGGGACATGCCCAGCGACTCCGCGGCCCTGGCCTTATTCCCGTCGGTATCCAGGAGTCGCTGGACGATGGCATCGCGCTCCAGGGCCTCCAGCGGGCGGAGCAGCCGGCGGCTGACCGTCCAGCACTCGGGCGGCAGGTCTTCCGGGCGGATGGACCCAACTCGCCTTCGCTGCACGATGCGCCTGATGACCTGCCAGAGCTGCTCGACGTTGCCGGGCCAACTGGACCGCATGAGCAGCTTCATCGCTTCCGGCGAGCACGTCAGGCGGCCCTGCTGGCTCAGCTTGCCGAGGAAGAACTGGGTCAATTCCGGCAGGTCCTCGATGTGATGACGCAGCGGGGGCAACGCGACGGTGGTCGGGAACAACCGGAGCATCTCGGTCAGCGCCGGGCTCGGCTGGGTCAGCGTGACCGCGACCCACATCCCGCGCTCCTGAAGCCCGCCATCCGCCGTCCGGCCGGTGCCTGTGCCGGTGCCAGTACCGGCGCCAGGCCGCGCCTCCTGCAGTGCCGCGGCCAGGGCATGCGTTTGCCGCGGCCCGAGGTGGTCGACATGCCGTAGGACCAGGTCCCCCTCGGCCTCCAGTAGTGCGCGGCGGACCTGCCGCAGCCAGTCCTGGGCGCCCGCCTCGGGGGCGTCCAGCACGTCGAAGCGCCGGGCCGGGTTGCGGCGCTGGTGGACCGCGCGGGCCAGCGCCAGCTTGCCGACTCCGGGCTCCCCCTCCAGCGCCAGCCACTCGCCTGCCTCATAGCTTTCCTGCACCTGCTGAGAGCTGCGCAGCCAGAGGGCCCCAGACCCCACGAGGCCAGGCAGGAGCATCCGGGCCGGGACCGGCGGGTCGCCGGCCGGCCGCGCCGGCTCAAGCAGCTTGACCTGCACCACGCCGCCCGCAGCCCCGGTAGGCCTGACGGTGCCTGCCGGGCGGCAGTGCATCCGTGCTGTCAGGCCGGTGGGCAGCTCGACCTGCATGGCGTTGGTCCGGCCTCCGGCCAGTACCTCGGCGGCGTACCCGAGCAGCACTTCGGTGTCCCCCTGCTCCAGGACGTGCCGGGCCTGGTCGTTCATCATCACGACATCGTGGTTGAGCGCCAGCACGATGCCGCTGCTGTGCCGGCAGGCCCGCAGGAAGTCCTGCAGCAGCTCGAGCTCCTGCGCGCTCGACTCGGTCAGCAACGCCTGGGTGATCTGGTCGGCAGCCGTCCTGACCAGCGCCATGAGTAGCGGGTTGGCGTCATCGCACCAGCAGGCCAGGCCGACAGCGCCGACCAGCTTGCCGGAGATGGGGTGGAAGATCGGGACGCCCGCGCTGACGAGGTCCCCGAGCTGCTCCGCATAATGCTCAGGCCCGATGACGTGCGCCGGCTGGCCGCCCTCCAGCGCGGTGCCGACGCCGTTCGTACCGACCGACGCCTCCGCGTAACTGAATCCGGTGGCCAGCATCACCTGGTCGAGACGTCGCTCCAGATCGTCGTCCGCGGTCAGCCTGGTGAGCACGACCCCGGCGGCGTCGGTCAGGATCGCGCTGATCGGCTGGCCGTCGAGGTTGTCGCGCAGCTGGCGGAGTACAGGCATAGCGCTGCGCGTCAGCGGAGTGTCGAGGTCGGGATCGCGAATGTAGGGCAGCTCAATGTGATCCGCGGCCACGTTCCACTCGCGCGAGCGCCACCACGATGCCAGTATCGCCTCGCGGACCTCGGGCGGGTGCGACAAGCCCTCCGTCAGGAACTTCTCTCTGGCGTGGGCCATCCGGTTGTCATGCAATACCCCGCCACGGACCGACGCCATGGCCTCTCCTGCCTCCCGCCTGCTGCCGGGGCTGGCCCGAGGGGCGGGCTTTTCGAGGCGCTCGCTTTTCCTAAAATGCGGCACTCTCACGATAATCCAGCGCGCCGTCAATCATGCCCGTGCACCCCCGGCGCACTCCCTACCCAGCTGTCGCGTCTCAGGGCGAGACCGCCGTGCGGCCGCAGCGGCGTTTAATAGGGAACTGCGTCGGTTCCGGGCAGGCAGGAGGTGCCTTATGGGCAATTCAGCACAGCCGGATAGCGCACAGCAGGATAACGAGAGATATAACCCGTGGACGGTTGTAAATCTTGTATTTCACCATCTAGTTGACGAGGGACTGCATCCCATATTCGGTGATTCCGGTAATCCGGGCGCACCCGCAGCCGAATTGCTGATCGCCATGGGCATCGAGCCTGCCGCGGAGGGCAGCCAGAAGGCCATCAAGGAGGTCCGGGCGCACCTCGATGAACTTCGCGCTGCGGCGTTCGGCGAGAGCGACCCGAACGAGGAGAGCAACCCCAACCAGGAGACCGACCCGAACCACAACGGGCACCGGCGCTGACCTTGCGCCTGGCTTGTTACCGGCGGGTTTACTCGCTGTCTCAGGATGAGAGCCCCGGACCAGCCAGGGCGTGTTTCTAATAGCGTGAGAAAGTTTCGGGTTCGGGCTACCGCGGCCGCTCAATCGCCGGCCCGGTGCAGGGCAGGGCGCGGGGGCGCCGGAAACCACCGAAGCACAAAGGGGTGGGTGGCAGATGAGTCGCCAAAGTGTCGCACAGGCGCATCAGAAGATTCAGGAGCTGTCCTGGGAGCCGCGCTACCACGAGCCGGTATCTCAGTACGGCACCGACTATACGTTCCAGAAGGCGCAGAAGAAGGATCCGCTCAAGCAGGTGCTGCGGTCCTACTTCCCGATGCAGGAGGAGAAGGATAACCGCGTGTACGGCGCAGAGGACGGCGCCATCCGCGGCAACATGTTCCGCCAGGTGCAAGAGCGCTGGCTGGAGTGGCAGAAGCTGTTCCTGTCGATCATCCCGCTGCCGGAGATCTCGGCCGCCCGGGCGATGCCGTTGCTGTTCCGGACCGTTCCTAACCCGGAGCTGCACAACAGCCAGGCGATCCAGATGATCGACGAGGTCCGGCACTCGACGATCCAGCAGAACCTCAAGCGCCTGTACATGAACAATTACATCGACCCGTCCGGGTTCAACATGAGCCTGCGCGGGTTCCACGACGACTACTGCGGGACCATCGGGCGGCAGTTCGCCGAGGCGTTCATCACCGGTGACGCGATCACCGCGGCGAGCATCTACCTGACGATCGTCGCCGAGACGGCGTTCACGAACACTCTGTTCGTGGCCATGCCGGCGGAGGCCGCCGCCAACGGTGACTACCTGCTGCCGACCGTGTTCCACTCGGTGCAGTCGGATGAGTCGCGGCACATCAGCAACGGGTACGCCACGCTGCTGATGGCACTGTCCGACGAGAGCAACCACCAGCTGCTCGAGCGCGACCTGCGGTACGCGTGGTGGAACAACCACCGGGTGGTGGACGCGGCCATCGGCACGTTCATCGAGTACGGCACCAAGGACCGGCGCAAGGACCGCGAGTCCTACGCCGAGATGTGGCGGCGGTGGATCTACGACGACTACTACCGCAGCTACCTCGTGCCACTGGAGAAGTACGGCCTCGTCGTTCCGCACGACCTCATCGAGGAAGCCTGGAACCAGATCTGGAACAAGGGCTACGTGCACGAAGTCGCGCAGTTCTTCGCCACCGGCTGGCTGGCGAACTACTGGCGGATCGACGCGATGACCGACAAGGACTTCGAGTGGTTCGAGTTCAAGTACCCGGGCTGGTATGACAAGTACGGCAAGTGGTGGGAGAACTACAACCGCCTGGCCACGCCGAACGGTCACCACCCGATCGTGGCCGAGGACGTCGATTACAACTACCCGTCCCGGTGCTGGACCTGCATGGTCCCGTGCCTGGTCCGCGAGGACATGGTCATCGACAAGGTCGACGGGCAGTGGCGGACGTACTGCCACGAAGAGTGCCGCTGGACCGACGCGGTCGCGTTCAGGCCGACTTACCAGGGCCGGCAGACTCCGAACATGGGCCAGCTCATCGGCAAGCGCGAGTGGGAGACGCTGTACCACGGCTGGAACTGGGCCGACGTCGTCTCCGACATGGGCTTCGTGCGTGACGACGGCAAGACGCTGACAGCCCAGCCGCACCTGGACCTGGATCCGAAGAAGATGTGGACCCTGGACCACCTGCGTCGCATGCCAGCGGTCCAGAGCCCGAACGTACTGCTCAACGAGATGACGGACGAGCAGCGGGAAGCGTTCCGCGCGAACTACGTGCGCGGCGGCCCGGCCGGGCGGTTCGCGCCCGCGGAGGCCTGATTTCCCGGAGCCGGCCGAATCGGCTGTTCACACTCGGCGCCGGTACAAGCGGCCGGCGCCAGGCCGGGAGGCGAGCCTCAGGCCTCGTACTTGGGGCCGCCTCCCGTCCAGACCTCTCTTTCGTCGGCGACGTGGCCAGGGAAGAGTTATGGCAGATAAACATGTGGTGCGGTTCGAGCCGGTCGGCATCGACCTTGAGGTAGCGGAGGATCAGACGATCCTGCGCGCCGCGGCCGAGCAGGGAATCATGCTGATGCACGGCTGCAAGGAAGGTCAGTGCTCTGCGTGTAAGTCCTTCGTGCTGGAAGGCGAGGACATCGAGCTGGAGAAGTACTCGACGTTCGCGCTGCCCGATTTCGAACTCGAAGAGGGTTACACGCTCCTCTGCCGGGCGCACCCGTATGAAAACGTCACCATCGAGCTCCTCAACTACGACGAGGAAATGATCCGCTCGGGGCTGCCGATCCAGGAGGCAGTTGCGGAGGTCATCGCTAACGAGCCGGTCACGCACGATATGCGGCACCTCGTGCTGCACTTGCTGGAGCCGACGGAGGTGAAGTTCTTCCCCGGCCAGTACGTGGACATCAAGGTCCCCGGCACCTCAGCCACGCGCTCGTTCTCTATGGCCAACACGACGAGCACCAGCACCGGGCAGCTGGAATTCGTCATCAAGATCTTTCCCGATGGGCTGTTCTCGCACTTGCTGGACACCGAGCTCAAGGTTGGTGACCGGCTCGAGCTGACAGGGCCATTCGGGGTCTTCACGCTACGTGAGGCCGACGATGCCCGCCTGATCTTCGTGGGCGGCGGCGCGGGGATGGCGCCGATACTGTCGCTGCTGCGCTCGATGGGCGAGCGCGGCATCCACCGCCCGGCCATTTACTACTACGGCGCGCGGCGCCGCTCGGACCTCTGCTTCGAGGATGAGCTCCGCGCCCTGGAGGAATTGCTGCCCAACTTCCGGTATGTGCCTGCGCTGTCCGAGTCAGCCCCCGACGACAGCTGGGACGGCGAAGTAGGCCTGATCACCGACGTGGTCCGGCGACACGAGGACGAGCTCAGCGGAGCTCATGCGTACGTCTGCGGCCCGCCGCCGATGGTTGAGGCCGCAATGCCAATGCTGGCCTCCCTCGGTGTCGACGAGAAGCGCATCTACTACGACAAGTTCACTACGACCGGTGATCCCGGCGAAGCACCAGCAGAAGGGGTTAGCCCATGACAACCGCGCCAGTACGTAGCGTGCCGCAGCCGGTTTTCACCGATGCCGAGGCAGGCGCCAAGGAATTCCCTGACGCACACAACCGCACGTTCACCTACTACACGCCGGCGAAGCGCAAGCCCACGCACTACGAAGACGTCACCGTCGAAGTGCAGCCGGACCCCCGGCACTATCTCAGCCAGGGCTGGATTTACGGCTTCTCCGACGGCACCGGCGGCTACCCGCTCGACTGGACACTCCTCAAGTCGTGGGGCTCGGACCGGCCGGAGCCGGAGCGCTACCCGGGTTCAGGCGGCAAGGGCTACGACTGGCCGGCTCTCGGCTGGCATGAGTTCCGCGACCCGAATGAGGAGTGGGAGCTCACCCTCTACCGCTATAACGCCAACGTCGTGCGGCAGCTGAACCAGAACATCGAGAACGCGAAGCAGTCGAAGGCATTCGACGACTGGAACCGCAGCTGGGTCCGCTTCGTCGAGCGCAACATCGGCGCGTGGATGCACGTCGACCACGGGCTCGGGCTCTATCTCTTCTCCAACGCCAACCGCCGGGCGCCGACCAACATGCACAACAATGCAATCTCGGTGAACGGCATGCACCGGATCCGGTCGGCCCAGGACCTGGCCCTGTACAACCTGACCCTCAGCGACCTGATCACGGTATTCGACGGCACAGCACACATGGACACCTGGGACAACGACCCTGCCTGGCAGGGCGTCCGTGAGGTCTCCGAGCGGCTCACCGGTATCGACGACTGGTGCGAGGCCATCTTCGCCGCAAACGTGATCTTCGAGCCACTGATCGGCGAGCTGTTCCGCAGCGGCCTGGTCATGCACGCCGCAGCGCGCAACGGCGACTACGTCACGCCGACGGTCATCGGCGCTGAGGAGTACGACTACTCCGAACGCGACCTGCGCTACACGAGGGTCATGTTCGACCTGCTCACCCGCGACCGCGAGTTCGCCGACCACAACAAGGCGATCATGCAGCAGTGGCTGTCGGCCTGGGTGCCGCCGGTGATCGCCGCGGCGCGCACGCTGCAGCCCATCTGGTCGCAGCCCGAGGCGAAGCCACCGCGCTTCGAGGACAGCCTCGACCTCGCGAAGAGCCGACTCAGCGGCATCCTGTCCGATCTGGATCTGCTAACACCGAAGGAGCTGGCGCAGTGACCACGTTCAAGACGGCCGAGAGCCCGTACAAGTCGAACAACACGGCGTCCAACAGGACCGGGTTCACCCTGATGAACAACCAGGTCGGCGAGGTAGTGGCCGCGGTGATGGCCACCAAGCCGAACGTGACGGTGACCTATCTGCCGTCGATGATGCGGGTCGACGCCAACAACAGGATGGAGGTCGTCTACGACGAGATCTCCGAGGCGCTGGGCGAGGAGCCTGGTTACTTCGACGCGGCCGAGTTCGAGGAGAGCATGTCCACGCACTACGGGCGCATGATCCACACCGACACGGCGACGATCATGTTCGCCAATCCAGAAGATGCCGCGGAGGAACTCGGCTTCGACCTGACTGAGGTATCGAGCTAGCTGGCTGCGGGTATCGGCTAGGACGGGCGACGTACGACCCAGGCAGGCTCCCGCTTGCGGCGTGCGAGGAGGCACGGTGTACGAGAAGGACGGCGAGAAGTACTACGTGGTGGATGGCCACCTGCATTACTGGAACGCGGCGCCGGACAACTGGGTAGAAGGCCAGGAGCAGTACGCCAAGGGCTGGATCGAGTGCTTCCATGCCTACCAGGGCCTCGGGCCGCCAGCGACCCACTGGAGCCTCGAGCACTTCGAGACGTACTCCGAGAACGACCTGATGGAGGACGTCTTCGAGAACGGCCATGTGGACGTGGCAATTTTCCAGCCGACGTACCTGAAGGAGTGGTACAAGGAGGGCTTCAACACCACCGAGCGGAACGCTCTGATGGGCGAGAAGCACCCTGGCAAGTTCGTCTACAACACCCGGTGGGATCCTCGCGATGGCGACGAGGGGCTTAAGCAACTCCAGCGCAACGTGGAGCTCTACGGGTCCACGGGATGCAAGCTTTACACCGCCGAGTGGAACAACGCCTCGCGCGGCTGGAAGCTGACCGACCCCGGCGCGTATCACTACCTGTCGGCATGTCAGGACCTCGGCATCAAGAACATCCACGTCCACAAGGGCCCGACGATCTGGCCGCTGGACAAGGACGCGTTCGACGTCTCTGACGTCGACCACGCGGCGACCGACTTCCCAGATCTGAACTTCATCGTGGAGCATGTCGGGCTGCCGCGGATCGAAGACTTCTGCTTCATGGCGGTGCAGGAGCCGAACGTGTACGCGGGCCTGGCGGTGGTGATTGGCGGGCTGATGTACGCCAGACCGAAGTTCTTCGCGAAGGTGATGGGCGAGCTGCTGTTCTGGCTGGGCGAGGACAAGCTGCTCTTTGGCAGCGACTACGCGATCTGGGAGCCGAAGTGGCAGGTCGAGGGGTTCGTCGACTGGGACTACCCGGCCAGCGAGGAGTTCTCTGATTACCCGAGACTGTCGGCAGCCGGGAAGAAGAAGATCCTCGGCCTGAACGCGGCCAAGCTGTACGGCCTGGAAGTGCCGGCCCAGTACCAGCTCCAGGCACAGCCCGTCGCCGGGGCCTGAGGATGCTTTCCCAGGGAGGCACAGCGCCGCCTGGGGACGCCCCGGACCCCCGCCGCCAGGACCACCACCTGCCGCAGCCATCCGCCCGGCCTGGCACGCCGGGTCTGACGGCGGTGCTCAGCGCGCTGGCGGGAGTGCGCGACCCGGAGCTGGATGAGCCCATCACCTCGCTCGGCTTCGTGTCGGCGTGCATGCTGTCGTCAGGCGGAGACGCCGAGGTGCGGCTCCGCCTGCCGACCTACTTCTGCGCGCCGAACTTCGCCTACCTCATGGTGGCCGATGCCTACGATGCGGTCATCGCGCTGCCCGGCGTCCGGACCGCCGAGGTGGTGCTTGAGGATCATTTCGCGTCCGATGCGATCAACGGCGGGGTCGCGGCCCGCTCAGGCTTCGTCCGGTCGTTCGACGGCGAGGCCGTCAGCGAGCTGCATGACCTGCGCCGGGACTTCCTGCGCAAAGCGGTCATGGCAGGCACCGACCAGGTGTGCCGGCCGCTGCTGAAGGCCGACCGCGATCCTGCCGAGTTGCACAGCATGACGCTGGGCGAGGTGCCGCCGTCCGCGGCTCTGGACCGGCTGCGGCGGCGGCGGGCCGAGCTCGGGCTCAGCGCCGGGGATGACTCACCGCTCGTGATCGACCCGCAGACAGGCGCCGCGGTCGGCAGCGACGGGCTGCCCCTGCACCTGCGGCGGGCGCGGACGACGCGAGTCAGCATCGAGGCGAACGCGGGCATCTGCCGCGGCATGCTGCGGCACCGTTACGACACGTCAGGACTGGGTGAAACGCCAGGACTGGGTGGGCCAGCCAGTGTCGATTCA
This sequence comes from Streptosporangiaceae bacterium, assembly GCA_036496945.1. Classification (GTDB taxonomy): domain Bacteria; phylum Actinomycetota; class Actinomycetes; order Streptosporangiales; family Streptosporangiaceae; genus JAJYUU01. Next base: position 7,972 of record DASXKI010000020.1, on the reverse strand, counting down.
GAGGCCGATTCAGAGCAGTGCGAGGAGTCCCAATGAAGGCCGTGCGACTGCACGCGTTCCATCAGCAGCCCGTGATCGACGAGGTACCGGAGCCGACAATCTCCGGCCCGCTTGACGTCATCGTGAAGATCGGCGGCGCCGGAGTCTGCCGCACCGACCTACATATCATCGACGGCCAGTGGGACGCGGCGATGCACACGCCACTTCCGTACACTCTCGGCCACGAGAACGCCGGCTGGGTGCACGAGGTTGGCTCGGCGGTCACCAACGTCGCCGTCGGCGACACGGTGATCCTGCACCCGACCCCCACGTGCGGGCTGTGCCGGGCCTGCCGGGCCGGCCAGGACATGCACTGCATCAACAGCAGCTTCCCCGGCTTGTCGACCGACGGCGGGATGGCGGAGTACCTGCTTACCTCGGCCCGTGCGTGCGTGAAACTTGACCCGCAAACCCGGCCGCAGGACGTCGCCGCCCTAGCGGACGCGGGCATCACCGCATACCACGCGGTCCGCAAGGCCATCCCGCTGCTGTACCCGGGCACGACCTGCGTGGTCATCGGGGCTGGCGGGCTCGGCCATATCGGCATCCAGTGCCTGGCCGCGCTGACCGCCACGAAGATCATCGTGGTGGACCGCAACCCGGACGCACTCAAGCTCGCCGAGCAACTCGGGGCGCAGCACACTGTGGTCGCCGACGGCAGCCAGGTGCAGGCGGTCGCCGGCCTGACCGGCGGGACGGGCGCCGAGGTGGTGCTTGACTTCGTCGCCGAGCAGGGCGCCGAGGCGGACGGCTGGGCCATGACGGCCAGCGCCGGGTCGTACTTCGTCATCGGCTACGGCGGCACGTTGACCATCCCGACCCTCGACATCATCTCGACCGAGCGCAACATCATCGGCAACATCGTCGGCACTTACAACGAACTGGCCGAGCTCATGGTGCTCGCCCAGACCGGCAAGGTCACCCTGCACACCAGGACCTACCCGCTCGCCGCCGCCGTCGAGGCCATCGCCGATCTCGACGCGGGCCAGGTGCGCGGCCGCGCCATCCTCGTTCCTTAGTCCTTGTAGTTCGGTAGTCCAGGTAACTGGGTAGCCCACCTAGCACCGCGAGTGTTTGTAACGGAGGATCGATGGCTAAGGAATTGCGCTTCGGAGCTGACGCGCGCACCTTGCTGCTTGCAGGCGTCGACAAGCTCGCCGACGCGGTGAAGTCCACCCTGGGGCCCAAGGGCCGCAACGTCATCCTGGAGAAGGTCACTGGCACGCCGGTAGTGACCAACGACGGCGTGACTATCGCCCGCGAGATCTTCCTGAAGGACCAGTTCGAGAACATGGGCGCCCAGCTGGTCAAGGAAGCGGCGATTAAGACCAACGACATCGTCGGTGATGGGACGACGACCGCGACCGTGCTGGCCCAGGCGATCATCAGGGAAGGGATGGCCGCGATCGACGCCGGCGCGAACCCGGTGTTGCTGAAGCGCGGCATCGACCTGGCCGTCGGCCGACTGGTCGAGCACCTGCAGTCCGTGGCCCACCCGATCCGCACCGAGGAGGACTACGCGCGAGTTGCGGCTATTTCCGCCAACGACGACGAGGTCGTCGGCGCGGTGATTGCGAAGGCGCTGCACACCGTTGGCGATGCCGGCGTGGTCACGGTGGAGGAGTCCGGGGCGTACGGAATGACCGTGGACTTTGTCGAGGGCTTTGAGTTCGAGAACGGCTACCTGTCGCCTTACCTGGTCACCGACCCGGCCCGGATGGAATCCGTCCTGGACGACCCGTACATCTTGCTGTGCAGCGAGAAGATCAGCCAGGTCCAGCAGCTCATGCCGCTGCTCGACAAGATCATGCGCGCGCCTCGGCCGTTCATGATTGTTGCCGAGAACGTCGACGGCACCGCCCTCTCCATGCTCGTGCACAACCACCTGAATGGCGTGTTCAAGTGCGTGACCGTACGGGCGCCCGGGTTCGGCGACCGCAGACTCCACAAGCTGGAGGACATCGCCGCGCTGACCGGCGGTGTGGTCTACAGCCGCCAATCGGGCTTCTCCCTAGAGACCATGACCACAGAGCAGCTCGGCCGGGCCGCACAGGTGCGGGCCACCGCAGACCGCACCACCATTATCGGCGGGCACGGCTCACCGGACGCGGTCCAGTTCCGGCTGACCCAGCTAAGGGCCGAGCGGGACCGGGCCACGTTCGGCGTGGACGAGGATGTGCTGACTGAACGGATCGGCGCGCTGTCCGGGAAGGTCGCTGTGATCCGTGTTGGCGCGCCGACCCCGGCCGAGCTGAAGGAGCTGCAGCACCGGGTCGAGGACGCGCTATCGGCCACCAGGGCCGCCATGGCCGAGGGCATCGTCGCTGGCGGCGGGGCAGCGCTACTGCACGCCGAGCCATCGCTGGATGACCTGCAGGCCAAGGACGACTACGCGACCGGAGTCGACATCGTCCGCCGGGTGCTGACGGAGCCCGCCAGCCTGATCGCGTCCAATGCCGGCTACTCAGGCGAGGAGGTTGTGGCTCGCCTGACGCAGCTCGCTACCGACGACGGATTCGACGCCTTGCTGGGGCGCTACGGCAACATGATCGACATGGGCATCATCGACCCGCTCCGGGTCGCCCGGTCGGCTCTGCAGAACGGTGCCTCAGTCGCGGGGCTGGTCGTCACCACGAGCACCCTGGTTGCCGAAGAGCAGACCCCCTGGGGCGGCAGCCCTGCGCTGATGACCGAGTACGGCTCCCTGGACGAGGGGATCAAGCAGCCCTCGCCAGATTCCAGCATGCCGCAGTCGCTGGGACTTGGCCCGACCGCGGGCTAGCCGCCGAGCGCCGAGAAGAAGCTATACAGGACCATGGCGCCGATGATGATGACGAAGATGCGCAGCACCCACAGGGCGGCGGCGGCTCGCGTGCTCAGCTGCGCGCGCGGGACGGGGCGCTCGGTGTCAGCGACGAACTGATCGTGCTCCAGGTAGCGGCCGAGGTCCGCGCCGTCGTCCTGCCCCTCCTGCTTCGAGGGCGTGCCAGCTGGGCGCTCGGTTGCCGATGTCATCTAACCCCCCTCAGATGAGGTGCGCTGCCCGCAGGAATGAATCGATTCCATAGGCAGCACCGCAGATGGAAACGAATGCCACGATCGCGATCGCGACCCTATTCGTCCAAGGCTTGTTGACCCAGCGGCCCATCAGCTGTCGGTCGCTCGCGAGCATGATCACGAAAACGAGCGTGACGGGGAGCAGGACGGTGGCGAGCACGTTAGCGTTGAGAGCGATCGACAGCAGCGGCGCTCCCGGGACCAAGACAATCGCTGCCGCGATGAGCGCCACGGCGATATTCGCGCCGTAGAACAGCCTCGCCTTGCGCGGCGAGCTATTGAAACTGTGCGTTACCCCGATGCACTCCCCGGCGGCATACCCAGTGCTCGCGGAGATCGTCAGGATCGCGACGGCCCCGGCCTCGATCAAACCGAGCGCGAACACGCCGGCAACGGCGCTGCCTGATACGCGCGCCAGATCGCCGGGGAAGCCGGCCCCTGCCAGGCCCTCAATGCTTGCGCCGCCGTGGGTCGCGAGCGTGGTGCCGACGATGAACGCCCCGCAGCCGAACACGGCCGCCAGGGCGCCGCCGATGATCGTGTCCGCGCGCCCGTGCCGGACGTCCAGGGAGGTCAGGCCCTTGTCCGCCGAGGCGCTCATCTGGAAGAACACCATCCACGGCGTTACCGTCGCTCCGATCGTTGAGGCGACCAGCAAAAGGAGCGTGTTGACGCTCCCACCGGGGAACGGCGAGAAGGTGACCATCGACTGACCGACCATCGCCCAGTGCGGCTTGATCATGACTGCGGCTACCAGGAACAGGCCGTTGAACACCGCGAGGGCGAGGGCGATCCGCTCCCACCGCCAGTAGCGCCCCCTGTTGAGGGTGAAGAGCACTAGCACGATGCCGAGGGCGGCTGCGACGCCAGGGCCGAGGCCGAAATACGCGAGTCCGACGCGGATGACCACGAACTCGGCGATGAGCGTCACCAGATTGGTGAACAGCAGGTCGCCCGCAGCCAGCCACCCCCACGCGGGTCCAAAGCGCTGCAAGACGAGGCTGCCGTAGCCGCGGTGGGTAACCGCGCCGACCCGCATGCACATCTCCTGGCAGACGACTGCCATGGCGAAGGTGAGCACGATGAACGGCAGGAAGAAGCCGAGGCCATAGGTAGCGCCCGCCGCGGTGTAGGACACGATGCTCGGACCGTCGTTCTCGCCGAGCATCGCCAGGATTCCCGGACCGGCAAGCAGCCAGAGCAAGTACCAGCGACGGCCGTCTTGCCGTGCGAAATGAACGCGGAGGCGGTCACGGGAGCGCGCGATGTCCTCGGGTGACAGCTCGCGGGCGGCCTCCGACGGTGGGCTGGCGGTCACCCGTCAGCCTCGACCCTGATCGCAGCGACCACATGAGCGTCCAGCAGGTGCGCACCTGACCGCACGCCGACGGTGACGGCTCCGCTGGGGTGTACGTCGGTGATGTGGAGACTGTCGCCCAGTGCGACACCATGACCGGTCAGCAGGCGGAGCACCTCGGGGTCACGGTCCGAGACCCGCACCAGTCTCCTGCTCTGGCCAGCGCGAAGCGAGCCCAGGCTCGCGCTCGGCGTCTCGATCACTCGCCCGTCCCGAGTGGGGATGGGATCGCCATGCGGATCGGTGCGCGGGTCTCCCAGCTTGGCCGCCATCACCTCGCATAGACCTGGGGACAGGGCGTGCTCCAGCGTTTCGGCTTCGTCATGAACCCGGTCCCAGGACAGCCCCAGGGTCTCAGACAGGAAGAGCTCGAGCAGTCGATGCCGCCGCACCACCCGAAGCGCGGCCCGCCAGCCTGTCCCGCTCAGCTGCACGCCCCGGTAGGGCTGGTAAGCGACTAGCTGGAGATCGTCCAGTTTCCTGAGCATGCCCGACGCCGACGAGGCGGTCACGCCTAGCCAGTCGCCCAGGCCGTTCGTGGTCACTGGCCCGTCGATCTCGACTTGCAGCCGGTAGATGGCCTTGAGGTAGTCCTCCACCGCAGCTGAGAACGAGCGTACCGGGGCCATGTCCAGAATTGTGGCATGCCTGATCCTGGCCGAGCTGTCACAGAAAGCGACATTTGCAGCTGGGGCCGGTGATGTCCTGCCGGGAGTGCGGCGGTGCCCTGGCTCTGGCTCGGGCCGGGCGGCTACGCCTGCAGTGCCACCACGCATGAGGCAGAGCCGGCGTTGCCCCGTCGAAGTGAGCCGCCGGATCATGCGGGTCGCCGAGCAACCAGCTCTGGTATCGTTTTTCGACGGGTTCGCGAACCTTGCCCGTTATCGCGTAGGTCAGGAAGTTGCCATGGAAGGGCACGCGCGGATTGCTAATGCGGGCACCTAACTACGCGCACGGGATAGTTTACGGACGCGCTAAAGTCTCGTTCGTTGCGCCGGTACCAACGAGGAGGAGTCGGCTGCGGAGATGGTGAGGCGACTGCGGGAGACCGTGGACAGGCCCCATGGCCGATGATCGCGACCGGACGCGGACGTCTGGCGATGGCGTTGAAGACGGCCCGCCAGCAATGACGGCGCTTGAGGCGGACGAGCCTGATTCAGGCGCGAACCGCACTGCGGTCGTGCCGCGTATCGCCGGTGCGGCACATGTTCCGATCTACGCCCGAGTCCCCAGCGGAGTCCGCCAGGGGCTGCTAGCGCTGGCGGTCTACCTTGCGCTATTCATACTTGGCTTCGCTCTTCCGCTGCTCCAGCATCCCCGCCTGCCCCAGGTCGCGCAAAGCGGCATGGATCCGAATTTCTACGTCTGGAGTTGGCGTTGGTGGCCCTACGCCATATCACACGGACTTAATCCGCTGTACTCCAGCCAGATTGGGGCACCCGCCGGCTACAGCCTGGCCTGGGCAACCACGGCCCCGGCAGTCGCCTTGGTGTTGACTCCAGTCACCGCGGTGTTCGGTCCGATAGCTGCCTTCAACGTGACACTCTTGCTGTCAGCGCCGCTCTCGGGCTGGGCGGCATTCCTCGCGGCCCGGCGGCTGACCGGCCGATTCTGGCCGGCACTGATGGCTGGGGCTGTCTACGGATTCTCCTCGTACGAGGTGAGTCACACGGTCGCGGGCCAGCCGAATCTGACAGTCAACATGCTGCTTCCGCTCATGCTGTACCTGACCCTGCTGTGGCGGGACGGCAAGCTAGGACGTCTCGCCTTCGTCGGCCTCATGGGGCTCGCCCTGGCCGTGGAGTTCTACATCTTCATCGAGACCTTCGCAGAGACGACGGTCATATGGGCGGCCGGACTGCTGATCGGCTTCGTGGTCGCCGGGCCTGCCGCACGGCGGACCGTGGCGAGGCTAGCTGGACTCGTCGGCATCGCTTACGTGGTGGCCATCGTGCTTGCGTCGCCGTACCTGGCCTATGCGCTGCAGCACTATCCCGCCGGGTTCACCAGGCGGTCGGGCCAGTACTCGCTGAACCTGGTCGACATGGTGGTGCCCCGACCGGGCCGGGTCTTCTTTCTGACTTCGCTGACGCACTATGCCAATTCTTTGCGGGGTCTCTCGAACGAGGCCTACGTAGGCATTCCGCTACTGGTGATCGTGCTGGCGCTGGCCGTGCTCACCTGGTCGAGCAGGCTCACTCGGCTGCTGGTCATCCTCTTCGTGCTCATCATTGGGCTCGCTATCGGTCCCCGCCCGATCTTCGGCACGAAGCAGCTAGCCACGCTGCCATGGGCTCGGCTGTGGACACTGCCGATCGCTCGTAACGCCGAGCCGCTACGGATCATTCTCCTGGGTTACCTCGTGCTCGCGATCATCATTGCTGTATGGCTCGCGACTCCCGTCAGGAGCCGACCGTTGCTGGTATTGCGGTGGATCCTGGGGCTGGCGGCGGTCGCGGCTATCCTCGCGGACCTGCCGACGGTTTCTGACACGAACGTCCCTCCGGCCAGTGCCCAGGTGGCCGCTATCAGGCCGACCAACGCCCTGCCGACTTTCATCAGCGCTGGCCTGTACCGGCACTATCTGCGCCCCGGCGAGACTGTGGTCGTCGTGTCCGATCGCGGGAACGCCGGGATGCTGTTCCAGGCGGACACGAGTTTTTACATGCGGATCGCTGGGGGCTACATCAACCAGTCGCTGAGCTATCCCAGAGGCCTGCCGCCACCGGTCGCACTGCTCAAGCACCCAACCGCGGCCAGGGAACGGCAGTTCCTGGCTTACGTCCACCAAGCCGGGATCGGGGCCATACTCGTCGAGCGGGCCTGGGCAGCGCCGTGGATGGCCGTCTTCAGCCAGATGGGCCTGCCCAGCACAACGGTAGGCGGCATGATCGTCTACCGCACTGGCTAGCCAGCGGGAGCTTGCTCCCGCCTTAACGGGCAACCGATCTTCGCTGCTGGTTCGCGGATCTCTCGTTGGGAGCTCTGCCCTGACGTGGCGATCGCCGGCGAGGGCCCTGGTGACTACCACCTTGTCCTGACCCCGCCGGCACGCCGTGCACTGATGGGCAGATTGCCCGAGGCGGTGGCTGCAGCGGTGATCGGGTTCCTGAGCACCGCGCTGATCCAGCAGCCGTACGCCGTCTGGCGAGGTCAGCAGCAACCGGGCTCTCACCGGGAACCGGAAAGGCAGACGATTAAATTTCCCGCCCCCGGGTGTCATGATTCGGCGTTGCAACAGAGCGCGTAGTCGCTCGCATCTTGGCTGCGCGAGCATGACGGCTCTCGTCCTCGTGAGCGTTCACCTAGACTCGACGCCGTCGGAGCCCATGAGTCCGGCCGAGCTCGGCGTTGTGCACGGCTGCGGCGTGGTGGGCGGCTGTGGCTGTTGAGCGGGACTGGGGGGTCCGGCCCGGTCATGTGGCCTGGCTGGCCGGTGCTTTCACGGGTGCAGGGTCGAGCCCGGAGGCGAACGCTCCGCTGATCTTCTCATCTTCGCGGATCAGGTGCATGACGGCG
>DASXKI010000019.1:0-2060 GCA_036496945.1 Streptosporangiaceae bacterium | reverse complement strand
CTGAGTGGCTGCGGTCATGGTTCGAAGCGGATTCAGCACCCGGCCGGCCACCAGCCAGCCGAGTGTGATGGAGAGGACGGCCATGATGGCCAGCGCGATAGCGCAGCTGATCAGTAGGCGGTCCATGAGGACGGCGTGCTGGTCTTCTAGCTGCCCTATCTGGCCCACGAGGGCTTGCGTCTGCTGCCGACCGGCGACGGTCGCCGAGCAGCTGGCGGGCTGGCCCTGCTCGGCGCGATACGGCACGCCACCGGTGCAAATAGCGGCGTGGATCTCGCTCGAGAGCACCTTGGGGCTGGTGGCGTTCCAGGTCAGGGTGTAGGCAATGGCCAGGACCGCCGCGCCGGAGAGGAGAAACAGCGCGCCGTAGATCAGGGTGAGGCGCAAGCGCACGGTGCGCTGCGGCAGGCGCGGTCTGCGCGTCCAGCCGCGTGTCGGTCGGGCTGCCCGTCGCAGACTCACTCTGGCTCCCTTGCTCTCTGTCGCGCTAGCAGAAATTCGCCTATCTCCGTCATCATGACCCCGGCGACCTACCAGGCGTCTACCAAGCGGTGTGCTGGCGGTGGTAGGTGCTGTCTTCTGGAACGGACCACAGACGCACAATGGCCCGGAGTGAGCGGCAACAACCTCATCCCTTGGCGTGCGTGGCCAGTCGCTGGCAGGCCTGCTGCGCGGCGTGGTACTGGGGCGACCTCTGGTCGAGATTGAGGCCGGCCGTGTCAAAGGTGAATCCGCCGGGCTCTCCGATCGCGCCGCTGATGGTCGTGGGGTCGGGGAAGCCCGGCACGCCGTGGGCTCGCATGCAGCGGGAGTACTTCACCAGCTGGCCGAGCGTGCGCTGCGTCCGCGCCGCGCTCAGCTGCGTGTCGGTATTGAGCAGGTGGTTGCAAACCTGGTTGGCCGCCGTCTCCTGGCTGCTGACGGAGCCTGGCGGGACATTGAAATTGCCGGGGCTATCGGGTTCGGCGAAGTCCGGCACGCCGTGCGAGCGCATGCATCTGGCGTAGGCAAGTGCCCCCTGCACGCGCGTTGATCCTCCCGTGCCCGAGGCAGCGGCGGACGGGCTGCCGCTGCATGCCGCCAGCAGGGCCAGGCAGAACTCCCGGCGGGCCTGCGGGTCCAGGGCGGCCATCATCGCGGCTAGTGTTGCCGTCCCGCGGAGCCATGGCTGCCCGGGTCCGCGGCTGGAGCTGAGGTTCATCTGGCGTCTCCTCGTGTCGGGGGTTGTAGACCCCAGGTGCTGGGCCCGGTGCAGGGACCGGTCGCGCTGGGCTCGGGCTGTGTCTTCGCATTCAGATGCTCCAGAGCGCTTGGGTTGGGGAGAGGCGGGCGGCGCGGATGGCGGGGAGTAGTCCGGCGAGGGCGCCGATGAGCAGGGCGGCGGCCAGACCGCCGGCCCAGGCTTCGGCGGGGATGACGGCGGGCTCGCTGTGGCTGCGGGCATAGGCGATGACGGCGGTGGCGCCGAGGAGGACGCCGGCCACGCCGCCGGCCAGGGACAGCAGGGTGGCCTCGGCGAGGAACTGGGCGCGGATCTGGCCGCGGGTGGCGCCGAGGGCGCGGCGCAGGCCGATTTCGGAGCGGCGTTCCAGCACGGAGATGATCATGATGTTGGCGACGCCGATGGCACCGACGAGGAGGGCGACGGCGCCGAGGCCGAGGAACAGGGTGTCGAGGGCGCCTTTGGCGTCGGCCTGCGCGGTGAGTGCAGCGGACGGCTGGGAGACGGTGACGTATCCGGGGTTTTCCGGGTCGGCCTGGGCGCCGAGCAGGCTGTCGACGGCGGTGGTGGCGGCCTGGTTGTCCGGGGTGGTGCGGACGTAGATCTCCGAGGGATGGCCGTCGAGGCCGAGGTAGCGCTCGGCGGCGGGAAAGCCGACCAGGACCGCGGTGTTGATCTCGGGAGCGTAGCTGGCGGGGACCGGGTTGAGGATGCCCGCGATGTAGAACCACTGGCCGGCGGCGGGGCAGGCGCCTGCGGCGCATAGCCAGACCCGTTCCCCCGGCCGGACCCGGTCGATGCCGAGCAGCTGGGCGGCCTGGGCGCCGAGCACCGCGAC
>DASXKI010000018.1:0-10691 GCA_036496945.1 Streptosporangiaceae bacterium | reverse complement strand
GCCGGCTCCGGGACTGGCGCCTGGCCATTTCCCGGGACCAATCCGTGCCCGCCTACGTGGTGTTCTCCGACGCCACGCTTCAGGCGATCGCCGACACCCGTCCCGTGAGTCGTGAGCAGCTAGCCAGCGTCCCCGGTGTCGGCGCTGTCAAGCTGGACCGGTACGGTGCCGCCGTGCTGGAAGTGTGCGCCGAGGACGTCCAGGCTGCGAAGGGCTCAGCTCCGGCCAGCCGGCCAGCAGACGGGCCCGCTCGGACCCGGCCATGACCAAGGCACTCGACGAGGTCATCAGCCTGCTCGACCTCGAGCAGATCGAGCTGGACATATTCCGCGGCCGGAGCCCGGCAGGCGAGCGCCAGCAGCGCGTGTTCGGCGGCCAGGTGGCCGGGCAGGCGCTGGTAGCGGCTGGCCGCACAGTCCCGGCGGACATGCCGGTGCACTCGCTGCACGCCTACTTCATCCGGCCTGGCGACCCCGCGGTCCCGCTTGTCTATGTCGTGGAGCGGGTGAGGGACGGCCGGTCCTTCACGACGCGACGGGTCACGGCGGTCCAGCACGGCAAGACGATCTTCACCCTGTCCGCGTCGTTCCACGTGCCCGAGGCCGGATTCGAGCACTCCGACGCCATGCCCGACGTACCGGGTCCGGACGAGATCGAGCCGACCGCCGATCGGCTCCGCCGTCTGTACGGGCCCGCTGTCGAGGACCACCTGGGGACGAACCCCATCGACATCCGGTACGTAGGCCCGCTGACGGCCGAGGCCGCCAGGGATCCATCGCTCATCTCCTCCCGCAGCGTGGTGTGGCTGAAGGCCGATGGTGAGCTGCCTGACGATCCGCTGCTGCACGTCTGCCTGATGACCTACGCCTCGGATATGACGTTGCTGGACACCGTGCTGCTCGCGCATGGTGCGTCCTGGGGCGAGAGCGTCGTCATGGGTGCCAGCCTGGATCACGCGATGTGGTTTCACCGTCCCTTCCGGGTTGATCGCTGGCTGCTGTTCGTCCAGGACTCGCCGACTGCTAGCGGCGCCCGGGGCCTGGCCAGGGGCGAGGTCTACACAGAGGGCGGCGAGCTAGTCGTGTCGGTGGTCCAGGAGGGCCTGCTGCGGCCCGGCGAGCGGAGTTGGTAACGGGCCGGTGCCGACCCGGCTACGGATAAGTCGCAGTCAGAAAAAGACCCGGCTAACAAGAAGTCGCAGGCAGAAAAAGAGTTGCCTTGGTCCTGTGGGCCTACGTAGGCTTCTGCATGTCCCCAAGCGGGCTACCACGCCCGACAGCCGACCACGCCCGAGAGGAGGTGCCCGAGATGGTGAACATCACACCGGCCACGGCAGAAGCCACCACGGCACAGACCGCTGACGCTTCTGCCGCGCAGGCCGCCAAGCGACCGCTTGCCGGGTTCGGCGCGGGCGCCTTCACACGTGAGGGCGCCAGGGTTGGCTCTCGGGTGAACGAGATGGCCGCTGCACTGGCTCTGCCGCGCACTAAGTCGGCTTTCGCTGCGAGCAGCACGGGCCACGCGCAGGCGGGAGTCGCCGGCACCGCCCACATGACCAGCTTTATCGGCATCGTCCAGCTGAGCACCGCCCAGGTGGACCCCAACAACTGCATCCAGATGACCCGCCTGTACCCGGTTATCCCGGGTGGAGTGGGTCCGCATCCGGCGAGAGAACCGGTACCGGTCTAGCACAGACCGGCCAGATCTCCTCCAGGCCGCGGACCCGATAAAGGGTCCGCGGCCTTCGTTATGCGAGGCCACAGATTGTCAGAGGCATAAGAGAAGCTCGACGAGTTAGTGGAGAGGGGATGGCACGATGCAGTGGCCCGGCACAACCGACGTGCTGGAGGAACTGGCCGGAGTTCCCAGCGGTACTGGCCAGGCACTCAGCACCGCTGAGTTGCCGTGCAGGGACGACCCGGAGTTGTTCTTCGCGGAGTCACCGGAGGACGTGGAGTTCGCGAAGTCGCTCTGCGGCAGCTGCGCCGCCCAGATGGTCTGCCTTGCCGGGGCCATCGCGCGAGCGGAGCCATGGGGCGTCTGGGGTGGCGAGCTGTTCCTGCGGGGCGAGATCGTCCCGCGCAAGCGGCCGCGGGGACGTCCGCGCAAGGACGCGGTGGCGGCGTGACGCTCGGCCGACGCCGCAAGGTAAACCGACTTACTCAACGATGGGACAGTGCAATGGCGCACCTACAGGCAGAACAAGTACGAGAACGACAACAGAACATGCTGGCAGTCGCCGCCGTCCAGCGCGACGCCCAGCGAGTACGGGTGGCCCGGCGAGTGCAGCGGGCCGAGAGGCTCAGGAACCGCCACGCGGATCGGGCCGCCCGGCTGCGAGCCGACCTCGAGCAACTCGGGTCGGCACGCTAGCCGGAGTCAGCGCGGGGCCGGGCCCGGGGAGCGAGCGGACTTCCCGGGCCCGATGGCTTCGGCGGCCTCGTCAATGTCCTGGCCCGGGAACACCTCCCGGCTCAGGAGCACGTCTGGGAGTACGTCCGGCTGGCCCAGGAGCACGTCCGGGAGTACGTCCGGCTGGCCCAGGAGCACGTCCGGGCCGGACATTGCCGCATGAGCGGGCCCGCCGTTCTGGGTGGCGGTGCCGTTCTTGCGGGCCAGCGACTTCTTGCCGGCTACTGCCTCTTTGCCGGACACTGCCTTTTTGGCGGACACCGCCTTCTTGGCGGACACCGCCTTCTTGCCACCAGCGCCGTTCCCGCTGGCGCTAGCCTGCTTGCCGGCGGCGACCTGCTGGCCGGCGGCGACCTTCTGACCGTCCGTAGCGCTCGGACTAGCGGCGATGTTCGAACTGGCGGCGGCCTTCAGGCTAGGAGCGGAGTTCTTGCTGGCCGAGGCCTGCTCGCTCGCGTCGTCGCGGGAGGCACGGGTGCCGTCGCCGGGACCGTAGCCTGGCACCCACTGCAGCACCTCGCTACGGAATCGGCCGCTGCACTCGAGCTGGCACAGCACGCCGATGCCAGCTGTGGAGACCCGGTGAATAAGCACGTAGGACGGCGGCAGGTTCAGCCGCCTGGCGACGTTGGCCGGCCGCAGGTCCGCGACCCTGGTCGCCTCGCCGCGCATCCACTCGCGGCTGAACGAGAAGCTCTCGCCCCGTGATGGCTCGGCCAGCGGAGCAAGAAACGCCCGCAGCTCGTCGAGGTCCACCGTCACGCCTGGACGGAGGAATCCGTGTTCGCGCAGCTCCCGCTCGACCGTCTCGATGTCCCCGTCGTTGTGCATCAGCCAGAGCAGCCTGCCGAGAATCGGCGGCAGCCCGTCCGGCAGCCGGTCAACCGCGCCGAAGTCGAGCACACCGAGCCGCCCGTCGGCCAGCAGCCGGAAATTGCCGGGATGCGGATCGGCGTGCAGCATCCCTGCCCGGGCGGGACCGGAAAACAGGAACCGGGCCAGCCGCATCCCCGCGTGGCTGCGCTGTTCCTGGGTTCCCGAGGAGATGATCTCCGCCAGCGGAGTGCCGTCCATCCACTCACTGACAAGGACGTGATCAGTGGCCGCGATCACGCTAGGCACGGCGATGTCCGGGTCTCCAGCGAAGGCGTCGGCGAATGCCTGCTGCGCGGTCGCTTCGAGCCGGTAGTCGAGTTCTTCGACGACTCGGGCACGCAGCTCGTCGAGCATGGGCTTGACATCCAGACCTGGCATGAGCACGCCGAACAGCCTGCCGACGCGGCTCAGCTGCGCGAAGTCGTTGCCGAGCGCCTTGGCCGCTCCCGGATACTGGATCTTGACTGCGACCTGCCTGCCGTCGTGCCAGATCGCGCGGTGCACCTGTCCGATCGAGGCGGCCGCGGCCGGCTTGTCGTCAAACTCCGCGAACTGAGTTCGCCAGTCCGGGCCGAGGTCAGACTCCAGCACCTTGTGCACGGTCGCGGCGGGCAACGGCGGCGCCGACTCCTGCAGCTTGGTCAACGTCGCGCGATACGGTCCCGCGATCTCGGGCGGCAGCGCGGCCTCGAAAATCGACAGGGCCTGGCCGAGCTTGAGCGCTCCGCCCTTGAGCTCACCGAGCACGCGGAAGATCTGCTCAGCGGTCCGCTGCTGCAACTCCTGCGCGACGATCTCGCCGGGCCGGCCGGCGAGCCGCTTGCCCAGGCCGATCGCGGCGCGGCCGGCCATCCCGACCGGGAGCGAGGCCAGCTTGGCGGTCCTGGTCACGGTGCGGTGCGGCAGGTCACTCATGACCACCATTGTCGGGTAACCCAGCGAGCGCATGCGACGCGCCTACCCCGTCGGCCCCGCCCAGGCAAGAGAAAACTCGCCGGCGCTGAACTCGGCGCTGCCAGAGTCCGTTACGTTCATGGGCACATCCAGCCCATCCCGCAACGCCGTGCCTGCCGAGAGGACGCCTCCATGCTGAGCCGACTGCTGATCACCGTGGGCGCATTGGCCACGATCGCCGGCGTGATCTTCGCGCTCCAGGGCTTCGGCGTGCTTGGCGGGAGCGTGATGTCGGGCAGTTCCGTATGGGCCGCACTCGGCCCGCTGATCGCGGTCGTCGGCTTGGTCGTCATCGGGACCGGGCTGCGGCTGCGCCGGTCCTCCTCAACGGCCCGAGGCTGACGCCCAGCTGCCGCATGTGCAGGCGTAGTGCGGCAGCCAGGTCCTGCGTCGCCACTGCCATGTCGGCAGCGCCAGCTCCAGCGTCCCGTTCGCCGTCGCGGCTGCCAGCTCGGACCGGTCAGCGAACGCCACCGCCTGCCCCGCCGCCTGGGCCGCGACCGCAGCAGCGAGCACGGCATCACCGGAGGTCGCATCCATCCTGCTGGCAGGCAGCTGCGCCAGGATCAGCGGCCAGGCCGGATCGCGGTCGGCGCGGGCGAGGTCCAGGCAGCGTAGGCACGCCGTCTTGCCCGGCTGCACCAGCGGACCCACGACGCCGATCGCCTCGCTGACGCAGACCGTCAGGTGGGGCAGACGCTGACGCTGCAACTCGGCCACCTCCTCCGGAGCGAGATGGCCGACGAGCACCGTGAGGTCGGGGGGCCGGGACTGCCGAAGCGTCCCGGCTCCGGCGGTCACGGCTAAGCCCGACTGGGTCAGTAGATCGGCCACGAGGTCCGCTATCAGGCCGCCGCCGCGAATGTGCACCGTGGCAGCCGACCGGCGGGCCAGTAAGCGCGCGCCGCCATCCGCGTCCTGGGCCGCTAGCGACGCAGCCGCGAGCACCGGCGCTAGCTGCCGGCGGAGCTCGCGCGGCATCGTCCGCAGCGCGTCAGCCGGGAAGTCGATGATGGCGCCAGCAGCGGCCAGCAGGGTGATGACCCGTTCGGTCACGGCCGTCGGCACGCCGCGCTGACTCGCTTCCGCCACAACCTGGTCGCGGCTGCGGCTCCCGTCCAGCAGACGGATGACGTCGGCCGCCCCGCGCATGCCAGAGATGGCGACGGCCCGGCGCGGGTCCACGCCGACCTGCACGGTGTCCCGGTCACGCCACAACGGCTGCAGACCCGATCTCAAGGCTGGTCTCACAGCTGTGAGCGTGCCACCCCGGACCGACAATCTGGACGGGCAACGGCTTTCAAGCCGGGAACGGGGTGGGAAGTCCCCGGGTCGCCAGGCCGTCCGCCCCCTTCCCCGGAAATGGCAAGCGGCCTGGGCCCGGGGACCCTTGGCTGGCGAAGCTAGGCTCACCGGACCGGATGGTCAAGCCCACCCTGTGGACGCAGTTGTGCACAACGTGGGGAGCACGCGGCGCGTCGCTGTGGATACCTGTGCACGCCGGTGTGAATTGCCCGGACAAACTCGGCCTTGGCGTGCAGCTGATCAGCGACGATGAGCGTCCACCTACTGTGGACGAAGATTGCCTTGCCGCTAGCCGGTTCCAAGGCCAGCCCTACTGCCGCTGGCCCACCGGTCACGACTCGGTCGGTGGCTGTGGCCCGTCGTCTGGCGGGGTCGTTCCGTCCTCGCCTGAGCTATCGCCGGTGGTCTCACCAAGATCTGAGATGTCGAGCTCCGGCCGACCCCGGACGAACCCCTCCGGGTCGTCGAAGTCGTCCGCGGTCGGCAGCAGGTCAGGGTGGGCCCAGACTGCGTCTCTTCCGGTGATGCCGCGCTCGGTGGTCAGGCCATGCCAGATCACAGCGGCCTCGCGCAGCCTGCGCGGCCGCAGCTCCAGGCCGACGAGCGTGGCGAATGTCCGCTCGGCGGGCCCGCCGGTGGCGCGCCGCCGCCTGATCGCCTCGGCCAGGGCATCTGCCTGCGGCAACCGATCGGCTGAGGCGGCCGCGACGACGGTCGAGACCCAGCCTTCGACGAGCGCGAGCACGGTCTCCAGCCTTGCCAGGGCGGCCTTCTGCTGCGGAGTGTCCTCCGGCTGGAATAGCGCGGCGCCCGACAGTGCCTCATTCAGCGCTTCGGGGTTGGACGGGTCGATCTGCGGCATGGCGTCACGCAGCGCCGCGGCATCGACTTTGATGCCGCGCGCGTAGTCCTCGACCGCGCCGAACAGGCGGGCGCGCAGCCACGGCACGTGCCCGAACAGGCGGTGATGAGCGGCCTCCCGCAGCGCGAGGAAGAGCCGGATCTCGTCCGCGTCTACTGACAGGCCGCTGCCGAACGCGGCCACGCCCGCGGGGAGCAGCGCCGCGGTGCCCTCCGGACCGAGCGGCAGTCCGACGTCCGTCGAGCTGACGACTTCCTCGGCGAGGGCCCCGACAGCGGCGCCGGTCTGGCCGCCCACCATCATCCCGCCGATGCGGCGCATCATCTCGCCCAGGCCGCCAAGACCACCAAGGCCGCCCATCATCGCGCGCATCTCGGGCGGCAGTTCGGCGCCAAGCTCGGCGGGGTCATCGCTGAGGAGCCCGCTCATCGCGTCGACGGCGCGCGCGGCTATCGGATCGCACAGCTTCGACCAGACTGGCAGGGTGGCTTCCACCCACTCTGACCTGCTCCACGCCTGCGTAGTCCGGATCCCACTCGGGAACTCAGTGACGTCCTCGAGCCACAAGTCGGCGAGCCGCAGTGCGTCGATCACCTTGCTGCGATCGATGTCCAGGACGCTGGCGTCGCCCTTCTGCGCGACCGTCTGGCGGGCGATGTTCTTGGCGAGGTCCCAGTTCACGGGACCGCCCTGCCACGACATCAAGTCGGCAAACTGACGAAGCGCGTCAGCAAACTGCTGCGGGTCGCCCATGGGACCGAGGGGGCCCATCCCGCCGAACGGCCCGAGCGGGTTGCTGCCACCGGAGCCGGACCCGCCGGATCCGCCGGGCACGTCCGGATCGTCGCCGGAGTTGTGGCCGGGGCCAAAGCCGAAGGGGGGCTCAGTCATCTGCCCGGCCTCTCGGGGTCATCTGCCCGATCTCTCAGGCAGGATGGAAGGGTCCACACTGGCCAAGCTATCCCAGGAGCGGTCCGCGGTGAGCAACCGAGTAGCCCAGGTTCGCCCTGAGCGCAGCCCTGACATCGGATCTGGGGCTCCGGCGGCGCGGCTACGGCTGGCCGACATGCCTGGCTCAGACCCGGCCGCCCCAGACCTGGCCAGCTCAGACCCGGCAGGCCCAGACCTGGCAGGCCCAGACCTGGCAGGCACAGACCTGGCAGGCACAGACCTGGCAGGCACAGACCCGGGCGACGCCGCCCCAGATCTAGTTGCGGAGCTGGCCGGTCAGCGAGCCGACGCATCGCGGCCAGTCGTGGCCGTGACCGGCGCAGCACGCGGGCTGGGACTTGCTCTGACGGCGCGGCTGGCGGTGTCACCGCTGGTCGGGCGTGTTGTCGCGATTGACGATCACCGCGGCGACGTCAACGGCGTGACCTGGCGGATGGTCGATGTGCGCGACCCGGCGCTGGCTGGGCGGCTGTCCGACGTCGACGTGGTGGTCCACACCGATATCGACGTCTCACCCGACTCAGACGCCAGGGCCAGGCGGGCGTTCAACGTGCGCGGTGCCCAGACGGTGCTGACCGCCGCCGCGGCTGGCGGTGTCGGCCGCGTGGTCCTCGTGACGAGTGCCATGGTGTACGGAGCGCGGCCGGACAACCCGGTTCCGCTGCCGGAGGATTCCCCGCTCAGCGCAGACTCCGACGACAGCGTCGTGAGCGACCTGCTGGAGATCGAGCACCTGGCTGAGCGCTCACCTCGCGCGCACCTCGGCCTGCAGATCAGCGTCGCCAGGCCGGCAGCGCTGGTCGGCGACGGTATCGACACGCTTGTGACCAGGCACTTCGAGGCGCCGCGCTTGCTGGCGGTCAAGGGCTGCGCCGCGCGCTGGCAATTTTGTCATGTCGATGACCTGGTGTCCGCGCTCGAGCTGGCGGTGGCGGGGAAGGTGACCGGCGACTTTGCGGTCGGCTGCGACGGCTGGCTGGAGCAGGATGAACTGGAGGACATCGCGGGACTGCGCAGGATCGAGCTGCCGGCCGGGCTGACCTTCGCCACAGCACAGCGGCTGCACCGGGCCGGGATCACGCCGGCGCCGGTCGCTGACCTGCGGTACGTGGTGTATCCGTGGGTCGTGGAGTGCCAGACGCTGCGGGAGGCCGGCTGGCAGCCCCGCTACGGCAACGCCGCCGCGCTCGAGGTACTGCTCACGGAGCGCGCCGGACATCACGCGGTCGCCGGGCGCAGGCTGGGCAAGAAGGATGCGACGATTACCGCGGCTGGCGCGACTGTGGCGGTGATCGGCACCGCTGCCGTTGTCCGGCAGGTCCGACGGCGGCGGCGCGGAACCTGAACGTCAGGGCGGCCGCCCTTGACGGCGGGGGCCGGGACAGGAACGGGGGCCCTGCGGCTGGGGCATTGGCCAGAGGGCTGCGCCTGGGCAGCCGGCCGGATGCTGGTTGCTTTGGGCCCAGGGGCTGGTCAAGCTTGCGCCGGATGCCTGTAACTTGACATGGTGACCGTCATCAGGATGACCGAGCTGCGCGCTGAGCCGCTCTCGGTCGACGAGATCCGCGGAGCGGCCGCCGATCCGGCAGCAGGGGCCGTCGCGGTGTTCATCGGAGCAGTGCGCGATCATGACCACGGCCGCGGCGTCACGGCCCTGTCCTACAGCGCCCATCCCTCGTCGCAGGTTGAGCTGGGCCGGGTGGCTGAGAAGATCGCCGCCAGCTACTCGATCGTGTCGATAGCGGTCGCACACCGGACCGGCGACCTTCAGGTAGGCGACCTCGCCGTGGTGGCGGCCGTCGGAGCCGAGCACCGGGATGTCGCATTTGCGGCCTGCCATGCCCTGGTCGACGAGGTCAAGGCGACGGTGCCGATCTGGAAACATCAGTTCTTCACGGGCGGTGGTAGCGAGTGGGTCAATAGTGCGTAGGCTTCGGCCCGTGTCCCGTCAGTTCCCACCGATGTCTCATCGCCTTGTCACGCTGCTGATCGCCGGCGTGTGCGTGCTGGCCGGGCTCGTCGTGGCTGCGGTCGTCTCGGTCCCGTATGTCGCGCTGACGCCCGGCCCGACGCTGAACACGCTGAGCAAGGCTGGCGGCAAGCCCCTCATTCAGATCACCGGGCACCCCACCTATCCGACGACTGGCAATCTCAATCTGGTGACCGTGTCCTACACAGGGGGCCCGGGCACGGACTTCAACATCTTCAGTGCGCTGCGGGCGTGGCTGACGCCAAACGACGCGGTGGTGCCGGCGAGCGAGATCTATTCCTCCGGCCAGACGCAGCAGCAGGTCGTGCAGCAGGACACCCAGCAGATGCTGGGGTCGCAGGAAGACGCCACGGCCGCGGCACTGTGCTACCTGAACATCAACTACACGACCGTGGACAGAATCTCGGCTACGGTCAAAGGCACGCCGGCCTACGGGGTGCTGCAACCCGGTGACGTGATCACCGGCGTGGATGGCCAGCAGGTGAACTGCCATCACGACGTCGTCACCATGATCAGGAACCGCAAGGCAGGCGCGCCCGTCACGCTGTCAATTGACCGCAACGGCGCGACCAGGACGGTCACGCTGGTCACCAAGCAAGTGTCGGGCCAGCCAGTCGTCGGGATCCAGCTGGCGCCGCCGACGTACAAGTTCCCCTTCAGCGTCAAGATCAACTTGTCGGACATCGGCGGCCCGAGCGCCGGCATGATGTTCGCGCTCGGGATCGTCGACAAGCTGACGCCGGGGAGCCTCACGGACGGTCGTTTCATCGCCGGGACAGGCGAGATCGCGCCGACGGGCGCGGTTGAGCCGATCGGCGGCATCCAGCAGAAGATGGCAGGCGCCAGGGCCGCGGGTGCCACGATTTTCCTGACGCCCGCCGCCAACTGCTCGAACACGGCAGGCGCAGTGCCCGCCGGACTGCGCCTAGTGAAGGTCAGCTCGCTGGCCGGCGCAATCAGCGACCTGCGCGCCATTGAGCAAGGCAAGCCGGTCCCGTCGTGCTAGCGGGCTGCGTGCCATCAAGCAAGGGATGCGTGCAATCGAGCAAGGGCTGCGCGCCATCAAGCAAGGGCTGCGCGCCATCGAGCAAGGCAAGCTGGTCCCGTCGGGTCAGCAGGCTGTTGCGGTCTGCGCCTGGCGTCCGGCGGACCTGACGTGAACAAGTTGGCAGGTCAGAACTGAAGTCTGGAAGGCCACTCGCCGGGTGCGGGCAAGTCGCGCGCGGACGCGCTGCCACCGCGGCACGTCTGCGCCGCCGAGGGCGTACGCTCGGATCTGACGGGACTTCCAGGGCGGGGCTTTCGGTCATGTCTGCGCGTCTTGGCATGAGCACGACCTGG
>DASXKI010000017.1:0-2067 GCA_036496945.1 Streptosporangiaceae bacterium | reverse complement strand
AGTTCCACCACGACGTCTGCATCCACCGCCGCGGCTGGCGCCTCGTCCTGCACCCCGACGGCACCACCACCGCCTACGGACCCCAAGGGCAGGTCCTGCACAGCCACTCACCACCCACCCTCCGCGGCGGATAAACCCGGTCGCCAATGTGCTCCTAACTGGGCGGCGGCCCGCTCACCCCGGGCCTCGGCTGGCACCGCTGCTCCCTCCATCTCATCGAGGAAGCCGCCGGACTGGTGCTGCCAGAGTCTGGCGTAAGTGCCGTCGAGGCAGAGCAGTTCCTGGTGGGTACCCTTCTCGACGATCCGCCCGTGGTCGAGGACGATAAGTTGGTCCATGCGCGCGACCGTGCTCAGCCGGTGCGCGACGACCAGCGCGGTCCGGCCCTCCATGAGCCGCCACAGCGCCCGCTGGATGAGGACCTCGCTTTCCGAGTCCAGCGCGCTTGTCGCCTCATCGAGTAGCAGGACCGGCGCGTCGCGCAGGATTGCCCGGGCCAGCGCAACCCGCTGCCGCTGCCCGCCCGACAGCTTCACGCCGCGTTCGCCGACCATCGTGTCGAATCCGTCCGGCAATGCGTCGGCGAACTCCGTCACGTGCGCCGCCTCCGCCGCCTGGCGGATCTCCGCATCCGTCGCCGCCGGGCGCGCGAACGCGATGTTGTCGCGCAACGTCCGATGGAACATCGCGGGGTCCTGCGGCACATACGCGATCAGGCTGCGCAGGTCCGACTGGCGCAGCTTGCTGATGTCTTGCCCGCCGATCAGGATCCTGCCGTCGTCGATGTCCATCATCCGCAGCAGCAGGCGCGTCAGCGTTGTCTTGCCGCCGCCCGACCGGCCGACGAGGCCGAGCCTGGTGCCGTCCGGCACCGCTAGGTCGAGGCCGGCGAACAATGGCAGCCCGCCCGCGTGCGCGAACCTCACCCGCTCGAAGCGGACGTCGCTCGCCTTCGGCCGCAGCGGCTCGGGCGCGGCCGGGTCGGTCACGGTCGGTGGCATGAGCAGCAATTCGGTGAACTGCGCGGCCTCCGTCAGCGAGCTCTCCAGGTGGCGATAGGTCTGGTTGAACTCGAACATGATGCGCGTCGCGTTGGAGTAGTACGTGAAGGCCACGATGATCACCTCGATCCCGTGACTGCCACCGCCGAGGGCGACCGCGAGCAGCAGGCCGAGGCCGTTGGCCAGCACCGACAGCGGCGAGACGAGCACGTCGATGCGCAGGTTGTGGTAGTCCCACGAGCGCAGCGACTTGCGCCTCAGGTCGGCGACGCGTGACCGGTGCTCGGCGGCTTCCCGGTCCTCGGCGGCGAACGCGCGGATCGTTTCCATGTTCGCGATGCTGTCGGCGACGCGCCCGGACACGTGCGCGTTCGCTTCTTCGCGCTCGTCGACGAGCCGCTGCCGGCGCCGGATCAGCGGCACGAGGCTGGCTCCGGTGACTACGATCAGGCCGATGAGCCCGGCGACGAGCAGAGGGTCGTAGTGCCAGAGCACCACAGACGCGAACGCGAGCGGTACCAGGTTGCCGACCACATTGAACATCAGCGTGTCGGCGAATTCCTCGAACCGGGCGGCGAAGCTCAGCACCCGCTTGGTCAGTGAGCCGGCGAAGTTGTCGTGGAAGAACGCCGCGTCCTTGGCCAGCAGTTCGTCCATTCCGATCACGTAGAGGTTCTCGATCCCGTGACCGTCTAGGCGGTTCAGGCAGTGGATACCGATCCGCCACACAATCTCGCCGGAAAGCAGCACGCCGGCGAAACCCAGTACATACGGCAGCGCCGCGCCGACGCCGATCTGCCCGTGGCTGGCAAAGCGGCCGACCAACTGGGCGACGAGCAGCGGCGCGACGTAATAGAGGCACGTGTTTCCCAGCGCGGGCAGCAGCATCCCCGGCACCGTAAAACGCCGCAAGCGTGTCATTTGGCGGCCGTAGTAGCGCAGCGCGAGCAGCACCGACCGTTTCCGGGTCGGAGAGCCGCGATCATGTTTAGCTGCGGTCATCAATCCCCCGTTCCGAGCAGCCAACCTTCACATGCTGCCCGATAGGGGACGGCGGGAGCGAATG
>DASXKI010000016.1:0-4462 GCA_036496945.1 Streptosporangiaceae bacterium | reverse complement strand
ATCGCGTCCAGGTTGTCATTCGCTGGATACTTGGCCGCCGCCGGACCGTCGGCGAACGCGTGCAGGATGTTGGTGGTGACTGTCCTGGTGAAGGCCGCTGTGCGAGCGTTCAGGCCGAAGGCGTGCACGCCGCCCATGGAGGCGACCCAGCGCAGCGTCCCGGCGCTGAACACCCCGGCGCCGCCGTAGGTGTAGTAGGCCGAGTCGGAATAGCTATTCACGCCACGACAGGTCAACGGTGAGTGCGAGAGCACCTGAATCGGCCGCTCGACCCGGTCGACGGGGTTCACGCGGTCGTATTCGATGCCCACCAGGCCGGTGAACGAGCTGCCCTTGCGTACCCCGGTGCCGCGGAACACCCAGGCGTCTGGTGCCGCGACCACGTAGGCGGCGTCGACGGGGTTGGACTCATACAGCGTGCCGATTAGCGAAGACTCCGGCACTTGATGGGGCGGTTCCCGCCAGTCGCTGGTGACTAGCGAGTTGTCCTTGCCGTACATCGGGTCCTCGAGGTAGCTGGTCTTGTAGCAGATGACGAGCCGCCGCGGCCCAAGCCTGGTGCTGGCCAGCCTCGTCCGCCGGAACAAGCAGTTGGCACCCAGGAAGGCGAGGTTGACTCCGGCGTTCCGCGCGGCCGTGACATGGGCCCGCTCCGGCGGCGACCAGTACTCGTCGTGGCCAGGCGAGAGCAGTGCGGCGGCGCCCCCGAGCAGGTTCGGGTCTGCGTCGATGTCCATGCTGGTGGTGTACGCGAGCGGGAGGCCCGACCGCTCGGCGAGGGCGATGAACTTCTGCTCGTGCCACAGGAACATGTAGGCGCCGTTGGCGTCGTATGGCCGGTCGAGGCTGACCGCCAGCGAGCGGTTGCCGTAGTCGGCAGTGCCGCCCGGCCCGTTGTAGAGGTCGTAGCCGCCCCAGGTGTTGTAGGCCTGCCACGTCTCCGTGCAGTTCTTGATGACCAGCTTGTCCGCCGTACTGGCCGAGCGCACGGTGATGGGCACGTACCGCTGCGCGCCGGCTTCGGAGTCCATCCGCAGCAGGTAGGAGCCCGCCGGCCAGTCGTCGGTCGGAATGGTGAGGGACGGGCCCCAGTCCGCTTCGATCGTCCTGGTCGGCTGTCTCAGGGCGGGCTGACTTTGCCGGTGACCGCGCGTGCTCGCCGAGGTATACACCAGCCTGGCCTGGTCGCCGCCGTACCAGCCCATCCGGTAGGCCTTCACCTGGAATGAGCGCGCGGTCGTCGAGGCGTACAGCGTGATGTCTTCGCCCGGTAGCACGCTTGCCTGGCCCGCGTACCCGAGCATCGCCTCCGGCCTGCCCAGGTGCGTGATCCGCCAGCGCGGGTCGCCTGGACGCGAGTTCTCGGCCACCGGCCGATGACTCGGCGGAGTTGACCGGCTTCCGCCCTTCCTGGGCGTCGGCGGCGTCGCCGCATTCGACGTCGCTACCTTGTCGACCGCGATGGCGGCGGCGGGGAGCACGACAGCAGCGGCGGCCAGCCCGATGAAGCGGCGCCGCGACCTGGCGGGGCCAGGATCTGGTGACTCCGGGCGGTGCGTCACGGCAACAGCTTCCCATGGCCCGGAGCGTCGTCGCCATCGAGATGCCGGAACCACGTTCGGCAGAGGTCAGTCGGCGGCCATCCGGTCCAGGACCTCGGCGACGAGCTCCAGGGGCGTGTGCGGGTGCAGGAAGGCGAACCTGGCGACGGTCTCGCCTTCCCAGACCGTCGGCGGCAGGAACGCCACCTGATCGTCAAGCAGGCGGTCTGCCCACGCTGTGTAGTCAGCCGGCTGCCATCCGAGCCGGCGGAACAGCACCACCGACAGCTCAGGCTCGCGGATCAGCTCGAGGTACTCGCGCCGCCGGATCTCGGTCGCCGTCTGCCGGGCGAGGTCGAGGGCTGCCTCGATCGCGTCACTGTAAGCGCGCACGCCGTGCACGCACAGCGAGAACCAAAGCGGCAGGCCCCTGGCCCGCCGCGTCAGGTGATAGGCGTAGTCAGTGGGGTTCCATTCCCCTGGCTGCTCGTGAATGACATTCAGGTATCCGGCGTCCTGTTTATGGACGGAACGGGCTAGAGCCGGGTCGCGGTACAGCAACGCCGCGCAGTCGAAAGGCGCGAATAGCCATTTGTGCGGGTCGACCACGAACGAGTCCGCGTGCTCGATCCCCGCATAGGCCGACCGGACGCTCGGCGCGAAGAGGCCAGCGCCGCCGTAGGCGCCGTCAACGTGGAACCAGAGCTTGTGCTCGGCGGCAACCGGCGCGAGTCCAGCCAGGTCGTCGATGATGCCCGCGTTCGTGGTGCCTGCGGTGGCCACGATCGCGGCCAGCGAGCCAGGGTCGGCGTCAGCGTCGATGGCAGCGCGGACCGCGTCGCCCGTCAGCCGGTGATCGGCGGTCGGGACGACGAGGGCATCCATCTCCAGCAGTCGCAGGGTGTTGCCAATGGACGAGTGCGCGTCAGAGCCCACCACGACTCGGAGCCGCTGTGGCGACGCCAGCCGCCGCTTGGCAGTCTCACGTGCAACGGCTAGCGCGGACAGGTTGGCCGCCGATCCGCCGGAGACGAAGCACCCGCCCGCCGCGGCGGGCAGCCCGGCGCGGTCGGCGAGCAGCCGCAGCACCTGGTTCTCCGCGTGAATCGCGCCGGCCGCTTCCAGCCACGAGATGCCCTGAATCGACGCGCAGGAGATCAGCATGTCGAACAGCAGCGACGCTTTAGTCGGCGCGGCCGGGATGAAGCCGAGGAACCGAGGGCTGTCGGCGGAGATGACCGCCGGCGCGAGCATCGAGACGTAAACGCCGAGCACCTGGTCGGGGTTGTGCCCCTCCTCGCCGAGTAGGCCGGACAGCGCGATGTCCAGTTCGGCCGGATCCCGCGAGCCCTTGTCGAGCGGCACCGGGTCTAGCCGTAGCCGGTTCTCGGCGTAGGCGAGCACGGACCTGATCATCTGCTCGGTCGTGGGGTCCACGCTGTGCATGGCCGACAAGCTAGCGCAGGATCGTGCTTACCGGTGCCCGTCGGGCTGGGCTGTGTCGTCGGCCGCGTCCTGCGGCTTGCTGACCCAGGCGGAGAACACCGGCAGTCCGTGCCACGGGCCCGAGCGCCCGGACGTGTCGGTGGTGACGGCGACTACCGCGTAAGGGTGCCCGAATCGCAGCTCGGCGTGGCGGTGCCGACCGGGCAGCCGCGCCGAAGCCGCGACTGCAAACGCTGTGATGGCCGCGGCCTCGAATCCGGTCCTCGAGTAGCGCGCCATCGCCACCTGTCCGGCCTGCCACGGGTCGTCGTTCTGGACGAGCGCATTCTTGGCGGCGCCAAAGCCGAGGCTGGGCGCAGTGAGGTCGTGCCTGGAGCTGGCCGACCACGCGGGCAGCACCGCGGCGCACGAGTCGGCGGCCGCCGCGACGTCGCGCACCAGCCACAGCGGGCTATCGCCCAGCGGCAGGCTGGCCAGATCACGGCGCTCGATCCGCAGTCCTGCTGCGTGAGCGCTGCCGATTTCGTACGCCGCCGCCAGAACCTGGCCGGCCGCCACGTCGGGCATCGCCGCGACGGAGACAACCTGCAGACCGCCCGCCGCCGCGGCGATGTGCACGATCACGTCGCCGGCCTGCGACGACGTCGCGATGAACTGGACATGCCCGCCAGGCCGGGCCGGGGTCTGCAGCACGCGCTCGAGCTGGCCCGTCCACGGGCTACCCGCACCGAGGCTCGCGGCGGGGGCCAGGTCGAAGGGGACCTGCCAGGAGACCTTCGTCGCCAGTGCCGTCGCCAGGACCAGATACAGGTCGTCGCCGGAGAGCGGGAAGCGGTCGATGAGACCGAACGTATGATCCCGTGCCCAGGCGTCCAGCCCGGTTTTGCCCGGCAGATCTCCGGTGGTTACGGCGGCGGGCAGGCCGTCGCGCCAGCGCACGAAGCTGCCAGGCAGCGACGCACCGGAGCGCGTCCACACCGCGGCCGCGCTGGCGACGAGCGGATGGGGATCGGTCAGCAGGTCAGCGGCGGCGTGCGCGGCCTCCTCGACGTCACAGCCGAGCGCTTCGGTTAGGGCAACGCGATCAGCCCCGGTGCTGGCCGGCCCGGCGAGCGCGAGGACCAGCCACGCTCCGAGCGGTGAGGCGACCTCATGACCGGTCCCGATAGCTGCATGCAGCCGGGCGGCGTAGCGGGAGACACAGTCCGCGACCTGACTCACCTGAACGCTCATGGATCCCCCGGCTGGGCCAGGTGTTAGGCGGGAGCGCCTGCCTGGACCGGCTCCTCCTCTGTTTCGCTTGGGCGCTTGCGGCCAAGCCAGAAGAAGCTGAAGATGCCGGCAAGCAGCACGAGGATGGCGGACAGGTACAGCGCGGCATGCAGGCCGGACTGGAATGCGCTGTAGGCGGCCTGGATCACTTCCTGGACTAGTTTGCCCTGCCCTGCGCCGGCCGCGCCGCCCGCGCCCTGGGT
>DASXKI010000015.1:0-2062 GCA_036496945.1 Streptosporangiaceae bacterium | reverse complement strand
AGCAAAAACTCGAAGCGACGCAGAAGCCGAGGACACCGCACCGGATGAACTCCCTCACCCTCACACTGATTAGGGTGGCCTTCTTGGCCGTTCTATGGCTGTTTGTCATCGCGGCCATCGGCGTGGTGCGTACCGACTTGTTCGGCACTGCAGCCGCGAAGGTGCGCAGGGGCCGGAACCGGGCACAGCAAAGGCAGCCCCAGCGGCCGCAGAAGCAGCAGAAACCAAGTCGCGGCACCCCGCGTTTTCTCGTCGTCACAGAAGGCGGCCTGAGCGGCATGAGCATCGACCTTACCGATCAGCAAATTACGCTAGGCCGGGCGAATGACGCGACGCTGGTGCTGAACGACGACTACGCTTCAAGCCGACATGCCCGGATTTTTCCGCAGGACGGACAGTGGATCGTTGAGGATCTCGGTTCGACCAACGGCACCTACCTGGACCGTCAGAAGGTGACGAGGCCGACTCCGGTTTCCGTCGGCGTGCCGATCCGGATTGGGAAGACCGTTCTGGAATTGCGCAGATGACACTTGCACTCCGCTATGCGGTACGTTCCGACGTCGGTCTCCTTCGTGAGGGGAACGAGGATTCGGCGTACGCCGGCCCGCACCTGCTCGCGGTCGCCGACGGCATGGGAGGCCACGCGGCCGGCGAGGTGGCGAGCTCCGCGACGATCACGACGATCTCCTCGCTCGACTCCGAACGCCCCGGAATCGACCTGGTCAGCGCGCTGGCAGAAGCGGTCGCGATGGCGAACATGCGGCTGCAGGAGCTGGTGATCTCCGACCCGGCCACCGAGGGCATGGGTACCACGCTGACCGCGATGCTGTGGCTGGACGGGCACGCGGCGCTCTGCCACATTGGCGACTCCCGCGCGTACCTGCTGCGCAGCGGTCAGTTCTATCAGATCACGCACGACCACACACTGGTCCAGTCGCTGGTCGACGAGGGCAAGATCACCGAAGACGACGTGGCCACGCACCCGCACCGGTCGCTCCTGCTGCGCGCCCTCGACGGCAGGACGATCGCCGAGCCCGACCTGTCCCAGCTCGAGACCATGCCCGGCGACCGCCTCCTGCTGTGCTCCGACGGGCTGTCCGGCGTCGTGACCGAGCAGACGCTGCACCAGTCGCTCAGCTCGGTATGGGATCCGGACAAGGCCGCGCTGCAGCTCGTCGAGCTCGCCATCAAGGGCGGCGGCCCGGACAACATCACCGTCATCGTGGCCGACGTGCTGGACACCCAGACCAGCTCGATACCGCCGACCCTGGAGCCGGTACTGGCGGGCGCGGCGTCGCTCAGCTCCGCGGCCGACCTGCGCTCGCCGGCTAGGCAGAGTTCCCCGGCGACCCGCGCGCTGCGGCTGGCCAGGACCGCGCCGCAGCAGATCGTGCCCGACGACGCGCCGGCAGGCGACTGGACCAACGGTTTCCACAGCCCGGCCGGGCAAGCGCAGGGCCTCGCCGCGACCGGGCAGGCCGGCCAGCTGACCGACGAGCCCGACGTGGGCACCGGGCGGCACAGCCACCGGGCGCGGCGGCACCGGCTCGACGACGATGACGACGACTACGCGCCGCAGCGCGACGGCCGTCGGCGCTGGCCGATCGTCACGACGCTCCTAGTCGTGCTTGTGCTGTTCATCCTCGGCGGCCTGTACGGCGGCTGGCGGTACATCCAGGGGCAGTATTTCATCGGAGTCCAGAACGGCAACGTGGCGATCTACCGCGGGGTCAACCAGAACCTCGCCGGGATCAGCCTGTCCAGCCTCGTCCAGCGCTACGACAACCTGCCGGTCGCTCAGGTGGTGCCGAGTGACCAGGCCATGATCCATCAGACGATCACGGAGAGCAGCCTGACGGCGGCGCAATCCCTCGTCGGCCAGATCCAGAGCGGGGTCACCTCCTGCCATCAGAAGTGGCAGGAGGTGGTCACCTGGAACTCCGCGGATCAGCGGTACCAGCAAGAACTGGCGTTGTACAAGGCGAAGCAGACCAAGACACCGCCGAAGAACAATCCCGGCCCGCAGCCGGCCACGCCTGACATCACCGAGTGCGCGTCCGCG
>DASXKI010000014.1:0-2241 GCA_036496945.1 Streptosporangiaceae bacterium | reverse complement strand
GATCACCGCGGCTCGCCGGCTTCCGTGGCTTCCTCGGCCTCGCTGATCGCCTCGGTCCTGACGATGGGCGCGGCAGGCAGTCCGGCCTTCTCGGCCGCGGCGCGGAAGACCCCGGTCGCCACGGCGATGGCGTCGTCGCGGCTGTCCGCCACGACGAGCAGCTGCGCGCCGTACCTGTCACTGCCGATCCCCGTAGCGACGCCGTGGCTGTCCGCGACCGCGTCGGCGAGCTCGACTATCTCCTCACGGGTGAAGACGCGGTCGCCTTCGGCCTCGATGCCGACACTCCACCGCACGGCCGGTCCCTCCTTTACCGCTTAGTTCAGCGCCGGCAGCAGTCCGGCGAGCTCTTCCAGGCTGGCGAGGTCGTGCCCGGAGAGCAACAGGTCGATGTGCGGCGCCGCCACCATCATGCCCAGCGTGCTCGGCCGGAAATCGCGGTCGTCGCCCTTGTGCGGGTTCAGCCACACAATACGGTGACACAGCCGCGCCAGGCGCTCCATCGCGTTCGCCAGAACCTCGGGATCCCCGCGGTCCAGCCCGTCAGAGCAGATGACCACCACGCCGCCGCGGCACAGCCCGCCGCGGCCCCATTTCCTGACGAACTTGTCGAGCGACGCGCCGATCCGCGTACCGCCGTCCCAGTCCACCACGGTCTTGGCCGCCTCCTCGAGGGCGACGTCGACCCGCTGGTGCGCCAGCTCTTTCGTGATGCGGCTGAGCCTGGTGCCGAAGCAGAACACCTCGACCCGCGCCGCCGAGTGCCTGGCGGTGTGCGCGAACTGGAGCAGGTGCCTGGAGTAGTCGGCCATCGATCCTGACACGTCGAGGATGAGGATCAGCGGCCGCAGCTTGGTCTTGCGCTGCCGGAAGAACAGCCGCCCCGGCGGTTCCCCGTGCATGCGCATCGACTCCCTGATGGTGGCCCGCATGTCCGGCTCGCTGCCGGCGGTGGCCGGCCTGGTCCGCCTGGTGCGGCGGCGCGGCGGGGTGAGCCGCATCCGCGTCATGATCCGGCGCAGCGCGGCGAGCTCGGCAGGCGTGCACGCGGTGAAGGACCGGTGCTTGAGCGCGTCCGCGCCGGACGCCATCCAGCCAAGATGCGGCTGGTCCTGGTCCTCCTCGGGACCGGGCTCGGTGGCGGGCATCACGAGTTCCGCCTCGGCTTCGGCCACCGACTGGGCGCGCAGCACCAGCTGGCTTTTCGCCGGCGCGTCCGCGCCGAGGAAGTAGCTTCTGAACACCTGGTCGTAAACGCCCTGGTCCTCATGGCGGCTGACGAGGGTGGCCCGCCCGGCCCAGTAGAGGTCGACCAGGTCCGTCGGGTCCAGCGGCGTCATGGCGGCGAAGTAGGTGAGCACGTCACCGGTACCGGCCGTCAGCCCGGCGGCGCGCAGTTCGGCGGCGAAGCCCACCAGCACGCTGGTGAACGGATCGCTGGGTTCAGGCACCGGGGATGATCTCCGCCAGGTTCTCGCGCACCAGGTCGAGGTCGTCGCGGTCCTTGATGACCGCGCCGATGGTGTCGTTCACGGCGTCCGGCGTCAGCTCGGTCTCACCGAGTACGCCGAGCGTGCGCACCCAGTCGATGGTCTCGGCGACACCCGGCGGCTTGGCCAGGTCCATTTCCCGCAGCCGGTGCACCGCCGCGACGACCTTCCTGGTCAGCTGCCCGGCCGCGGCGGGCTCGCGGATCGCGACGATCTCCGCCTCGCGCGCGGCCGTCGGATAGCCGATCCAGTGGTACAGGCAGCGCCTGCGCAGCGCGTCGTGCAGTTCCCTGGTCCTGTTCGAGGTCAGGATCACGACCGGGCTGGAATCGGCCTTGACGGTCCCGAGTTCCGGGATGCTGATCTGGAAGTCGGACAGGACCTCGAGCAGGAACGCCTCGAACTCGTCGTCGGCCCGGTCGATCTCGTCGATGAGCAGCACCGCTCTGTCACCTCGCCTGACGGCCTCGAGCAGCGGCCGTTCCAGCAGGAACTTGGGCCCGAACAGCTTCTCGACGGACTGCTCGTCGGTGGCCTCGGCCTGCGACAGGGCCCTTATCTGCAGCATCTGCCTGGCGTAGTCCCACTCGTACAGCGCCTGGCTGGTGGTGATGCCCTCGTAGCACTGCAGCCTGATGAGCTGGCGGCCGAAGACCGCCGCGAGGACCTTGGCGACCTCTGTCTTGCCGACGCCGACCTCGCCTTCGAGCAGCACGGGCCTGCGCAGCGAAAGCGACACGAGCAGGGTCGT
>DASXKI010000013.1:0-9992 GCA_036496945.1 Streptosporangiaceae bacterium | reverse complement strand
TTCAGCACCCGGCCCCCGCTGGTGATCAGGTGCCCGGCAGCGTCGGTCCCCGTCCCGGCGTGCAGGACATAACTGCCGGGAACGTGGTCGGCTGCCTCGATGCCGTCGATCCGGTCGCCGCGCACCGGGTTCGCCGGATACCCCTCGGCTGCGATCACCACGGTCACCGCGGCGCCGGGCAGCCAGTCGAGCGTCGGTGCCGCGGCTAGGTCCCCGTGCGCGCAGGCCGCCAGGAGGCCGCCGAGCGGCGTGCCGAGGCGGTCGAGTACGACCTGCGTCTCCGGATCCCCGAATCTGGCGTTGAATTCGATCACCCGCAGGCCGCGCGAGGTGAGGGCCAGGCCGGCGTAGAGCAGGCCGCTGTAGGGATGCCCGAGCTGCCGAAGCTGCGCCAGGGCAGGCAGCACGACCGTGGCAAGGGTCTGCTCGGCCAGGTCGGGCGGAGCCCACGGCAGCGGCGCGTAAGCGCCCATGCCGCCGGTGTTCGGGCCTGCGTCGCCGTCATGCGCCCGCTTGTAGTCCTGCGCGGGCAGCAGCGGTACCGCCGTCACGCCGTCGGCGAGTGCGAACACCGACACTTCAGGGCCGTCGAGGAACTCCTCGATGACCACGGTGCCGCAGTCCAGCGCGTGTCGCAGGGCCTCGCCGCGATCGGCCGTGACGACGACGCCCTTGCCTGCCGCGAGCCCGTCGGCCTTCACCACGTACGGCGGGCCGAACGTGTCCAGTGCCGCCGCCGCCTGCGGCTCGCTGCGGCAGGTCACTGCGGCAGCCGTCGGCACTCCCGCGGCGATCATCACTTGCTTCGCGAAGGACTTGGAGCCCTCGATCATCGCCGCGCCCTGATCGGGGCCAAAGCAGCTGATGCCGGCCGCCCGCAACGCGTCGGCCACGCCGGCGACCAGCGGTGCCTCAGGCCCGATGACGACGAGGTCGGCCGCGAGCCGCGCGGCCAGCGCGGCCACAGCGGCCGGGTCTGTCGCGCCCACCTCGTGCAGCTCGGCGATCGCGCCGATGCCCGGGTTGCCTGGCGCCGCGTGCAGCTCGGTGACGGCGCTGTCGCGCGCCAGGCCACGCGCCAGCGCGTGCTCACGACCACCCGATCCGAGGACTAGTACCCGCACGGCGCTGAGCCTACCGGGCGCGTCCTGGCCGGTGGCGGCCGCCGAGGGCGCTATCGCTCTGGCGTCCGCACCGCCGCCCTGCCACCAGGTGCGGGCCAGCGCCTGCTGGCCGCCGCGGGCGAGCCGCCGCAACCCGACAGCGGCGAGCCCTAGGCACACGGCCGCGGCCGGCAGCTCGGCAAAGGCAGCCATCAGCACCGGCGCTAGCGCGGCCGAACCTGGCGGAGCGGTGGTCACATCGAACCAGGCGTCGGCGAGCAGCAGAGTGGCGGTGGCCGTCGATGCCAGGCAATACCTAGCGTCCCGGCGCAAGATCAGGACACCGGTGCCGATCAGGCCGGCCGCCTCCATCGCATCCAGGCCGACCCAGGTCGCTGCCCAGTGATAGGCGGTCGAGCTGGCAGGCAGGCTGGCCGCCAGGTAGATCATCCAGGGCAGCAGCCCGAGGCCCGCGATGGCGAGGCACAGGGCGAGCCAGAATGACGCGCCCGGCCGGTGACCGGTCCGCTGGGCCGGTGCTCGCTGTCGCGAGCCACGCATAGCGGTGCTGCCGGCCTGCGGGAGAAGGCTCAGCGTCACCGTCTGCCTCCCGTCAGCTTGTGCTGCAGGCAGCGGGCGCCCGAGGAGACGACGACCCGGTCGAATCGGCCATCGGCGACGGCAATCCAGCACCAGTCGGTGATCTTGATCACCGCGGCCGGCGCCGCGCGGCGCCTGATGGTGCCGCCGCGGAACTCCACCGCAAGGCCGCCTCCGGCCGCAGGCAGACGGCCCCACGCGATTACGCGCTGGCAGCTAGCCCCGGCCGTTGCCCGGGCGCCGCGAACAAGCTGCGGCGCGACCGGCGTCGAGCTCACGACGTCCAGCAGGGCATCCGCCTCGTACAACTCCACTGCCGGGCGCACCGAGCGGGCGCCTGCCAGCCGGAACGACCAAGGTGGGCCGGGCGGGCAGTCACCGGACTGGACAGGCCCGCATCCGGCCTGATCGTGATCCAGACCACCGGTCAGCATGTCTTCGCTCTCCTTCCGTACCTGCGGCTGCAGGCATGGCTAAGAGCCTTCCGGCTGGCGGAGTCCCGGTCAGTAGCGCGCAAATCCGAATCGATGGTGGTGCCAGCTACACCCCGGATGCGGGTCTGTGCTGCATGGTGAGGAGTTCGTGGTGGCACATACGGTTGTGTCCATGGCAACGATGGCCGCCCGCCGGCACTCCCGCGGTGTGGTGGCAGCACTGTTGCGATGGCTGGCGAGGATGGTCAGAAACACGACCTTCGTCATCGCCGGCGTCCCGGTCCAGCTCGCCATTCTGGCCGCCCTGGCCATGCCGTGGATCACGCCGCTTGTCCCGATCGACTTGTGGCAAGTCGCAATAGCGCTACTGCTGTCTGCGGGGCTCGTCCTGGCGCTCCGGGTGCCGCTTACTTACATGCACCGGCATCGCTGCTGGTCGTTGCTGGCCGTCGACATCCTGCGGGCGCCTGTCACGCCAGGTCCGCTGATGCCCAGGCTCGCGGCGTCACTCCGATCAGAAGCTACCTGGCGGCAGCTCGGCTATCACCTGGTCGCCGGACCCATCCTGGCATTCGGCGGCCTGCTGACCCTGGCCATGTGGGCAGGCGGGGCAGCGCTGGCCGGGGTAGTCGCATACCGCAAGGCCTTCCCGCCATTGAGCGAGCTCCGCTCCGGACTGCATAGGCCTGAAGTGCTGCTCCTGACGGCGGCCGGGGTGCTCTTGCTGGTGGCAGCCCCGGCCGTCGCCGCTGCTGTCACCTGGCTGGACACCAAGGCGGCGACGGCCCTGCTCGGCCCCAGCCGGGCGGTCGAGCTGGAACGCCGGGTCGAGACCCTCTCGGAAAGCCGCGCCGGCGTGGTTGACGCGGCTGATGCGGAGCGGCGGCGGATCGAGCGCGACCTGCACGACGGCGCACAGCAGCGCCTCGTCTCGCTGGCCATGAACCTCGGGATGGCGAGAGAGAGCATGACCGACCTGCCGGGCCCGGCCAGGCAGGTCATCGCTGAGGCGCACGACGAGGCTAAGGAAGCGCTCGCCGAGCTGCGCGCCCTGGTCCGCGGCCTGCATCCGGCGGTACTCGACGATCGCGGCCTGGACGCGGCCTTGTCCGGCATCGCTGCGCGCGCGCCGCTGCCGGTCAGGCTCGTCGTGGATATGTCAGAGCGAGTGTCACCCACTATCGAGGCTGTGGCCTATTTCGTGGTGTCGGAGTGCCTGGCGAACATTGCCCGGCACGCGGCAGCGACCCAGGCCTCGATTGACGTCCTGCGGACGGGCGCGCAGCTGCGAATCCGCATCACCGACGATGG
Organism: Streptosporangiaceae bacterium; assembly: GCA_036496945.1. Lineage (GTDB taxonomy): Bacteria > Actinomycetota > Actinomycetes > Streptosporangiales > Streptosporangiaceae > JAJYUU01. The sequence continues at coordinate 6,544 of DASXKI010000013.1, read as the reverse complement.
CGTCGGCGGAGCCGATCCGGCGTGCGGCACCGGACTCGCCAGCCTCGCCCGGCGGGCCAGCTCAGTGGATGGCACCATGCAGATCGAGAGCCCGCCCGGCGGCCCGACCGTCGTCACCGTGGAGCTGCCGTGCGAGTCGTGATCGCCGAGGACTCGGTGCTGCTGCGGGCGGGCCTGACCAAATTGCTGGCCGCGGCCGGCATCGAGGTGCTCGCGGCCGTAGGCGACGCTGATGAGCTGCTGTCCGCCGTGCCGCAGCACAACCCCGATGCTGTGATCGTCGACGTGCGGATGCCGCCGAGCCATACCGACGAGGGCATCAGGGCGGCCCTGGTGATCCGGCGCGAATGGCCGGAGGTGGCGGTGCTGGTTCTGTCTCAGTATGTCGAGGAGCGGTACGCGGCTGATCTGCTGGCGGCCAACACCAGCAGCGTCGGCTATCTGCTCAAGGACCGGGTGGCGGACGTGGGTGACTTCGTCGCGGCACTGCGCCGAGTGGCGGACGGCGGGACCGCGCTGGACCCCGAGGTAGTGTCGCAGCTTTTGCTCAGGCGGCAGCGAGACCCCCTCGACCGGCTTACGCCCCGCGAGCTCGATGTCCTGCGGCTCATGGCCGAGGGCCGGTCGAACGCCACGATCGCGCAGACCCTGGTGATCACCGAGAGTGCCGTGGCCAAGCACATCAACAGCATCTTTGCCAAGCTTGATCTGCACCCCGATGACGGAGACCACCGGCGGGTGCTCGCCGTCCTGCGCTTCCTGGACGTCGGATGATGAGTGCCTCAGCAGCCAGCTACCGGGCCAGGCCACGGCGCCGCTGGATCTGGGTCAGCGTGGCAGTCGTCACGGCGCTGGTCCTGGTAGTTCCAGTCGCCTTCCGGATCGGGCTCAAGGGCGAGATACGGCACCAGGTAGTGCCGCTCACCCTGTTCCAGCGGCCAGTTAGCGAGCTGCAGGTCAATGCGCCCGGACAGAGCGTGAGCATCCTTCCGGGCCAGGCGGGCCAGGTCACGGTGGTGAGCACGATGTCCTGGCTGGTCGGCAGGCCGACCATCCGCCATGTCTGGCACGGCCGGGCCCTTCAGATCAGCGCCAGCTGCCCGAAGTTCAACGTCTTCGAGGACTGTCAGGCCAGCCTGGCCATCCGGGTGCCAGCCAGCGTCACGGTCCAGGTAGCTGTCGGCTCGGGCAGCGCTACAGTGGCCGGGCTGACCGGGCCGCTGCGCCTCACGGCGAGCTCGGGCAGCATCAGCCTGACACACGTCAGCGGTCCGATATGGGCGAAGGCAACCTCAGGGGACATCAACGCGACAAGCGGCCTGACATCGCGGCGAGTCAGCGCGAGCATCACGACAGGCAGCTTTGCGCTCGGTTTTGCCGCGCCGCCCCTGGCTATAGCGCTCCAGGTCGGCTCCGGCAGTGCCACAGTCACCCTCCCGCCAGGCACTCGATACCAGGTGTCAGGCCAGCGCGGGTCGGGCACCCTGCAGGTCGGACCTGGCCTGCGCGACAACGGTTCCGCCAGGGTGATCACGGCTGTCGTCGGCTCCGGGGCTCTCGCCCTTCTCTACGCGCGGCCAGTCAGTCCGCCAGCGGGCCCGCCCAGCGGCGGGGCTTAAGGCCCAGCCCCCGGGGCCATGCGAAACACGGCCAGGCAGGCCGCGTCAGAGCACATCGCGCAGCTGGACCGTCTGGTCCCGGCGCGGGCCGACGCCGATCGCGGATACCGGGGCGCCGATCATGTCCTCCACGGCGCGCACGTAGGCCTGCGCGGCCTTGGGCAGGTCGGCGAATTCCTTCGCGCCGGAGATGTCCTCGAACCAGCCGTCCAGGTACTCATAGACCGGGGTGGCGTGGTGGAAGTCGGTCTGCGTCATCGGGATCTCATCGAACCGCTTGCCGTGCACGTCGTAGGCCACGCAGACCGGCACCTGCTCCAGGCCGGACAGCACGTCGAGCTTGGTCACGAAGTAGTCGGTCAGTCCGTTCACCCTCGTCGAATACCGGGCGATGACCGCGTCGAGCCAGCCTGTCCGGCGCGGCCTGCCGGTGGTGGTGCCGTACTCGCCGCCGGTCTTGCGCAGCCACTCACCACGGTCGTCGGTGAGCTCGGTTGGGAACGGCCCGGCCCCGACCCTGGTCGTGTAGGCCTTGAGAATGCCCAGCACGCGGGTGATCCGGGTCGGCCCGATGCCGGACCCGGCGCACGCACCGCCCGCTGTCGGCGAGGACGAGGTAACGAACGGGTAGGTGCCGTGGTCGACGTCGAGCAATGTCGCCTGCGCGCCTTCCAGCAGGACGACCCGGCCCTGGTCGAGCGCCTTGTTGAGCACCAGGCCAGTGTCGGCGACATAGCGGCCGAGCCGGTCGGCATAGCCGAGGTACTGCTCGGTGACGACCTGCGCGTCGATGCCGCGCCTGTTGTACAGCTTGGTCAGCACCTGGTTCTTGTCCCGTAGCGCCAGGTCCAGCTTCTGCCGCAGGATGCCGGGGTCGAATAGGTCCTGGACCCGGATCCCGACCCGCGAGGCCTTGTCGCTGTAGGCAGGCCCGATGCCACGTCCGGTGGTGCCGATCCGGGCATTGCCAAGGTAGCGCTCGGTGACCTTGTCGAGAGCAATGTGGTGCGGCATGATCAGGTGGGCGTCGGCCGAGATCAGCAGTCGGTCCTGCCACACGCCGCGCTGGGTCAGCCCGTCGATCTCCTCGAGCAGCACTTCCGGGTTGATCACGACGCCGTTGCCGATGACGGACGTCGCGTGCTCGGATAGCGCACCCGACGGCAGCAGGTGCAAGGCGTAGCTCTCGTCGCCGATGACCACGGTGTGGCCGGCGTTGTTGCCGCCCTGGTACCGCACGACGTAGTCGACCCGGTCGCCGAGTATGTCGGTGGCCTTGCCCTTGCCTTCATCGCCCCACTGCGCGCCGACGATCACGATGGCGGGCATGGCACAGGTCCTTCCCGTAACAGAACGAAAGCCCCAGGCAGCGGCATTGCGGTCAGGCAAGCAAGCGCGGCAGGGGCTCTTGCATTCAGATGTTACCGGAACCGGTCTGCAGGCACCGGGGACTAGCGCATGGCCTGCGCGATCACGACTCCAGCGCCGCGACCGCCGCGGGGCTGCTGTCGGCCAGGAACTCCTCGCACCGGGCCGCCTCGTCGTCCTCGCCGATGGCCGCGGCCGCGACGCCGAGCATGTGCAGCGCACGCAAGAACCCCTGGTTGGGCTCGTGCTCCCAGGGAATCGGACCATGCCCGTGCCAGCCGGCCCGGCGCAGCTGGTCCAGGCCGCGGTGGTAGCCGGTCCGGGCGAAGGCATACGCCGTTACCGGTTCCCCGGCCGCCATCGCGCGCTCAGCCAGTGCCGCCCAGGCGGCGCAGTATTCCGGGAACCGTGCGGCGACCTCGGCCGGGTCCGCCGCGGCGGCCAGCGCGGCGCTAGCCTCCGGGTTGGCAGGAAGGAACGTCTCCGGCGGGCCGCCCAGCAGGTTGTCGCGCATCATGCGATCATCCTGCCGTAGCGGCCCCGGTCCTCGTGCGCCGGGCCTGGCACGCGTCAGGTCAGGCGCTTGCCCACGGACATCAGGTCCTCGCAGGCGTGGACGACTCGCGCGCTCATGCCTGCCTCGCCAGCCTTGCCCCAGCTACGCGGGTCGTAGGCCTTCTTGTTGCCGACTTCGCCGTCGACCTTGAGGACGCCGTCGTAGTTAGTGAACATGTGTCCAGCGACAGGCCGGGTGAAGGCGTACTGAGTATCGGTGTCCACGTTCATCTTGACCACGCCGTAACTGATGGCCTCTCTGATGTCGCTCAGGTCGGATCCCGAACCGCCGTGGAAGACAAGGTCGAATGGCTTGTCCTTGCCGTACTTAGCACCGACGGCGTCCTGGATCTCCTTCAGCACCGACGGCCGCAGCTTGACATGCCCTGGCTTGTAGACGCCGTGGACGTTGCCGAACGTCGCAGCCAGGATGTACCGGCCGCGTTCGCCTAGCCCGAGGGCTTCCGCGGTCGCGATCGCGTCCTCGGGCGTGCTGTAGAGCTTCTCGTTGATCTCGCCGACGACGCCGTCCTCCTCGCCGCCGACCACGCCGATCTCCATCTCCATGACGACGTGAGCAGCGGCGCACTGGTCGAGGAGATCGGCGGCAATCTGGAGGTTCTCGGTCAGTGGCACCGCCGAGCCGTCCCACATGTGCGACTGGAACAGCGGCTCCTCGCCACGCGCGACGCGCTCCACCGAGATCTGCACGAGCGGGCGCATGAACCCGTCCAGCTTGTCCTTAGGGCAGTGGTCGGTATGCAGGGCGATATTCACCGGGTACTTGGCCGCGACCGTACGCGCGAAATGAGCCAGCGCCACAGCGCCGGTGACCATGTCCTTGACGCCCGCTCCGGATAGGTACTCGGCACCTCCGGTCGAGACCTGCACGATGCCATCACTCTCGGCCTCGGCGAAGCCGCGGAGGGCTGCATTGAGAGTCTGGCTGGAGCTGACGTTGATCGCCGGGTACGCGAATCCGTGCTCCTTCGCGCGGTCGAGCATCTGGGCATAGACCTCTGGCGTCGCGATCGGCATGACCGGAATCCTCTCGATGTGGTGTGAGTTTCAGTATTGCGGAGCCACCATGCACGCCCAACTCCGGCGGGCCGAGTTGCCCGCATTGCCAGGCGGCAGGCCTCGACGGGTCTAGTCTCAAAGGATGGGACACCATACTGCGGACCCCGCCGACCATCGCCGGTACACCGGCGTCGTGCTGCTGTCCGTTCTGGTTCTAGCGATGCTGACAGTCGCGGCGCTCGCGCTCACCGCGTTTTCGCACGGCTGACAGCACTAGCCAAGACCGAGGTCGGCAAGCTCAAAGGCAGCCAGGTAAGGCAGCCCGCGCTCGGCTATCTTCTGCCGAGCCCCGCGCTCGACGACAACCGCGACGCCGACGACATGGGCGCCCGCTTCGGTGAGGGCGTCGACGGCTGTCAGCACCGAGCCGCCCGTCGTCGAGGTGTCCTCGACCGCGAGGACGCGTCGCCCGGCCACGTCGGGACCCTCGATCCGGCGCTGCAAGCCATGCGCCTTCTCGGCCTTGCGTACGACGAAGGCGTCCAGCTTGCGCCCGCGGGCGGCGGCTGCGTGCATCATGGAGATGGCCACAGGATCTGCACCGAGCGTCAGGCCGCCGACGGCGTCGTAGGCCAGGTCATGCGTGGTATCCAGCATGACCCGTCCCGCGAGGGGCGCGGCGCGCCCATCGAGGAGCACCCGGCGCAAGTCGATGTACCAGTCAGCGCGCTGCCCAGATGACAAGATCACTTCGCCATGGACGACGGCAAGATCCCTGATCACGGTCAGCAGCTCGTCTCGATCAGCCACAGGAGCCGAGCCTACCTGCCGAGCCGGGCCGAGCACTGGCCGGCGCCTGGTAGCTTCTGGGCCGGCGGCGTGCTGGGGCAGGCTGCCCCGTAGTGAGCAGCTAGATGAGTAAATTACTTGAATTGACCGCAGGAACCCGGCCTGGCGGATACGTCCGCGATCCGCGCTATGTGTCACGCCTGCCACGATGCGCTGGTAACGTCACGCGCAAGGGAAGGACGGTGTCGCGTTGGATCGCTGCGCGCTGTTCGTGGACGCTAATTATGCGCTAGCCGAAGGCGCGATTGCCGTCCATGGCACTCGCAATCGTGACTCTGTTTCCTGGGACTACGCGGGCCTCCTGAAGCTGCTCGGCAGTCTGTCCAGGGAGCGCAGTGGTCTGCCATTGCTGCGTTGCTACTGGTACGACACTGTGTCCGATCGCGCACGGGTTGACGAGCATGACACGCTGGCGGACATTCCCGGCGTCAAGCTTCGGCTCAGCAAGGCCCGGCCAAGCCGCAAGGAGGGCGTCGAGGCCGAGATCCGCAAGGACCTCTCGGCACTCGCCAGGAACCGCGCGGTCAGCGACGTGATCATCGTGAGCGGCGAGGAGGATCTGGCGCCGGTTATCGCCGAGGTTCAGGACCTCGGGATCCGGGCGATCCTGATCCACATCGCAACCGACGGTGACTGGGCTATTTCGCGCACCCTGCGACAGGAGTGCGACGACATCATTGACATAGGTTCCGGGCACCTGCGCCCCTACGTCGACCTGATCTCCGGGGCCGAGCCGCAGCGCTCGTCGGCCGGCTACCGCGAAGTCGCCGCCAGCAGCGCGCAGTCGAGCGGTCCGCATCCGGCCATCGAGGCGCCCCCTGTCCGCCTGTATGCCTCGACAGTCGCGGCCGAGTATGAGCATGCGGCGCTCGCCACAGCTGGCGCCGGTCAGGGACAGGACCAGCGGCACGAGGCCGGCCGGTTCGGCGGCCAGGGTCAGGCGCTGAATTCTGGCCCGATCGCCGGTAGCGGCGACGGTCAGCCGCGGCAGCTGCCCGATCAGCACATGCCGGGATCCGGGCTATCGCAGGCACAGTCTGTTTCAGCGCAGTCTGTTTCGCCGCAGTCTGTTTCAGCGCAGCCGTCAATGACGCAATCCTCGGTGGCACAGGTCTCGGCGGCACAGTCCTCGG
>DASXKI010000012.1:0-3542 GCA_036496945.1 Streptosporangiaceae bacterium | reverse complement strand
GGCGAATTGGCCGCGTGCATCCTTATGCGCCGCTAGCGCCGGTTCAGATGACGGTCAGCCGTTCGCTGATCGCTTTCTGGGCGGTCAGCTGGCGGGCACCTCGCGGACACCGAGCTGCTGGAAGAACAGCAGGCTGTCGGTGTTGGCCCAGTACTCGGCGAGTTTGCCGTCAGCGGTGCGCAGGATGTCGGTACCGGTGAAGCTGACGTGCCGGCCGATGGCCTCGGTCGGCGCCCCGGGGAAGCCGCCGTGGTAGGTGCCTTGCGCTTTCCACCGCACAACCAGGTGCTCGTCGTCGGTGATCGGGCCGACCTCGATGACGAAGCTCAGGTCGGGCAGGACGGCGTGGATGCCGCTGATCCATCCTTTCAGCGCCTCCCGGCCGCGGATCTCGTCAGGTCCGGTTCCGGTTATCGGTGCTGCATAGGCGATGAAGTCCTCGGCGATGATCTTGTCGGTGAGGCTGAGGTCGCCGTTCCACAGGTCTTTCCAGGGACCGGCGAGTGCCGCATTGGCTGAGTTGGACATGATGGTTCCTTCCTGCGGTGGGCGTTTGCGGCCTGGTGCCCGGCACGAGCCGGCTGAGACTGCCGTCTCAGGGTGGGATTCCTTCCAGTCGCGGGGGCGCGGTCAGGGCACCAGGATGATCTTGCCGAGGGCGGTCCGGCCGGAGGACTCGGCCAGTTCCATAGCCGCGGCCACGTCGGCCAGCGGGTAGCGGGCGGCGATCTTCGCGGTGAGCACGCCGTCACGCAGCAGGCCGAACAGGTGCGTGAGGTCGGTGCGCAGCCGGGCCCGGAACGCTTCCCGCTTGGCTGAGCCTGGCTTTGCTGCGCCCGCCCAGACGTTGTAGAAGCTCGCGTGCTTGCGCGTGGGCAGGTAGTTCCAGATGGCCAGTTTTGCCAGCAGCCGCAGGAAGACGGGCAGCACAGGGCTGGTGTCATCGATCTTGCTGGCGATGCTGTAAGAGACCAGGGTGCCGGTGCTGTTGAGCAGCTGGTAGGAGCGGGTGACGCTGGCGCCGCCAAGGTGGTCGAACACGGCGTCCACCCCGCCGGGGGCCAGTTCCCGAACTCGCACGGCCAGATCGGGATCCCGGTAGTCGATCGGCTCCACGCCCAGTTCGCGCAGCGCGTCGTGGTGGCGCGGGCTGGCCGTGCCGATCACACGCGCGCCCGCATGCCGGGCAAGCTGCACCAAGATCGTGCCCACGCCGCCGCTGGCGCCCAGCACGAGGACCGTCTGCCCGGCCTGCACCTTGGCGCTGCGGTGCAGCATCTGGTAGGCAGTTACCCCATTGACGATCAACGTCTCCGCTTCGTCAGCGTTGACCCCGTCGGGCACTTCCACCAGGTCGGCGGCGGTCAGCAGGACGGCCGTTGCCCAGCCGCCCGTCTTGGTCAGCGCGGCCACCCGCCGGCCGGTCAGCGAGCGGTTCACGCCGGGGCCGACAGCATCGACGATGCCGACGAGGTCGTAGCCGGGCACGAACGGGAACGGGGGCTGGCCGTAGTACCGGCCCCGCCGCATCGCGCTCTCGGCGAAGGACACGGCCGTCGACTCGACCCGCACCAATGCCTGCCCGGCGGCCGGCGGCGGTAGTGCGCGCTGCGCCAGCCGCAGGCCAGACGGCTCGACCTTGCCCGGCAGCACCACCTCGGTCGCGGTCACGGTGGGAGCGTTCATCTCGGTCATGGCCATCTCCTCGAATCCGGATCCCGCGCCGACAGCGTCCGTGACATGATCTGACGATTGTTATAGCCTCTAACACAAGAGAGTACCTGTTATGTTTCGCCTGTCAAGCCGCCCGGAGGTAGGGATCGATGCCAGCCACGCCCGCGCCCGAGCCGCCGACCATGCGCGAGCGCTACCGGGCGCAGGTACGCGACGAGGTCAAGCAGGCGGCGCTGCGCCAGCTCGCCGAGTCCGGGCCCGCTGGGCTTTCGATCTCGGCGATCGGCAAGCAGCTCGGAGTCTCCGGGCCGGCGCTGTACCGCTACTTCGCCAGCCGCGACGAGCTGCTGACCGAGCTCGTGATCGACGCCTACCACGACCTAGCGCACGCGCTCAGCGACGCGGCCCGCCACGCGCCGGGCACACAGCCGCGCGCACAGCTCGAGGACATCGCCCGCGCCTACCGGTCCTGGGCCCTGGCCCAGCCACACCGGTACCGGCTGCTATTCGGGCCGCCGCTGCCCGGCTACGACGCGCACGCCCAACGACTCGTCGAGGCGGCGCAAGTTTCGATGAAAGTCCTGCTCGGCGTTCTGCGCGAAGCCGGGGACCCTACCGCCACCCCGCCCACTGAGCCGCTCGCATCCCAGCTCTTGGCCCTGGCGCGAACACACGGCCCCGGCATTGACGCCGCCATGGCATTGCGCGCCATCATCATCTGGAGCCGACTGCACGGCTTGGTCAGCCTCGAAATCGCCGGGAACTTCGCGTCCATGGGCATCGAAGCCGACCAGATCTTCGAGGCCCAGCTGGCCACGCTGACAGCGTAGGCATTCTTCCACGTCAGCCACGCCCAAAGGGCTGACGGCCATCCCCACCGGGCAGCCGGTGCCATCCCGCCAGCGGCCTGCAGATGCCACAGGCTATCCATCGCAGGCCGATTCCCAGCGCGCCCAGAACAGACAAATATGGTCGTCCGGGACGCTAGCAAATGACCTGGGCACAGGCACACCTAGTCGGCGATCTGCATGCTTCCCCGTTGCACGACAAGTCTGGATTGACGATCGCCGCAGTCGCCAACGGCATCCAGGTCAGCGCATCAATATGCGAGGACGCAACGTCCGCTATTCGGCATGTGAGTGAGATGCCCGTAGTGTCGATCGAGGGTGTCGTCTCGCACACGACCTCGAGCACGAGCAGAAGGCAGACCTGCATGCCATGCAGCATGGTTTCGTGTGGCGGCGTCGCGTCGGTCTGGTTGCTGCAGATCAGAGCGGGTTTGATGTCTTGGGAAGTCGCGCTCGGTCTGGCGAAATCAGGGGGCACACCGGTAGGCCGTCGGCGAGGTGCCTGTGGGTCAGGTCCTTTTCCGGCGGCCCCCGGTCCGAACCGGACGGGCACCTTTCGGTGCATCCGGCTCTCCAGCGATGTTCACGTGCAGTTCGCGGCTGGCTTCCCGTGGTGGATGGCCTGGTGGCAGGGTGCGCAGACGATGAGGGTCTTGCGCCGCATTTTCACCATCAGGGCCGCCCAGGCGGGCTGCTCGCGGCCCGCTTGCGCGAGGTCGGCGAGTTTTCGGGCTTGGTGGGTTTCCACCGTTGTCCGGGTGTGGCACCATTCGCATTCGCCGTGCAGGAGCCGGGTGATGATCTCCTTCGGGCGCGCTGGGGGTGCCGGCTGGCGGTCGGTGAGGACCGCTTTAGCTTGCCGTTTGAGCGGGATGCCGCCGAACCGTGCGGCCAGTAGTTTCCTGCCCGGCCGTTCCAGCCGGGCCTCGAAGCAGGTCCGGGGCCCGTGCGGGGTGACGGTGACGGCCCTGTACTTGCGGGCCGTTTTCGCCACCGTGGAGCGGTGTTTCGCGGCGAGCG
>DASXKI010000011.1:0-9258 GCA_036496945.1 Streptosporangiaceae bacterium | reverse complement strand
CATGCCAGGGACGGGGTCGCGCCCGTTCGGTGCCGTCCTACGACGCGCCGTAGTATGACAATCATGCTTGCTGCGTTCGCTTCCGGCTATCACGGTCCGCCGCAGCTGACGTTCGCGCGGGCGTTCAGCTCGTGGCGCCTCGACCCGTGGACGCTGGCTGCGGTCGTCCTGCTCGGCGCGGCGTACCTGGCCGGAGTGCGCCGGGCTCGGCGCCAAGGCGTGCCGTGGCGGGCCAGCCGGAGCGTCGCATTCTGCGGCCTTGGCCTGTCGTTCGCGGTGATCGCGACCATGTCGGCGGTCGGCGTCTACCAGCCGGTCCTGTTCTACATGCGGTCTATCCAGACGATCTTGCTACTGCTCGTCATACCGCTGTTCTTCGCTCTTGGCCGGCCGCTGACGCTGATCATCGCCACGGTGCCGCGGCTCGGGCCGTGGCTTGAGTCGGCGATCGGGAGCCGCACGGCCCGGCTGGTGACGTTCCCCGCCATCACGACGTTCGTCCTGGTGCTAACGCCGTTCCTGGTGTACTTCACGCCGTGGTACGCGGCCGGCTTCCGGTCGGTGGTCGTCGCGCAGGTGACGCACGTCGCGCTCATCGTTCCGGGCTTTGTCTTCTTCTGGACGCTGCTCCGCGTCGACCCAGTGCCGAAGGCGTATCCGTACATCGTCGCGCTGTGGATCACGGCGGCCGAGGTCGTCGGCGACGCGGTCCTCGGGCTCGCCGTGATCGCCGACACCAACCTGATAGCGGGGCCCTACTACCACGCGCTTGCCCGGCCGTGGGGGCCGAGCTTGCCGACCACGCAGGTACTCGGCGGCGGGGTGCTCTGGATCCTGGGCGACATCGTCGGCCTGCCCTTCCTGGCCGCTCAGCTGATCCAGATGATCCGCGAGGACGAGGCCGAGGCGAAGGTCATCGACGCCGAGCTCGATGCCGCCGAGGAGGCGCAGGCCGTCCCTGCGGTCGCTGCTATCGCGCCTGGGTCGCCTGAAGCCAACGCGCAGCGACCGTGGTGGGAGAGCGATAGCCGGTTCGCGGACCGATTCCGCGCCGTTGACGACCCCGACTAGCCGGGAAACCGCCACATACCACGCAACTCGACCGACCTTGGCTCGCGTTCAACAGCGTGGTTGTGACGCCCAAGCTGAAAGAGCAGCATCGCTGCCACAACGATGACGCTGGGCGGCCCGGTAGGCGGGCGCGGCCGGGTGATTCGGGCGCGGCCGGGTGGTCCGAGCGCGGCCAGGTTGTGCCGACGCGGGCGACCGGGTGGTGTGGGCACGGCCAGGTCTAGGCGGCGCGGCCGGGTCATCTGGCGGGCGGAGGCTGGCGCCGCCGGCTAGTAGCTGCGGCGGACCAGGAAGGACCAGCCGGCGGGCAGGTCCGCGGCGCTCACGAACTCCTGCGACTTCAGGGCGCACCACGCGGGCAGGTCCGTCTTGGCGGCGGGGTCGTCGGCGAGTACCTCGATCGTCTGGCCGACCGGGATTTCCCTGATCTTGTCCGCCAACATGATGATCGGGATCGGGCACTTCTTGCCGAGCGCATCCAGCGTGAGTGCAGGCTTCGGCGTGACGGCGGCGTTTCGAATGGGGCTGCTTGATCCCGAGAGGCGACCGGCGCCAGCGCTAGGTCGATCGGCCGCGTCCCTGGCGCTGCGGCGCTGGCGGGTCACGCGGTCACTTCCACGACCTGATCATGGCACGGCCGGAGTAGTGGTGGCAGCCCTGACAGTGTCGCGCACGGCCGCCACGATGGGCGGCAGCACCTCGAGGAACTCGTCGACTGACTGCGCGCTGACCCCACGCGGGAGCGATACCCGCACGTTGCCATGGGTAAGCGCGCCCATTGCCGCTAGCACGTGACTTGGCTGCCGCGTATCGGCCACGCACGCGCTGCCCGACGACACCGAGAATCCGGCCCTATCGAGCTCGGTAACCAGTGCCTCACCGTCGACGTACAGGCAGGAGAACGTCACGATGTGCGGCAGCCGCGCTTCCGGGTCGCCGTAGACGACGGAGTCCGGCACTGTCTGCGGAACGGTGGCGCGGATCCGGGCAACCAGAGCGCGCAGCGCGGCGTCGGAGCCACCCCGTTCCCTGCCCATCGCAGTCAGGGACGCGGCAGCTGCCAGGATCGCCGGGACGTTCGGGAAGCCAGGGACGCGCCGGTTTTCGCGGTCGTCCGACGGGCCCGGCTCGCGCCAGCGCGTGCCCTTGCGAACGGCCAGCAGGCCGACGCCAGCCGGGCCACCCCACTTGCGGGCGCTGGCCGTCAGCAGCGACCAGCCGGGGGTGACCGGCATCCGGCCGGCTGAGGCGCCAGCGTCAACGAGCAAGGGAACGCGGTAACGCTCACACTCCGCCGCGACATCCTCGACTGGCTGGAGCGTGCCTACCTCATGGTTGGCCGACTGGAGGCAGGCCAGCAGGGTCCGGTCGCGTTGCAGCGCGGCAGTGAACTCGTCGGCGTCCGCGCGGCCCAGGCTGTCCACGCCGGTGATCGTGACCGCGGTCCCGGTGACGCGCTCTAGCCAGTCGGCCGCGTTGAGCACGGCCGAGTGCTCGACAGCGCTGGCGACCAGGTGGCCAGGCCCGCGCGCGGCGGACTGCCGGGCCTGCACGGCGCCGAGAACGGCAAGGTGCACTGCCTGCGTGCCCGATGCAGTGAAGGACAGCTCGTCAGGGCGGCAGCCGAGTTCGGCCGCGACTGCCTCCCTGGCCTGGTCGAGCAGGAGCCTGGCCCGCCTGCCCTCGCGGTGCAGCCGGGCCGGGTCGGCCCAGCCGTCATCCAGGGCGGTCAGCAGCGCCTCGCGTGCGCTCGGGTGCAGCGGCTCGGCCGACGCCGCGTCAAAATAGGCCACGTTCCTGACTCTAGGCGGTGGCCGCTCACGCGAGCCGACGCCGGCGTCCCGGCGGCAGGCATGCGGTGCGGATAACGAAGTCGCGCCGAGGTTGGGGGTACCCCGTGGCACGGCAGGTCGGCGTTGTACTGTTTTCCACGACAGTCTGTAGGACGTTGAACTCAACCGGCCGCTGACGCCGGGACTTAGCTGCTGGGAAGGCAATAAGTGAGTCCCATCCACCGGGCCGCGCGGCGCCGTGTCGAGAAGCACGGGGCCGACAAAGACGGGGCCCCGCGCCGCCGGGCGACGCAGCGGCAGGTTCGGCGCTGGCTGCCGCGCGCTGCCCTGGGCTTCGCGCTGGTCACCCTGACGGCCGGCTGCAACTCCACCACGGTCGAGCAGCTCGGGCTGCGCAATCCGCTGACGACCCAGGCCAAGCTCATCGTGGACCTCTGGCAAGGGGCCTGGATCGCGGCGCTCGCGGTCGGGGCCGTGGTCTGGGGCGCCATCCTGTGGGCCGTCGTGGTGTACCGCAAGCGCGGCGACAAGATCCCGCACCAGGTCAGGTACAACCTGCCGATCGAGATCCTGTACACAGTGATCCCGTTCATCATGGTCGGCGTCCTGTTCTACTTCACGGCGCGGGACGAAAACAAGATCACCGCGCTGTCGGCCCACCCCGACGTGGTCGTCGACATCACGGGCTTCCAGTGGAGCTGGGAGTTCCAGTACCCGCAATACCCGGTCAAGAACTCGCCCGCTGGCGTGACCGAGGTCGGCTACATGTGGAACGGCAAGCTCGGCACGCCCAGCAACGAGAACGAACTGCCACTGCTGGAGATCCCCGCCCACGAGAGCGTGCGGTTCAACCTGAAGTCCAACGACGTCGTCCACTCGTTCTGGATCCTGCCGTTCGACTTCAAGCGCGACGTGCTGCCTGACCACCCGAACCATTTCGAGGTGACGCCGACGGCGACGCTGTACAGCGGTCCCGACACGATCGGTCGCTGCTCGGAGCTGTGCGGGCTCTACCACAGCCGGATGCTGTTCCGGATCAAGATCGTGACTCCGGCCCAGTTCAATGCCTGGATCCTGGCGCAGCAGACGCTGCAGAACGCCTCTGGGGGTGCGCAGTGACCACGTTCGACCAGTCGGTCCCGGCCGGGTCGGTGGCTGGCGGTCCGGTGACTGCGCAGGGTGGCTACCGCAAGGGATCGATCCTCGCCGATTGGCTGTCGTCGACCGACCACAAGATCATCGGGCACCTGTACTTGATCACCTCGTTCGCCTTCTTCATGATCGGCGGCGCGATGGCCATGATCATGCGGGCGCAGCTGATGGGGCCGGACAACTCGATCGTGTCCGACCAGCAGTACAACGAGCTGTTCACCATGCACGGCACGATCATGCTGCTGCTGTTCGCCACGCCGCTGTTCGTCGGCTTCGCGAACGAGATCATGCCGCTCCAGATCGGCGCGCCGGACGTGGCGTTCCCGCGGCTGAACCTGCTCAGCTACTACATGTTCACCTTCGGCGGCATCATCCTGCTGCTCAGCTTCCTCACCCCGGGCGGGGCGGCGGCGTTCGGCTGGTACGCCTACTCGCCGCTGACCAGCGCCACGTACTCGCCCGGTGTTGGCGGCGACATGTGGATCATGGGCCTGACCATAGCTGGGCTCGGGACGATCCTCGGCGGCGTCAACTTCATCACCACGATCCTGTGCATGCGCGCGCCCGGCATGACGATGTTCCGGATGCCGATCTTCACCTGGAACATCCTGCTCACGTCGATGCTTGTGCTGCTGGCCTTCCCGGTGCTGGCCGCCGCGCTGCTCGTGCTGGAGATCGACAGGAAGCTCGGCGCGCAGGTCTTCTCGGCCAACAGCGGCGGCGCGATCTTGTGGCAGCACTTGTTCTGGTTCTTCGGCCATCCGGAGGTCTATATCGTGGCGCTGCCGTTCTTCGGCATCGCCACCGAGGTGCTGCCCGTCTTCTCACGCAAGCCGCTGTTCGGCTACAAGGGCCTGGTCGCGGCAACCATCGCCATCGCCGGACTGTCGCTGACGGTGTGGGCGCACCACATGTTCACGACGGGCGCGGTCCTGTTGCCGTTCTTCTCGTTCATGACGTACCTGATCGCGGTGCCGACGGGGGTGAAGTTCTTCAACTGGGTCGGCACGATCTGGCGAGGCCAGATCACGTTCGAGCCGGCGATGCTGTTCATCCTGGGCTTCCTGATCGTGTTCCTGTTCGGCGGTCTCACTGGCGTCATCCTGGCGTCGCCGCCGCTGGACTTCGCGGTCAGCGACTCGTACTTCGTCGTGGCGCACTTCCACTACGTGCTGTTCGGGACCGTGGTCTTCTGCATGTTCGGCGGGTTCTATTTCTGGTGGCCGAAGTGGACCGGCAAGATCCTGGACTACCGGCTGGGCCAGTGGCACTTCTGGAGCGTCTTCATCGGCTTCAACCTGACGTTCCTGGTGCAGCACTGGCTGGGCCTGATGGGCATGCCGCGCCGGCTCGCGAACTACCCGTTCCTGCCGCACCTGGCGACGACGCTGAACGACGTCTCCTCGATTGGGGCGTTCATCCTGGGCGCTTCCAACTTCATCTTCTTCTACAACATCTACATCACGTGGAAGCGCGGCGAACAGGTGACTGCCGACGATCCGTGGGGCTTCGCCAACTCGCTGGAGTGGGCGACCTCCTGCCCGCCGCCGCGGCACAACTTCACCTCGATCCCGCGGATCAGGTCCGAGCGGCCAGCCTTCGACCTGCACTACCCGCACATCAGGACGGGCCGGGATCGCCATCTTGAGCAAGAGCAGCAGCGGTCGATCGGAGCTGAGTCGTGAAAGTAGAGGCTTACCTCTTCCTGGGGTGCGCCGCCTTCTTCGGCGGGTCCGACATCGTGTACTGGTACTTCTCGCATGATCCGACGGGCACCACCGCCCTGGCGCTGTCGGTCGCCCTGGCATTCCTGGTCGGCTTCTACGTCCTGTACACCGGGCGGCGGCTGCCGGAGCGGCCGGAAGATCGCCCCGACGGCGAGATCGACGATGGCGTCGGCGAGCTCGGCTTCTTCAGCCCGCACAGCTGGTGGCCGCTGTTCGTCGGCCTGGCCGCCGCACTCGCGTCGCTGGGCGTGGCGATCGGCTGGTGGCTGTTCCTCATCGGCGCGCTAGCGACGGTGCTAGCGATGATCGGGTTCGTCTTCGAGTACTACCGGGGCCATTACGCGCACTGAGTGTCCCTGACGCGATGACGGCAGGTGACCGCTGCGCCGGAACGGCCGTAGTTGTTATGTCCTTGTTATGCTAATATGCCCCCATCTTAACCTGGTCGTGATCGGCGTCGCATAACGTGACAGCGTGGCGGAAGTCGATCGAAGTGGGGTACAGCGCCCTCGGTTCCCCGTACTCGATCCGGAGCCCCCGCCCCGCCCATGGTGGTGGCACACGCTCGTGTCGGCTGGCGCGCTCGCGGCGGCCGGTGGCGTAGCGGCTGCCGTTGTGTTCTGGCCCTTCTCGCCGGGCGCTCTGCATTCCGGTCGCGCGACCGGGTCCGCCCATTCAGCCGGCCTGCCCGGCGGACGCATCGTCGCCCTCACCGGCACTGGCAGCTTCGTGCTGTCCTCCCCGGACGGCAGCCGGGTGACGCGGCCGAATGCGCTGCGGAACTTCGGCCAGCCGGTCTCGGCCGCGCCCGACAACCACTACTTCTCTCTTCCGAATGGTGAGCTGGTCGCGGTCCGTCAAGGCCCGGCGCTTGCTTACCTTGCCACCAAGGTGGCGAACGACGGGAGCACCTTCGCAGCGTGGCCGGATCCCTTCGCCAACCATGATCGGGACGAGATCATGCTGCGCGCATATCCGGGTTACGAATCCGCGGCCAATCCCGTCTTCGTGGTCTCGCTGGCGACGGGCCGGTCGGTGCCGCTCGGGACGGCTGATCGGGTCGCGGGCGACCCGCAGACCGATGGCGCCTTCGTCTCGGTGGCCGCCCCGCCGTCACCTTCGGCCTCGGCAACGCTGACCACCGCGGACGTGAGGCTGGAGCTGCGCCAGCCCGCCCGGCCCGGCACGTTGCTGGCAACATCGGTATCGCTACGGGCCGACGTCGGGTTGGCTAGTTCCCTGCCGGTGGCGCTGTGGCCGTACCCCGACCCATCCGGGCGCACGATCGCGGTGGTGGTAGCGCCGGCATCCGGCAGTCAGGCGGGCATCGTCGTGCTGAGCAGGTCAGGCAGGGAGCTGGGAAGTATCTCGGCGTCGGCCGGTATCCGAGGCTTCCCGGCCTGGTCACCATCGGGCGGCTCGCTCGCCTTCGTCAGCGCTGGCAGCAGCGGACCCGAGTTGCACGTCTGGACGGTGGGCGGGCGCAGCTCGGCGTGGAAGCTTCCGCCCGGCCATGGTGACGAGCTGTGTGTCTGGTCGCCGTCCGGCAGCGCCGTCATCTGCGCGTCCATGGCTGTCGCAGACAGTCAGAATTGGACAGCAGTCAAGGTCGCTGCCGGCGCGGCCGGCAAGTCAGTCGCGGTGAACGGGCCTGGTCTGCCCGTGGCGTGGCTGGCCGGGAGCGGCGCGCGATGAGCTTCCTGCTGGCGACGCTGCGCGGGCTATCGCACCGGCGGGGCTCCACGTTGCTGATTCTCGCGGCGGCACTG
The DNA here is from genome assembly GCA_036496945.1 of Streptosporangiaceae bacterium. Taxonomy (GTDB): domain Bacteria; phylum Actinomycetota; class Actinomycetes; order Streptosporangiales; family Streptosporangiaceae; genus JAJYUU01. Next base: position 1,746 of record DASXKI010000011.1, on the reverse strand, counting down.
GTCGCTGCCGGGGCTGCTGCTACTGGACCGATCTATTACGCGGCGGCCAAGACCTCGATCCTGCATGACTCGCTGTCTCGCGGCGGGGTGATCAGCCGCGGCTTCGAGGCCACCGGGACCGGCCAGCTGGCCGGCTTGATCCCGAACCTGCAGACGGAGGTGACCGGTCAGCTCGACGCGGCCCTAGGACAGAAGTCCGCCCGGCGGCTCTTCGGCCTGCCGATTGCGGACCTGGAAACGTCGGGGATCTGGAGCGTGTCGCAGGCCCCGATCCCGGTTGACTGGCGCGCCGGAGTGTGCTCGCACCTGCGGATCAGCGGATCCTGTCCGACGGCGGCCGGCCAGGTGATCGCCAGTGAGCCGCTGGCACGGCGTTACTCGCTCCGCATCGGCGCGCGCCTTGACGTCACTGGCTGGCCGAAGCTGACGCTCACCGGGATCTACGGCATCCCGGATGTGAACAAGGATTACTGGTTTGGCCGCGGCAGCTCGGCCTTCTTCTCGATGGAGTTCGGGGGGTCGTCCCTGGACGCGCTGTTCACCTCGTATGCGACCATCGCCGCGGCCCCGACCAACGCCCAGGGCACGGGCGTGCTCGACTACCCGCTGATCGCGAGTCATGTCACGATCGCGGACGTACCGGTCCTGCAGTCGGGCATCGACGCGGTGGTCTTCAGCACGCAGCTGCAGCTGGTCCAGGTCCCGGTCGTGAGCGCGATCCCCGGCACCTTCGCGGGAATCGAGGCGAGCTGGCGGACCGTGCTGGTGCCGATCTGGCTCATCACGGCGCAGCTGCTCTCGCTGAGCTGGCTGCTGCTGTTCCTCGCCGTGACCGACGCGGTTGAAGCGCGCGGCTCTGAAATCGCCCTGGCTAAGCTGCGCGGGCGCGGGCGCTGGCGCACGCTGGCCTTCGGCCTGTCCGAACCCGCTGCGCTGCTGATCCTGGCCCTGCCGCTCGGCGTACTGCTCGGCTGGGCCGCGACCGCGGCGCTCGGCACGCTGCTGCTGCGGCCGGGCACTCCCGTGGCAATGTCCCCGCCAGGCTGGCTTGCCGCGGCAGCAGCGACGGCTGGCGGTCTGATCGCAGTGATCGTCGCAGGGCGCAAGACGCTGCGCAGGCCCGTGGTCGAGCAGTGGCGCCGGGCCGGGCGGGGCGCGACGGACCGAGGCTGGGTGGTGGACGCAATCCTGCTGACCGGCGCGACGGGCGGTCTGCTCAACCTCGCCATCAACGGCGGGATTAACTCGACTAGTCACAGCGTGCTCAGCCTGCTGGTCCCTGGCCTGCTGGGGCTGGCCGTGGCTGTGGTCGCGTCCCGGCTGCTCCCGCTAGCCTGCCGGGCGTTGTTCCGGCGGACCGCGAGTGGCGGCGGCGTCGGCACCTACCTCGCGGTTCGGCACATCGCTCGCCGACCAGGCGGGATCAGGACCACCATCGTGCTGGCCACGGCATTTACGTTGGCGGCGTTCGCTATTGCTGCCTGGTCGGTGAACCGGTCCAACGACCACCTGCTCGCCTACACCGAAGCAGGCGCGCCGACGGTGCTGACGGTCACGACACCGCCCGGCAAGGATCTTGGTGCGCTGATCGACAAGGCCGACCCGGGCGGCACGGAGGCCGCCGTTGTCGATAAGTTCGTAAGTCTGAGCAGCGGCAGCAGCGGCACGGTGACACTCGGGGTCGATCCGGAGCGGTTCGCGCACGTGGCGTTCTGGGGGCGCGGTTTCTCGGCCGAGCCGTTGCAG
>DASXKI010000010.1:0-15551 GCA_036496945.1 Streptosporangiaceae bacterium | reverse complement strand
CGCCGCCATGCTGCGCGGACGTCGCCGTCGGTCACCTCACCGCTGGCGGGCAGGCCCAGTACGCCGAACGGGCTGGTCATCGGGCGCCCCGCGCCGGACCGAACGCCTCGTCCAGGAACGGCGACACGTCCGGCAGCGCGCCCGGGCCCGTGGCCCCCGGGCCCGTGGTCCCGGCGCCCGTGGTCCCGGCGCCTGTGGTCCCAGCGCCCGTGGTCACGGTGCCGGTGGTCCCGGTGGCGGTCGTGCCAGCGGCCGCAGCTGGGGCGTCCGCGGCTGCACCCGCGGCCGACGTGCCACTGAGCGCCGCTGGCCGCGCCACTAGTCGCTTGACCTGGATGTAGGTGACACCGCCGCGGTACAAGTGGGCGACCTGGCCGGTTGCCAGGCGGCGGATGCGGTCGGGATCGGCGACCGGCTCCAACGTGACGCGGGAGGTCCCGGTACGGCTCCAGCGAAGACGCCCGGTGAGCTGCCGCGTGCTGTCCACGTGCGGGCGCTGGCCAGCGAGCGCCGTGATCGGCTCGGGGTGCGGCGTGCGGAGCAGCCAGATGCCGCCTTCGGCGGTCGCGGCGATCCGGTACCGGTCGTCTTCGCGCGCGGCGAGGCCGTGCCAGGACTGTGCCGAGACCTGGACGGCAAGCCCGAGCGACCGCGCCCGCTCATACAGCTGCCAGATGGGCAGCCGGCGGGACACCGCACTGAACTCGTCGACAGCGAGGAGGACCTGGCGGTGCTCGCTGGTGCTGTTTTCACCAGCACCGTGCTCGCCGGTGACGTAGCTAGCGAGCAGCGAGACCAGCGCTCGCGCCTGGGCTTCGGCGACGGAGATCTCGGCGGTTCCCTCCAGGATGCAGTACCAGACGTCGGCATCGGCGAAGCTGCCAGGCCCATCCAGGCCAGCGCCCAGCCGGCGAAACAGCGTGCGGAACCGCAGGGCAATGTCGGGCACCTGGCGCGCTCCCGACCGCACCTGCGTCAGCCGGTCCTCGTCGTCGAGCCAGGCTTGCGCCAGCCAGCCCGCGTCCAGCCGAGAGAGGAAGTCCGCGGCGCTGACCGGCGGGCCGCCCGGCGCGTCGACCGCGAGCGCGACGACGGCCTCCATCACGTCGGCGTAGTAGGCGGCGCCGCCGGTGCCGTGCTCGATGAGATCGACCAGCGTCGTGACGAGCTGCCGGACTGGCAGAGTCCACAGCGACAGGCGTGCTTCATCGGGCCAGACGGCCACGTTCCTGGCCCCTGACTCTCGCAGCAGCCGGCGACACCGGTCAGCGATGCGCCGGGCGTCGGCGCCGCCTTTGCAGTCGAGGATCACGAGCAGCGGCGCGCCTGCCCGGCCGGCCGCGTGCAGCGCCCGGCCGCTCGCCATGAACGCCGCCCAGAGCCGGAGCAAGAGCGTCGTCTTTCCGGTGCCGGTTTCGCCGATGACGATCTGGTGCGAGCGCAGCCGGCTCGCGGGCAGGCGCGCGAGCGCGTGGTCGGGGTGGCCGACCACCCGGATGACGGCGCCAGCCACGAAGTCGCCCTTTCTGCTTAGCAGCGGCAGAGCGCCGCGGGCGATCCTGGCCTGCGCGCTGCGCACCTGATGGCGCCACTGCCGCTGGTCGAAGCTGATCGCGGCGTCGGGCGACCGGCCGCCGGCTCGCTCCGCCATCGAGCGCCGCCGCAGTGACCAGGCCCAGCCGCCCGCCAGCAGGCCGGCGGGTGCGGCGATCGGGACCACAAGAACGGCGGCAGCCAGATAGTCGCCGTGCTGGACTGCGAGCCAGACTGCGCGCGGCGCGCCGGCGAGATGGGCGCCGGAGAGATGGGCGCCAGTAGCTGCCAGCCACACCGCGAGCATAGGCAGGCACCAGGCCGCAGCCCGGTATAACCGGCCAGGGAGCCAGCCGCGTCGCCACGCCACAGCGACGCTCGCCGCGGCGACGACCGTGACCGGCAGCAGGCCGACGGCGACGACTGCGGCGGTTCCGACTGCGATCGCGAGGGCAGTCGCGCGCCAGAGAGCGGCGATACCGACCGATGCCAGGCCCCTGACCGCTGTGCGGCCCCTGCCCGCTGTCCGGCGCCTGATCACTGTGCGGCGCGTGATCGCTGCGCGGCGCCTCATGGCGGTGCCTGCGCATGGGCCGGTAAGCAGCGGATCTCGATCCGGGCGGCCAGGCCGCCGAGCGCGTCGCGTGCTCGCGTCACCGTGCCGGTTGCGGCGGGGGAGCACAGGTAGATTGCCCTGGCATGGCGCGGCGGCGCGCCCGGCACCCGTGCCTCGGCGGCCGGGCAGCCGTAGTCGCCCGTCCGGGTCAGCAGTTCCCGCATGATCGCCGTGGTGCGGGCGACGGTCTTCGGCGTGAGCTCGGCCTCGATGGCCCAGCATTCGCCGGCCCACGCGACGAGTGCGGTGTCGGGCCAGTGCACCTCGCCGTCGGGCAGGTGGTCGCGTGCGCGCGCGCCGAGCCGGGCGCGCAGGTGGCGCTCACTGCGCCAGTGCGCGCTGGCGTCGCTATACGCAGGCACCGCTTCCAGCGCGAGCCGGATGGCGGTGACCGCGCGGATGTGCGCGAGACGGGCCAGTGCGGGCGGCGCCGTCGCGTACCGGACGCCGCACGCGGCCAGACCGGTCCTGGTCAGCCACACCCAGGGCGGTCCGGGGCCGAGTATCGCGGTGTCGGCCAGGCCGCGTCCGGTCCAGCGGCTGACGAGGGCGCGCGCCTGCTGGCTGGTCAGGCTCAGTAACGCGGCGAGCTGATCGAGCTGAAGTCCGTACATCTCGGCAGTGAAGATCAGCCCGGCGGCGTCCCGGCTGGCCATGGCGGCCCGCTGGTCCGCCGTGCTCGTCACTCTTCCATGAGACCACGACAGCCGGCGGCTGGACAGTAGCCGCATTTCGGCCGGCGGACCGGGGTCGTGCGGCGCGGCGCACCCTAGTGGTGCTGGTGCGAGCGCAGCTAGTAGTGCACAATGAGTCGCGGAAGATCGCCAGGACGCCAGCCGCAGGTCCTGTCGGCGTACGAGGTCGTTGGGGAAGACGCATCCTCGTCTGTCGCAGGGAGGTCTGGGTGTCCGTTCGAGGCGTGCTGCAGGTGCACTGTGCGCCCCCGGCTCTATGCCCGCACATCGAGTGGGCTGTGGCCGGGGTTCTTGGCGTGCCCGTCAGCCTGCCGTGGGTTGATCAAGCTGCCTCGCCCGGAGCGCTGCGAGCCGAGCTGACCTGGCACGGCAATCCCGGCGCGGGCGGTGCGATCACCTCGGCGCTGGCCAGCTGGAAGCTCATCCGGTTCGAGGTCACCGAGGACGCGAGCCCCGGCTGTGACGCGGTCCGGTACAGCAACACGCCGTCGCTCGGCACATTCTCCGCGGCGGTGGCCGCCAACGGCGACATCATGATCCCGGAGAACCGGCTACGGGCAGCCATGGAGCTCGCCGCCTCGGCGAGCACTGCCAAGGCCGACAGCAGGCTTGGCGGCCTGCGGGACCTGCACGGGCCGCGGCATCCTGCGCTTGGCGGCTCCCTGGAGGCCGAACTCGCCCTCTTGCTCGGCGAGCCATGGGATGCGGAGCTCGAGCCGTTCCGGCGGGCTGGCGACGGCGCGCCGGTGCGCTGGCTGAACGCGACCGGCTAACTCGGCCCTGACTCGCTGGACCGCGGCCGCAGACCAGGGTCGGCAGGGCGCTGACCTGCGCCGATGTGATCCGCAGGCCGGATATCCTGGCCTGGCGAGGTGTTACTGGAGTGACTGCTGTTGACATGACGGTGAGTAGCGGTTTAAATACTTCGAGTTCACCGATAAGTGGTGGCGGCGCGCTGACCCCCCGTAACCGCGACGCCTTAGCTTGTTTCTATCAGCAGTGGGGCACCCCCCGGTCCCGCGCCATTGACCCTTGCGCGGCTGGTTGCGTGCTGGGTCGGCGCTTGCCGTCGCCTCATGAGGAGGCGATAGCACTCATGTCCACGAGCGCCCACGCATCTGAAGATCATCTGATTTACGAGCAGGAACTAGCGGGTCACCAGCGTGATCTGTACCCGACCGCGCTCCGGATGACGCGCAATCCCAGCGACGCTGAGGACCTGGTACAGGAGAGCATGGCCAGGGCCTATGCCGGGCTCCGGCACTTCACGCCGGGCACGAACTCCCGGGCCTGGCTGTTCCGGATCTTGTCTAACACCTTTGTCAGCGGCTACCGCAAGCGCCAGCGCCAGCCGGTACAGGTGCTGAGCGCCGAGTTTGACTTCCTATCGGCCACATCAGGCGGACCAGACGGTGGCCCGGCAGGCTCGGCCGGCAGTGCGCCGTCGGCTGAGGATGCCGTGCTCGGTCAGTTCATTTACTCCGATGTCCGGCAGGCCCTGGACGACCTGCCGGACTGCTTCCGGGCCACCGTGTACCTGGCGGACGTGGAGGGCTATCCCTACCGGGACGTTGCCCAGATGCTCGGCGTGCCGATCGGGACAGTCATGTCGAGGCTGCACAGGGCGCGAGGCATGCTGCGGAAGCGACTGGCTGCGTACGCGTAGGTCGCCGGCGCAGAACTGGACTACCTTGCCACCCTGATCCGCGGTCGTGCGGCGCCGCGGACGGCAATGCGGGCGGCATTGCGCGGCGACTGTCACACGCACTCGGATTGGTCGGAGGCTGCTTAAAACACCCGCTCGGGCCGGACTTGGGTAGCCAGGGTAGGCGCATGACCGCACATAGTTATTTACATATCTTGTGTCGCAAGACATCATGTGAGGCATGGCGGGAGAGAGCGGCGGGCTGACCGAGCTGCGACGGGGTGTACTGGGCCCATGCGTACTGGCTTTGCTTGAGCTCAGACCGCGGTTCGGGCTGGAGCTCGTCCGTGATCTATCGGCCGCCGATGGCCTCCTGACCAGTGACGGCACCGTGTACCCGCTGCTGAACCGGCTGCGCGACGCGGGCCTGGTCACCAGCGAGTGGCGCGACAACGAGGGCGAGCGCGCCCGCCGGTACTACTCGATTACCCCGGCAGGCCACCAGAGCCTCAAGACGTTCCGGACCAACTGGGCTCAGTTCGCGGCGACGGTCGGAAGCGTCCTCAACCCGGGCGACAGGGGAAAGCCATGAGCGGCACCGCGCTCGAACACCGGCTCGTCCGGGAGTACCTGACTCAGCTCGACATCGCGCTGGCCGGCCTGCCGTCCGCGAAGGCACGCGAACTGAGAAGCCAGATTGCCGGGCACCTTGAGGAGGCAATGCCGCCGGATGCACTGGTTCACCCGGACCGACGTCATCCCGCTCGACATGGCCGTGGCCCTCGCCGGTCCCAGCCACGGCGTCTACAACGGGCCCGGGCCCTATCACGGCACCTGCTTCTGACAGCCTAAACGGCATGGATCCGGCCCAGGCCCTCCGCAACGTCGCCTTCCAGCTGGAACTGGCGAGTGCGCCGACCTACCGTGTGCGCGCCTTTCGCCGGGCCGCCCAGGTGGTGCAGGAGCTTCCGGCTCCAGAGCTTCAGCAGCGGCTCCGGGACTCGAGCCTGCAGGAACTCCCAGGCATCGGCCCGGCGACTGCTGAGGTCATCGTCCAGGCCGCGGCGGGACAGGAGCCGGCCTACCTGCGGCGGCTGCTGGACGAGGCTCACCAGCCGGCGCCGACGGCCATGCGCACAGCCCTTCATGGCGACTGTCATGTGCACAGCGACTGGTCAGACGGCGGCAGCCCACCCGAGGAGATGGCCGCGGCAGCGCGCGATCTTGGCCACGAGTGGATCGCGCTGACCGATCACTCACCGCGCCTGACGGTGGCGAACGGGCTGTCGGCCAGCCGCCTCGAGCGTCAGCTGGACCTCATAGCCGAGCTCAATGCCGAGCTGGCTCCGTTCCGCATTCTGACCGGGATCGAGGTCGACATCCTCGAGGACGGCACGCTTGACCAGCGCGCGGACCTTCTCGCGCGGCTCGACGTCGTCGTCGCTAGCGTGCATTCCAAGCTCCGGATGCCGGCGCAGCCGATGACGAAGCGCATGCTGGCGGCGGTGGCCAGCCCGCACGTCGACGTGCTCGGGCACTGCACTGGCCGCATGGTGACCGGCCGCCGCGACCGGCCCGAGTCAGAGTTCGACGCCGAGGCGGTCTTCACCGCCTGCCGGGATCATGGCGTCGCGGTCGAGATCAACTGCCGCCCCGAGCGGCAGGACCCGCCCGACCGCCTGCTCCGGCTGGCCGCGGAGATCGGCTGCCAGTTCGCGATCGACACCGACGCGCACGCGCCCGGCCAGCTGGACTGGCTCGACAGCGGCTGCGCCCGGGCCGAGCAGGCAGGCATCGGACCCGAGCGGGTCGTCAACGCGCGGGGTGCAGCCGATGTGGCCAGGCGGTGAGGTAGCTCGTGACCCGACTTGGCTACTGAATCAGTTGCTCAATAGACTGTCGGCAACTCAATTAGTGGCTAAGGGACGTGATTCATGCCCGATACCGGACTCTCGGTGACGGCCAGGACACAGCACAGGCGGCTGCGCGAGCAGGGCCGCTCCGACGGGGCTGACCTGATGGCCGTGCTGCGAGCGGGCTTCATCGCACACCTGGGCGTGCCGACAGCCGAGGGCGTCATGGTCATCCCGACCGTGTACGGCTTCGACGAGCAGCACGCCTACGTGCATGGCTCGGTGGCCAGCCGGAGCCTGGCCGCCGACATGCCCGAGGTCACCCTGACCATCACGATCGTCGACGGGCTGGTGCTTGCCCGTTCGGTGTTCGAGCACGCGATCAACTACCGCAGCGCGATGATCTACGCCCGGCCTCGCATCATCGATGACCCGGACGAAAAGCTGGCGGGCCTCCGGCTAGTGTCCGAGCACCTGGCGCCCGGCCAGTGGGATTACGTCCGGCAGCCGAGCCGTAAGGAACTGGCCGCCACCCGGCTGCTCGCCCTCTCGCTGGCGGAGGCGTCGGTCAAGGTCCGCACCGGACCGCCCGACGATGCCGACAGCCCGGACGCCGAACTCGGCCTGTGGGCGGGCGAACTGCCGCTGGACACGCGCTGGGGGATCCCCGTGCCCGACCCGGCCCTTCCGATTGGACTCAGGCCGCCAGCGCACATCTCTTCCAGGGCAGGGAACGGGGCATACCCGCGCTAGTCCCGCCCACAAGATCTCGGCGGGCCACGCGCAACGAGAATCAGGCCGCCCGCTCAGCGGATATTCTGGATGACGTGGAAAGCCGGGCGAGTGACAAGATCCCCGGAGCCAGGGTGCGCTTCAAACGACCCGTACCAGCCCCGTCCTCGTCAGATGCCACGCCTCGGGAGTGGCTGGCGCTAGCGGGCGGAGCTGTCCAGGAGGCCAGGACCGAGGGGCCTGCTCTGGCCCTCGTCGGACAGCCGGTGCCGTACCAGCCCGGTCGCGCCGAGCGGCGCAGCGGCGTGCCCACCGAGGTCATAACGTCAGACCGGGTCCCAAATTCTTGTACATGCTCGTGGGCGTATTCCCAGGGAAAGCTGACGTTGAAGCACTATAACGCGGCATGCCCGGTTCACCTGGAGATCCTTGGCCGCTGAGTCGACCGTCAGCATGGGTGTCGCCAAGCGTTTGCCTGCACCGATCGCCATTGCTTCTTTACGGTGCCGGCTGACGGTGTCAGCCTGGACGGGTGACGCCGGCGATCAGGTACTGCACTTCGTCCGCGGGCCGCATCGCCTACTCGACAGTTGGCGCTGGCCCGGTGCTGTTGTGCGAATCGGGCTGGGTTACCCACCTGCGGGGGCAGCTGGAGTTGTTCTCCTTCGGCAGCTTCATCGAGCGCCTGGCCGAGCGGTTTACCGTGATCCGCTATGACAAGCCCGGGTGCGGCCTGTCGGACCGAGACGGGATTGACCTGTCGTTTGACGGGCAGGTGGCTGCGGCGCTGGCGGTGGCCGATGCGGTGCGGGCTGACCGGTTTAGCATGTTCGGAGCCTCGCAGGGCGGTCAGCTCGCGGCCGCGATAGCTGCGCAGTACCCGGATCGGGTCGAGGCGCTCGTGCTGTACGGGATGTGCGCCAGTGGCGCGGACCTGGCGCCTGCCGAGGTCAGGGACTCGATCGTGGCATTGGTGCGGGCCCACTGGGGTCTTGGGTCGAAGGTGCTGACCGGCATCTTCGTCCCCGACCCTACTGTTGGGGAGCTCGAGGCGTTCCTGCGATTCCAGCGGGCGAGCGCCTCGGCCGCTGTTGCTAGCCAGCTCCTGGAGGTCTACTACGACACCGATATCAGGTCGCTGCTCCCGGCGATCCGGGCGCGGACGGCGGTGCTGCACCGTGAGGCGGACAGGGCCACAGGTTTCGAGCTGGGGCGAGAGGTAGCCAGCCTGATCCCAGGGGCGGAGCTGATACCGCTAACGGGTTCTAGCCACCTGTATTACCACGATGACTGGGGCGCGGTTCTGGAGGCGATCCTGGGCTTCCTGCGTGAACCCGCGGGCTCCGGGCCGGGGCTCACCGGCCGCGAGCTCGAGGTGGCCGGGCTGGTCGCTGAGGGTCTGACTAACCACTCGATCGCGGTGCGCTTGTCTGTCGCGCCGCGGACGGCCGAAGCACATGTCGAGAACATTCGTCGCAAACTGGAGGTGCATTCGCGGGCGCAGATCGCGGCATGGGTGACCGAGCGCCGGCTTCGCCCGTGAGCGCCTCGGTAGTTCGCCCGGTGTACACAACGAGCAGACCCGTCCAGGTCGTGGGAGAACCGGCGGATTGCCGGTAGTTCACCCGATTGCCGCCCCAGGCTGAGTGATCTTAGCGTCGAGATATGTCAGACACCACGAAGCCGACTCGGGTCGGCATGTTCCCGCCCTTCGACCTGCTCGAGCAGGGTCCAGAGACCGCCAGCGCTTTCCTGGCACAGGTGAGCGAGGCAGGCATCGACCATGTCTGCTGTGGAGACCATGTGAGCTTCGTCGCGGGCCTGGGTTTCGACGGGCTCGTGCAGGCCACCGCTCTGACGCTGCTTCATCCCACGCTCCCCGTTTACAGCGGCCTGTACCTGCTGCCGCTGCGCCATCCAGTCCTGGTGGCCCGCCAGCTCGCAGACATCGACCGGCTCGCCCCCGGGCGGCTGATCTTCGGCGTCGGGGTGGGCGGTGAGGACCGCCGCGAAGTCTCGAACTGCGGGGTGGACCCAGCGACCCGGGGCTTGCGGATGAACGAAAGCCTCACGATCGTGCGGAAGCTCATGACCGGCAAGGCGCTCACCTTCCAGGGCGAGTTCTTCGACCTCGACGAAGCGGTCATCGCCCCCGCGCCGGCCGCGGCTATTCCTATCATCATCGGGGGCCGTTCCGACGCGGCGATCCGGCGCGCGGGCCAGCTCGGCGATGGGTGGCTGGGCATCTGGAACTCCCCGCGCCGATTTGCCGCCGCCGTCGAGATAGCAGCGGAGGAGGCCGCCCGCATTTCCCGGCCCGACCCGCCGATCCGTCACGCGATGCAGGTGTGGTGCGGTCTTGCTGATTCGAAAAAGGCTGCCCGCGCTTGCCTCGCCCCGGCGATGGAGGCCTTCTACCAACTGCCGTTCGAGCGCTTCGAGCGCTACTGCCCGTACGGCACTGCCGAGGATGTCGCCGAGTTCCTCGCGCCCTACGCCGCCGCAGGCTGCGCGGAATTCAATCTCATCCCGCAGTCACCCGGCCCCGAGCAGGCCATCGCCGGCACGGCGGCCGTCAAGAAGCTACTGTCATGACTGATTCCCTGGTCATTGCGCCCCGCTTCTGCGGGCCACCTGGCAGCGGCAACGGCGGCTACGCGTGCGGCCGCATCGCTGCGTACCTGAATGGGCCGGCGATCGTCACGCTGCGCCGGCCACCTCCCCTGGCGCGACCAATGGCGGTCGAGCAGGACCACGGTGACTCGGTGCGCGTGCTCGACGGCCGCAGCCTGGTAGCTGAGGCGACGGGCCTGCCGGACAGCCTGGCGATGGAGCTCCCCGGCCCGGTCTCGCTTCCGGAAGCTCGGGCTGCTGGCACGAGATGCCGTCTACGGTCCCGACCAGAAGGACATCCGTTCCCGACCTGCTTCGTGTGCGGGCCGGATCGGAGCCCTGGGGACGGGCTGCGCATCCTGGTCGGACCGGTCGCAAGCCGGGAGTTGTTGGCTGATGTCTGGTATCCCGATGAGGCGCTCGCCGGGTCAGATGGCTATCTCCGGCCCGAATTCTTGTGGGCGGCGCTCGACTGCCCGGGAGGCATCGGTGCCCTCGGGGACACCGCCCCGGATGGCCTGCCATTCGTCCTGGGCCAGCTCTCTGTCCGCCAGTTCGGTCCAGTCAAGACGAGCGAGCCATACGTCGTGATCGGCTGGCGCCTGTCAGGAGAGGGTCGCAAAATACTTGCTGGCTCTGCGGTATTCACGCCCGACGGGCAGGCAGTTGGTGTCGCACGCGCTACCTGGATCCGTCTCAGGTGATCCCGCCCGCACGGACGCCTCATTGCGACGCACGTCCTTATCGGGGACGGTCGGGCCAGGCTGTAGCAAACTGTGGGCCAGGTGGCTAACTGCGCGCGACCGGGCAGCGGAGGCGAGGCCGATGGGGTGGACCGAAGCGGGCCAGGCCTGGGGTGACCGGGCCACGGACTGGGCCTACCTGCTCGAGCCGTATACGCGGCGCGTCAACGAGGCGCTGTTCGACCAGGCTGGCGTGGGCCAGGGGACGCGGCTGCTCGACATCGCGTGCGGGTCCGGCTACGCGGCCAGCGTCGCAGCAGGCCGCGGGGCCGAGGTCGCCGGGCTGGATGCCTCTGAGGCGCTGATCGGGATCGCCAGGGCGCGGACGCCGGACGCGGATTTCCGGGTCGGCGACATGTTCGCGCTGCCCTTCGAGGACAACTACTTCGATGTGGCCACGAGTTTCAACGGGATCTGGAAGGGATGCGAGGAGGCGCTGCGGGACGCCCGCCGGGTGGTGCGGCCAGGTGGCCTCGTCGGCTTCAGCTTCTGGGGATCTCCCAAGCGGCTTGGCCTGCTGCCGTTCTTCGCCACGCTGCTGGAGCTGTCGCCACCGGGCCACGTCGATGCCACCCTCAATCAGGGTGACACCGGGCGGCCCGGCGTGGCCGAGCAGATGCTCGCCGACGCCGGCCTGGAGTTCGTAAACCGGGGCACCGCGCTGGCGGTCAACGAGTGGCCCGACCTTGACCTGGCGGCGCGGACGCTCGCCTCCAGCGGCCCGGCCTGGCCGGCCATGCAGGCGGTTGGCTACGACCGGTTCGCCGAGGCGATCCGTGAGGCCATCCGCCCGCTCTACACCGAAGGTCTGGGCGTCCGGATCGTTTCCGAATTCGGCTGGGTCCTGGGACGGGTCCCCGGCGCCTGAGGCCCGCGCGGACCTGCCAGCGTTCCACCAGGGCCGAGTTTTGGCGTGGCCGATTAAACCGGTGGGAGTGTCCGAACTACCCGGGATAATCACAGTGTGCTTGATACCGAACGCTGCACTCTCGTGGGCCGGGCAGCCGAGCTCGGCCGGATGCGGGAGCTGCTGGGCGATGCCGAGGCTGGCCAGCCCATTGTGCTGCTGGTCAGCGGCGACGCTGGGGTCGGCAAGACCCGGCTGCTGACCGAGCTCGCCGCCGAGGCCGCCGAGCGCGGCTTTACGATCCTGTCCGGCCGCTGCGCCGAGCTCGCGGAGACCGTCCCGTACCTGCCGCTGGCCGATGCACTGCGCAGCGCGGCCGGCGGACCCCTTGCCGATGCGCTGGCGACCCGCCCGGTGCTGACGCGGCTGCTACCCGACCGCGAGATCACCCGGCAGCCCGGCGACCTGCCCGGACTGGCGCAGCAGCAGCTGTTCGGCGCGGTGGTCGGCATGCTGAGTGAACTGGCCGAGGCGCAGCCGGTCCTGCTGGTGCTCGAGGACCTGCACTGGGCGGATCGCTCGACCCGAGACCTCGTGACGTTTCTGAGCCGGGTGCTGCGGCGGGAGCGGATCGCGCTCGCCCTGAGCTACCGGACTGACGACATGCACAGGTCGCATCCGCTGCGCCCTGTGGTGGGCGAGCTGCTCAGGTTGCCGAGCGTGACCGCCATCGACGTCGGGCCGCTGGACGCCGAGGCGATGTCGCTGCACCTGACCCAGCTGGCAGCCGGCCTGCAGGATTCGGTGGCTATCGACCGCGTGATCAGGCGGGCCGAGGGCAATGCCTACTTCGCCGAGGAGTTGCTCGCCACGTCCTCGGCGAGCAGCGAGCTGCCGACCGGCCTAGCTGACCTCCTCGTAGCGCGCACCGTCGATCTGTCCCCGGCCGCGCAGCAGGTCTTGCGTGCCGCCGCCGTCACCGGCCGCAGGATCGACGACGACCTCATCATGCAGGCCGCCGGGCTGCCGACAGCAGAGTATGAGGCCGCAGTCCGGGAGGTCGTCGCCCGCCAGCTGCTCGTGCCCGATGGCCCTACCGGCCTGGCATTCCGACATGCACTGCTGCGCGAGGCCATCTACAACGACCTGCTGCCGGGGGAGCGCAGCAGGCTGCACGCCCGGCTCGCCGAGCTGCTGTCGGAGCGGCTCGATGACGGCTCGGCCGCAGAACTAGCTGCGCACTGCCTGGCCAGCCACGACATCCCCGGCGCGTTCACGGCCTCGGTACAGGCGGCCGGGGAAGCCTGGCGTCTCGCGGCGCCTGCGGAGGCGCACCGGCACTTTGACCAGGCGCTGTCGTTGTGGGACCGCGTGCCCGAGCCGGAGAAGCTCAGTCACATGAGCCGCGGCAAGCTGGCGTTCAAGTCGGCGCTGAGCGCAGCCGACAGCGGGCAGGTTCAGCCCGCGGTCAAGCAGCTACGGCGGCTAGCCGGTTTCCTGCGCGACCAGCCCGAGCAGGACCTCCTGCTGCTCTGCCGCGTCCAGGAGCGGCTCGCGTACTTCCTCCTCGACATCGACCAGGACGCCGAGGCGATCGCGAGCGCCAGCGCGGCCGTCGGCACGCTCCCGGCCGAGCCGCCGACCTGGGAGCGGGCACAGGCGCTGGCGACGCACGCTAAGACGCTGCTGAGCTTCGCTGATACCGGACCGGCGCGAGCACGCGCGATCGAGGCGGAGGCTGCCGCCCGGGCCGCCGGGGCGCCATGGCTGGAAGCCGATGCGCTGGCGACCCTGAGCACGCTGAGCGAGCGGGCTGGCCTTATTGACGATGCGAAAGCCACCGGTGCTCGCGCCCTGGAGCTGGCGAGCTCGTCCGACATGGCGGGGGTGGAGCTGCGGGTCAGGACGCTGCTCGCGCGGATCCAGCTGGAATCGGGCGACCTGACCGCGGCTAGCCAGACCGCGCACCTGGGCGTTGAGCGTGCAGCCCAGACGGGCCTGAGCATGGCGCCGTACGGGACCGACCTTCAGTACCTGCACTACCTGGCGCACTACAACGACGGCGACTGGGACCACGCGCAGGAGATCGCCAACGGTTTCCCGGTGCGGGTTACGAACATCTCCGAGGCGCGGCTGTCGGCGATGGCGCTGTTCATCGACGTGGCCAGGGGAAGTGCGAGGGTCGGGGAGCGCCGCGCCTGGCTTGAGCCTTATATGGCGATGGACTCGCTGGCCGAGTACATCGCGCAGGGCCTATTTGCCGAGGACGCGTACTGGGCCGGCGACCTGGCGGGCGCGCTCACGGCCGTGAAGGCGACCATTGGCGCTGCGACCGCGTGGGGTGGCGAGGAGTACGGCCCGCAGGTCATCCGCCCCGCCGCGGTGGGGATCGCGGCGCTGGCCGATCAGGCACGCCTGGCAAGGGCGGCTGGGCAGCCTGCGGACGCGCTGATCGCCGAGGCCGTGAGCCTGGCCGAGATAGCCCGCCAGGGCCTGGACAGCGAGCGCCGAGTGGCGGCCGCGGTCGGCGTGGACGGGCGCGGCTGGCTTGCCAGAGCGGAGGCTGAGCTCAGACGGGCGGCTGACGACAACGGGCCGGACAACTGGCGCGCTGTCGTCGACACCTTCGGCCCCGGCTTTGTGTACGAGGCCGCGAGGTCGCGGTGGCGGCTCGCCGAGGCGCTGGCTGAGGCGGGCGACCGGGATGAGGCTCAACGGCAGTGGCAGCTCGCCGCGGCCGTTGCGGAGGAGCTAGGCGCGACGAGACTGCGGGCCGCGCTGGCCGACCTGGGCCGACGGGCGCGGCTGGGCCGAGGCTCGAGAGCGGTGCCCGGCAGCCCGCTCAGCGTTCTCACCGGCCGTGAGCTCGAGGTGCTCCAAGCTGTGACAGGCGGCCGGAGCAACAAGGAGATCGCGGCCGAGCTGTTCATCTCTGGCAAGACCGTTAGCGTGCACGTGTCGAACATCCTGGCCAAGCTCGGCGCCGCGAGCCGTACCGAGGCCGCCGCTATCGCGCATGACAACGGCATCAGGAGCCGCTGAGAGATGCGACTCGCCGCGGCAGCGCTGCATGTGTCGGCCCAGCGGGAAGGATGCCCCGGTGGCTGTCCCGGTTGTCGGCAGCACGCGATCAGGCGGCCTGTGCGGCGAGGATGTGCCGGATCTCCTCGGTTTCCTCTTCGCTGTGGCGGCTGAGGATCGCGTCGAGTTCGGCGAGTTCGGCAGCAGAGGTGTAGCTGGCCAGGTCGCGCTCGAGGGCTCTCCGCTCCGCACGGTGGGTGCGGGCACCCAGCCGCTCGGTCGCGCTGAACCCGGCGCGCAGGTGCGCCAATGGCGGCACGACCTGCGTGCTGTTCGATCAGCTGATCACCGAGGACAACAGCCAGTCCGTTAACGGCGGCGGCCCGCTCACCGTCGCGCCGGGCAGCTGGGCGGCGTGGTACAGCCACGATGGCGGCGCAACCTGGCACCGCGGGAAGCATCCTGACTCGCTCTGGACGATGGCGTCCCATGATCTGCCCCAGGCCGGCACCATGTCGTGCTCCGACCGACTGCACTGCTGGGTCGCGATGAGCAGCCAGATTGGCGAACCCGGCATCGCGACCGCGTTTGCTGCCACCAGCGACGGCGGCGCCACCTGGGTCACACAGTCCCTGCCCGTGCAGCGAGCGCGACAATTCATCCCCCAGGGAATGAGCTGCCCAACCGCGCAGCAGTGCTACGCCGCTGGTGGGGATTCCGCTGGCCCCGTCATCCTCTCTACGCGGGACGGCGGCACGATCTGGTCCCCAGTCAACCTGCCGAAGACGAACACGGGCGACGGCCAGGGCGGCGGTCTCGCGCAGGGTATCGGCCCGATCGCCTGCGCCGCGGCGAGCCGCTGCGTCGCGGCACCGGAGAATTCACAGTCCGCGCACTGGGTTCCCATCTACAGCCTGGGCTCCAGTTAGCTCGATCATGCCTGGTCCGAGGCACCACTTTGTGGCGCCAGCCCAGTGGCGAAGTTCATCCATCTGAACGGACCGCCCGGCGTCGGCAACACGATGCTCGGGGGACTACTGATGCTCATTTGCCCGAATGTTGCTTGTGGTGCGGCGCCTGGAAGGAAGTCCATCGTCACGGTGACAGTCTGATGACCGTCGAAATCGAGCCAGAGGGCAGACGCTGAGACCGGAGGCGCGGCTGGGTCAGCCGCACCGCACGGGCGAGGTTCGCGGTCCCTGGCCGGGCTTGGCCTAGCCGAGGTGGCGTCGCATGCGGGCGAGCACGGATAG
>DASXKI010000009.1:0-5402 GCA_036496945.1 Streptosporangiaceae bacterium | reverse complement strand
ATCGTGCCTGACATGGTGGTGATGGGCAAGCCGATGGGCAACGGCTTCCCGGTCGCCGCGCTGGTGGTCAGGTCCGAGCTGCTTGAGGCCGTTCCCGGGGAGGTCGAGCTGTTCAGCACCTTCGGGGGTAACCCGGTAGCTTGCGCGGCCGCACTCGCCGTCCTGGCCGTCATCGAGGATGAGGGTCTGGTGGCCAACGCCGCGAAAGTCGGCTCCTACCTCAGGCAGGGCCTGCTGAAACTCGCCGACCGGCACCCCCTGATCGGAGACGTCCGGGGCGACGGCCTCCTGCTCGGCGTCGAACTGATCGATGAGGCCGGCGGGCCAGCGGCCGGGAATGCCCGTCAAGTGACCGAGGCCATGCGGGAGCGGGGCATACTGCTCAGCGCAACCGGCCCGGCCGGAAACGTGCTCAAGATCCGGCCGCCCCTGGTATTCCAGCCGGAACACGCCGATCTCCTCCTCCAAACGCTCGACGAGGTTCTCGCGTCCTCATGATGCAGTGGGCGCAGGACGCGGTGGGCCAGTGGAGCTTCGGGAACCCCGCCGTAGCGCACGGCGTTGAGGCTGCGTGACAGCCAAGCGGACGGGTCGCGCGCGGTGAGCCCGCTGCGCGAGCGAGTCATGCGGTTCCTGGAGAAGCCGGGCACGGCAGACATCTCCCGGCATCGGCGCCTCCTG
The DNA here is from genome assembly GCA_036496945.1 of Streptosporangiaceae bacterium. Lineage (GTDB taxonomy): Bacteria > Actinomycetota > Actinomycetes > Streptosporangiales > Streptosporangiaceae > JAJYUU01. Next base: position 4,721 of record DASXKI010000009.1, on the reverse strand, counting down.
CCGATCATTGCCGCTCGCGAGGACGAGCTACGGCGGCTGCCGGATGAGGAACTGGCAGGGCTGGCGGACGCCGCGACGGACCGGGCCGGGTTCTGCGCGGCCGCGCGGGAGTCGGCTCGCCGGGCGCTCGGCGAGCGCCCCTACGATGCGCAGCTTCTCGGCGCCATGGTCATGATGTCCGGGCAGGTCGCGGAGATGGCCACCGGTGAGGGCAAGACGCTCTCGGCCGCTGTCACTGCCGCCTGGTACGCAGCCTGCGGCCGGTCGGTACACGTCATGTCGGTCAACGATTACCTTGCCCGCCGCGACGCCGAGTGGATGCGCCCGGTCTACGACCTGCTCGACGTGACCGTCGGTTACCTGGGGCAGCACTCCACTCAGGCCGAACGGCGGGCGGCGTACTCGGCGCAAGTCACGTACGCGGCGGTCAGCGAGATCGGCTTTGACGTTCTCCGTGACAGGCTCAGCTCAGACGCGGCAGACCAGGTGCTGCCCGAGCCCGACGTGGTTGTGATCGACGAGGTGGACTCGGTCCTGATTGACGAGGCCAGGGTGCCACTGGTGCTGGCCGGCGCGGCCGAGGCGGGCGATGCGGACCACGAGATGGCCAGGCTCGTCCGGACGCTACGCCGAAACGTGCACTACGAGGTCGATGATGATGGCCGCAATGTCCGTCTGACCGAACTCGGTGCCGTCGCGGCCGAAGGCGCGCTCGGCGGCATCGATCTCTACTCCGCGGCTCAGCTCGAGACGTTGACCAGGCTCAACGTTGCCTTGCACGCCGATGCGCTCCTGCAGTGCGATGTCGATTACATCGTCACCGATGGGAGGGTCCAGCTGATCAGCCCCTCGCGCGGCAGGGTGGCCAGGCTGCAGCGCTGGCCCGACGGCCTGCAGGCAGCCGTCGAGGCGAAGGAAGATCTCACCGCGAGCGAGACGGGCGAGATTCTGGACAGCATCACCATCGAGTCACTGGTCCGGCGTTATCCCCGCGTATGTGGCGCGACCGCCACGGCTGTGGCGGTGGGCGCGCAGTTCCGCCAGTTCTACGAGCTGGAAGTGGCGGTGATCCCGCCCAACCGGGCCCGCATACGCGACGACCACCCCGACCGGCTGTTCGCAACTCTGGACGACAAGGAAGATGCGATTGTCGCGGAGACCGCCGCGGTGCACGCCTCCGGCCGGCCGGTCCTGATCGGCACCCTGGATGTTGCCGAGTCGGAACGGCTGGCACGAAACCTCGGCCGGGCTGGCCTCGCGTGTGTCGTGCTGAACGCCAAGAACGATGCGGAGGAAGCCGCGATCATCTCGACGGCCGGGACGCGCGGAACGATAACCGTATCGACGCAGATGGCCGGCCGCGGCACCGACATCCGCCTGGGCGGTCCGAAAGGCGACAACGGGCAGGTCGCCAGACTTGGCGGACTGCACGTCATCGGCACTGGCCGGTACTGGAGCAGCCGGCTGGACAATCAGCTCAGAGGTCGCTCTGGCCGTCAGGGTGATCCTGGCAGTTCCGTCTTCTTCGTCAGCATGCAAGACGACCTAGTGGTCGGCAATGCCCCCGAAGCCGCTGCCCCGAGCGAGATAGCGGCGGATGGCAGTGTGCATGATGCCGCGGCGCAGCGCTCCGTGGAGCATGCTCAGCGTGTGGCCGAAGGGGCCAACCTGGAGATACACAGGAACACCTTCCGCTACAACAAGTTGGTCGAGGATCAGCGGCGGATCGTGCTAGAGCAACGCGACCGTGCGCTGCGCACCGATGCCGCGCTCACCGCACTGCGGCAGCGGTGCCCGGACCGTTACCGTGAGCTCGCAGCGACCGTCCCGGCCGACGTGCTGACGGCTGCCGCGCGACAGATCGTCTTGTTCCACCTGGATCGGCAGTGGGCCAAATACCTAGCCGTGCTGGCCGAGATCCGAGAGGGCATTCACCTGCGCGCACTCGGGAACGGCCCGAACCCGTTTGGCATGGGGCTGGATCCCCTGACGGAGTTTCATGCAGAGGCGGTCAAGCTGTTCAAGCGACTGCTCGAGTCAGTCGAGCAGGACTCGGCAGCGACCTTCCAGCGCGCGGAAATCACCAGCGCCGGAATCGACCTCGATGCGGCCGGGCTGAGACGGCCCACTGCCACCTGGACCTACGTCGTGCAGGACAACCCGTTCGGTACGGCCGCCGACCGCGCAGCCAGGCAGCTCAGCCGGCTTGTCCACGGTGACCGGCCGACCCTGCGCGCGTCCCGGCGGAATGCCGGCCGCGACGATGAGCCGTCGGCATGATGCGTCCCTCGCCTGCTGATCGTGACGGATGTAGCCTGCGTTGATGGACAATGCGCAGTTCATTCGCGACACCTGGGACGCTCTGTCGGCTGGCGATCTCGCGCCGCTCGAGGCTGCTCTTGCGCCGGACGCCAAGTGGCGCGGGGTTGAGGACGGGCCGTGGAACTGCCAGAACCGGGTTGCCATTCTCGACACCATGACGCTCCAGCTCGCCGAGGGTCTGTCCGGCCGCGTCGAGGAGGTACTGGACGTCGCGGACCGCGTCGTCGTTGCGTTTCGCCCGGATCACGCTCGGCCGGATGGGTGGCCGCTAGAGGACGGCATCCGCTACGTCGTCCTCACACTTGCCGAGGACAAGGTGACGGAAATGAAAGGCTGCGCTGACCGGAGGACAGCGCTCGCCTACGCGAACGCGAAGTAGGCCAACGCTCTCTACGGGAGAAAGCACATGAAGGTCAATCCAGCCGGTGCGGGATTCGACGAGGCGCGGCTCGAACGGATCACTGAGCACATTCAAGCCCGCTACATCGACTCCGGACGGATCGCGGGCTGTCAGGTGATCGTTGCGCGGCACGGCAACGTCGGCTACTTCCGGTCCTTCGGTCTCCAGGATCGCGAGCGGTCCGCGCCGGTCGAGGAGGACACCATCTGGCGCATCTACTCGATGACCAAGCCGATCACCGGTGTCGCGCTGATGTCGCTGTATGAGCGCGCGATGTTCCAGCTCAGCGATCCGGTGGCGCGGTTCATCCCCGAGTGGCGCGACCTGAAGGTGCGCGAGCGGGCCGAAGATGGCTCGGAACGGCTCGTCGACCCGGAGTCGCCGATGACGATCCGCGACCTGCTGACGCACATGTCCGGCCTCGGCTTCGCGGGGGGCCGGACATTGCAGCAACTGTTCTCGGCCGACAACGCCAAGCCCGGCGAGGCGCTCACGCCCGGGTCCCGGCGAGGTCCGGGCGCCACCCTTGCAAGCATGATCGAGCGCTATGCCGGCTACCCCCTGGAGTTCCATCCCGGCACCCGCTGGTTCTATTCAGTGTCGACCGACGTGTGCGGGCGGCTCGTCGAGATCATCTCCGGACAGCGCTTCGACGACTACCTGAGGAAGACCATTTTCGAGCCGCTGGCGATGAACGACACCGGGTTCGCGGTGCCTGACGCCAAGGTGGACCGGTTCGCCGCGTGCTACCGCCGCGACGCCAGCAAGAATCTCGTCCTGGTCGATGATCCGCAGCGCAGTGGATACCGCGAAGAACCCTCGTTCCTGTCCGGTGGTGGCGGGCTGGTCTCCACGACGGGCGACTACCTGCGGTTCTGCCAGATGCTGCTCAACGGCGGCGAGCTTGACGGCGCGCGCATTCTTGGCCGCAAGACAGTCGAGCTGATGGCCTCCAACCACCTGCCCGGCGGCGGCGACCTGCAGTCAGTCGCGCTGCCCGGCGGATACGGTGAGGTGGGATTCGCCGGCATGGGGTTCGGCCTGACCGTCGCTGTCGCCAAAGCCCCCACCGCCACACAGGTTATCGGCTCCGAGGGCGAGTACATGTGGGGCGGCGCCGCGTCGACGATCTTCTGGGTGGACCCGGCCGAAGACCTCACCGTGATCTTCATGACCCAGCTGCTCCCCTCCGGCACGTTCAACTTCCGCGGTCAGCTCAAGACACTGGTGTATCCAGCGATCATGGACTGATGCCACCGCTGACGTTCAGCCGGCGGCGCGCCTGCGGGCAATCCTCAGCGTCAGCATGACCAGCAGCGCGCTCACGACGAGGAGCACGCCGAACTCGGCGAACCGGAATAGCCAGTACCGGCCGGCCGGCTGGTATGCCAGCCAGAAGTAGACGTGATGCGTGCCGTACCAGGCGAGTTCGGTATTGGCCGCGGCGACCTTCTCGGGGATGCGCGCGACCCACGCGGTGGCCCAGTGCGCGGCCATCGCGGCCGGCGGAAGCGCGCGGGCCAGGATGACGACCCACGGGATCATTCCAAGGCCGGCTGCCAGTAGCACGCGGCCGAGCCAGCTTGCTGCCAGGTGGCCGGGTGGCCGGGCGGCGGGCAGGCGGATCCGGTCTGCGGGGCTCGCCGCGGGCATGCCGGAAGGCTGCTCCTGGGATGTGGTCAGCATGCGTCCACCGTTCTCGTCCGGCAGGATGCGCGCTCGGCCTGGCTGGTGATCACGACCTTGCTGAACCGCCCGCACGCGTCAGCGAACCAGAACCAGCCGGCGACACTCTCTGCCTCCTCTAGCTGCCCCCGGCGACGGATGCGGCCGGAGATGAACTCGACGGAAGGAGCCTCGCCTCGCGCCGTGGGCAGGCACCCCCAGGCGATGGCGCGGTCTTGCCTCCCGGTGACCGCCCTGCACGCTCCGCGCAGCAGCCGGCTGGCTCGTGAAGACGCCACCATCACGTCGATGAGCGACCCGGCAGCGTATACCT
>DASXKI010000008.1:0-4451 GCA_036496945.1 Streptosporangiaceae bacterium | reverse complement strand
CGCCGACCTGGCCGCCGTGGTGGCCGAGATCGAGTCCGCCATCGGTGCCAGGGGACGCCTGGTCCCCGACCCGGTGCTGTGGTCGCGCCTCACCCACCGCTTCCACGAGCTGATCATCCAGCGGTCGGGGAACAAGACGCTCGCGCTGCAGGACGCCGTGCTGCACGACATCGTCGCCACCCATACCCAGCTGCGGGTATCGCGCAGCTTCAACGAGACCGAGTCCCCGGCGCGCTTCCGGCGCGCGGTGCGGGCCTACAAGAAACTGCTAGCGCTGATCGAGGCGGGCGACGCCGACGGCGCCCAGCACCTGTGGCGTGCCCACATGGACTCGGCCGCGGCCTACCTGCTCAAGGACGACCTGCGGGACAAGCCGGTGGTGGAGCTGTTCGGCTGACCGGCCCTGAGAGCACCCAGCCGTCCAGCGAGAACCTATGCCCAGTCAGCCAGGTCCAGAACGGACTGCAGCTGGCTGTACCCGGCCGGGATCGGCGCCTCCGGCTGAGACGACAGCATCCGCAGCTTGCGACGGGCGATCCGCCAGGTCCCGGCGTCTTCGCGCAGCCGGTCGCGGAACAGCACCTCCGCCCGGTTGATGTAACCGGGCTTGTCCTTCATCGTCCACCGGATCCACCCGTAGCAGGCGCCCCAGATTCCCTGGCTGTCCTCGCCGACGACGTGGTTGGTGATCTCGTGCACGGTCCACGCGCAGGTGTCGTGGAAGGGGATGAAGTTGTCCAGCCACGCTTCCATCCCGTCGAACACGCTGTGCGGGTAGTCGGCCTGCACGTCGGGGGTGAACACGGTACGGAAAAGTTCCCAGTCGCGGGCGTCGATGGCCAGGGCGTACGCGTTTTGCAGCCGCATGGCCTCCACGGCGACCCTGCTCAAATCGCTGGCCGGCATCGCAACCTCCTCAGCCTGCGGAATCCTCGCTCAGGATGGCGGTGCCGACCGGGCCGTACGCGCTGCGGGCGGACAGCATGTAGTGCTGGGTGACCGCGCGCACGTCGCGCAGCCGCCGCTGCAGCGGGCAGGACTCGAACAGCCCGGTGGTCCCGGAGATGCTGTAGGCGCCCTCGACGACCGACGCAGCCACCGAGGCCGCCCGTGTCAGGCGGGCACGCCGGATCATCGTCGCCGTATCGTCCGGCGGGCCGTACGCCACGCTCGCCTGGTCGTCCCTCCCGACCTGGTGCAGCAGCGTCCGGGCCATGTACAGATCGGTGGCCAGCTGCCCGGTCATGTACTGGGCGATCGGATCCTGCGCCAGCTTGCTGCGCGAGGTGGCGGGGATCTTGTTGCGGGCGATGTCGGTGATGTCGTCCAGGGCCGCCTGGGCGATCCCGACGGCGACGGCGGCGAACTCCGAGCCGAAGCGGGCCCCAAGCTGCCGCTGGTCGAGCGGGTGCCTGGCGATCTTCGGCAGCTCGGCGAAAGTCCCCGTCCACTCGTCAGGGATGAACAGGTCGGCGACCACGATGTCGTTGCTGGCGGTGCCCTTGAGTCCGCTCACGTGCCAGACGTCGTCGATCTGCACCTGACTGGCGGGGACCACGCCGAGCCGGGTGCCTGACCCGTCATCGAGCACGCCATGGATGCAGATGTAGTCGGCGTTGTTGGAGCCGCTGGCGAAGGACCAGCGGCCGCTGAAACGGTAGCCGCCCTTGTCCCGCACCGCCTTGCCGGTCGGGTTGATCACGCCGGAGTGGATGACATCGGGGCCGTCCGCGAAGATCTTGTCATAGGTGTCCGCCGGCAGGTAGGCGTAGAAGCTCGGCCCTTCCGAGCCGACTGCGGCGACCCAGGCGACCGAGGCGTCGGCCCGTGCCAGCTCCTCGATCACGGTCAGGCCCTCATCGGGCCACATCTCGTCGCCGCCGTGCGAGCGCGGCACGTACCGGCGGAAGACGCCCGCTGACCGCAGCTTCTCCGCGAGGTCACGCGGCATCGACCGCGCCTGCTCCATCTCCTCGGCGCGCGCTTTGATTTCTGGCAGCAGCGCCCGCACGTTGTCGAGCACGCTCGTTGGCCGCGACTCAGATGCTGCGATTTCGCTCATTGTCTTCCCTCGTCGTGTCACCACGCTGAAACTTATTCACCATGCGCGAAACTATCCCGGCGCCCCGCCTGTGTCACGACGACCGTTCTGCTGGGCGGGACAGCGTTAGCCGGCTCTCGCGCTGCACAGAAGCCGAGGGCCGCGCTCCGCGGCACGCCGACCTAAACTGACTGGTCGGTTGGTCCAGGTCGGGTCGTTCCCAAGCCTTTTTTCCACGTCAGTACATTGCGGTCGCCAGCGGGCTGTTTCTATTATGTACTGACCAGTCAGTGAAGACCGGAGGTGATCAGGTAGTGGCTACGGTTGAGCACTGCGTTGGCTCGTCCGCCGTCCGGGTAGGCGACGTCCGCCCGACCGGGAAAGCAGGCACGGACACAGCAGAGGACGGTCAGGCGAGCACGGTCGTGGGCCGGCTCGAAGCCATCCTCGCGTCGTTCGACGGCTGCGACCATGCGCTCGGGCTGAGCGAGATCAGCCACCGGGTGGGCCTGCCCAAGTCGACCGTGCACCGGCTGGCGAACCAGTTGTGCGCGGTGGGCTGGCTGGAGCGGAACAGCGGCGGCTACCGAGTCGGCCTGAGGCTCCTCGAGCTCGGCAGCGTGGCCCTGCAGCGGACCGGGCTGCGCGAGACTGCGTTCAAGCACCTGCACTCGCTCGCCTTGCGCACGGGCCTGGTGGTGCACCTGGGCATCCTCGACCACGGCGAGGTGGTGTACCTCGATCGGGTGACCACCACCCGGGTTTCGCTGCCCACCCGGGTTGGCGGCCGCGAGCCGGCCTACTGCACCGCACTCGGCAAGGTAATGCTGGCGTTCGCGGACCCGGCAAGCCAGGCGTCGGCGCTGGCGGGCATGCGGCGGCGCACCGAATTCACCGTCGTCGAGCCGCGGGCGATCCAGGCCGCGCTGGACAGCGCCAGGCAGACCGGCATCGCCTACGACCGGGAGGAGGCCTACAAGGGCCTCGGCTGTGTCGCGTCCCCCATTCGCTGCGGCGGCCGGGTCATCGGGGCGCTCTCGGTAACCGGGCCCATCGCCAGGATCCGGGCGCATTCCCTGGTCCACGAGGTGCGCAGCACCGCCGTCGCGATCTGGCCCGGTGACGTGGTGCCGCTGCCGAGGCCGCTGGCGAGCGCGCGCTAGCCTTCGCCCAGCTCAGTCACCCCGCTACCGTTCGGACGGATGCTTGTGCTGTCACTTGCGGTTGGCGAGGCCTACGGCGATCTCGATGAGCTGGTCTTCCTGCCCGCCGACGAGCTTGCGACGGCCGGCCTCGATGAGGATCGCGGCGCCGGATACGCCGTACTTGCGCGCCTGGGTCTCCGCGTGCCGCAGAAAGCTGGAGTAGACGCCCGCGTAGCCCATGGTGAGCGAGAGCCGGTCGAGCGCGGGCGGGTTCGAGCTCAGTACCGGCGCGACGGTCTCCTCGGCGGCGTCGACGATCTTGAGGGTGTCGATGCCCGTCTTGATCCCGAGCCGCTCGGTGACGGCGGCGAACGCCTCCACCGGAGTGTTGCCCGCCCCGGCCCCGAAGCGGCGGGTGGACCCGTCGATCTGCTTGGCGCCGGCCCGGGCGGCCAGCACCGAGTTGGCCACCCCGAGCCCGAGGTTCTCGTGGCCGTGGAAGCCGACCTGGGCGTCGTCGCCGAGTTCGGCCACCAGCGCCGCGATCCGGTCAGTGACTCCGTCCATGATCAGCGAGCCGGCCGAGTCGACCACGTAGACGCACTGGGCGCCCGCGTCGGCCATGATCCGCGCCTGCTTTGCCAGGACCTCCGGCGGCTGGCTGTGCGCCATCATCAGGAAGCCGACGGTTTCCAGGCCGATGCTGCGGGCCACCTTGAAGTGCTGGATGGAGATGTCCGCCTCGGTGCAGTGGGTGGCAATCCGGCAGATCGCGGCACCGTTGCCGGCCGCCTGGCGGATGTCGTCGGTAATCCCGACGCCCGGCAGCATGAGAAACGCGATCTTGGCCTGCTTGGCGGTCGCCACCGCGGTCGAGATCAGGTCCTGGTCGGGCACAGCGCTGAAGCCGTAGTTGAACGACGATCCGCCCAGGCCGTCCCCGTGGGTCACCTCGATGACGGGCACGCCCGCCTCGTCGAGCGCGGCCACGATGTTCCTCACATTCTCGACCGTGAACTGGTGCCTGATCGCGTGTGAGCCGTCGCGCAGCGAGGAGTCGGTGACGCGGACGTCGAGATCTGCGCTGTATGACATGAAAGGGCTCTCCTGTGCTGGGCCTACGAGCGCTCGGCGAGGATCCGCTGGGCGAACCCTTCCCCGACCCGGGTGGCGGCGGCGGTCATGATGTCGAGATTGCCGGAATACGGCGGCAGGAAGTCGCCCGCCCCTTCGACCTCGACGAACACGGCGACGCGGGCGCGGCC
>DASXKI010000007.1:0-2975 GCA_036496945.1 Streptosporangiaceae bacterium | reverse complement strand
AGATCAACTACGAAGGAGCGAGCGGGAATCTCGATTACAACAAGTACAACAACACCTTCGGGCCATACGGAGCCTTCCAGGCCAGCACCGCCGGCATCGAGCAGCAGGTCTATGTGATGTCCGCCGACGCGCTCGCGGCAGCGACGCCGTAGCGGCGCACATCCTGGCCCGCCGCGCCACCTCGGCGCGGCGGGCCAGGACTGGCGGAGATCAGCCCGGCCGCGGCAGGACCGAGGAGGATGCGATGTCACGACCGCAGGACGTCGGCCCGCTGGCGGGCGTGCACGTTCTGGATCTGGCTCGGGTGCTCGCTGGGCCCTATGCGGCCATGCTGCTCGCCGACCTCGGAGCTGAGGTCATCAAGGTGGAGCGGCCAGGAACCGGGGACGATACGAGGCACTGGGGCCCGCCGTTCGTGCCGACCAGTGACGGGGCTGAGAGCACGTACTTCTTGTCGGTCAACCGTGGCAAGCGCAGCGTGGCCATCGACCTCAAGGATCCAGCCGAACGCGAGTTCACTGAGGCGCTCGTGCGGTGGGCAGACGTGCTGGTCGAGAACTTCCGCCCTGGCGTCATGGAGCGACTCGGCCTCGGTGATGGCCGGCTGGCGGAGCTGAACCCTCGCCTGATCCGGCTGGCGATCAGCGGCTTTGGCGAAGCCGGCCCGGATCGCAACCGGACCGGGTATGACCAGATCCTGCAGGCCGAGGGCGGCGTGATGAGCCTGACGGGTACGACGGGCAGCCAGCCGGTCAAGGTGGGAGTCCCGATCGCGGACGTCAGCGCGGGACTATTCGGCGTCATCGGGGTGCTCGCCGCCCTCGTCGAGCGCGAGCGCAGCGGGCTCGGGCAGCGGGTCTCGACCTCGCTGCTGGCCGCGCAGGTAGGTATCCATACGTTCCAGGCCACGAGATACCTGATCGCCGGGGAGGTCCCCGGTCTCTCGGGCAATCACCATCCGACGGTTGCTCCCTACGGGATGTTCGACGCAGCCGACGGCCCGCTCGTCATCGCGGTCGGCAACGAGGAGATCTGGCGGCGCTTCGCCCCGCTAGCCGGCCTGGACCCGACCGACGACAGATTCGCTACGAATGCCCTGCGGCTGGCGAACGTGGCCGAGCTGCACGCGATCGTGACGACAGCGCTGTCGTTGCGGACGGTTGCCGACTGGCTGGATGAGCTGCGCCGCGCTGGTGTGCCGGCAGGCGAGCTGAAGTCGCTGGACCGGGTGTACGAAGGTGCGCAGGCGCAGGCGGAGGACCTCATCTGGGAGGTGGATCATTCGCAGCTCGGCCCGATCCGCCTGCCGGGGAATCCTGTGCACTACGGGCGTAGCACGCTGTCGGCCGGGCTCCCGCCGCCCTGCCTGGGCGAGCACACCGATGAGCTCCGTCAGGCCCTGCTCGGTCGCGTTGCTGCGGCTGATGGCAGCTGACTCCGCCCGCTCCGCCCCGGCCGCCCTGCGACCGCTCTACCAGGACGTAGCCGACGACGGCAGCATCAGACGCTTCGGCGAGGAGATCGAGCCAGCGAATCCGAACGGCTGGCCCGGCTATGAGGACCAGCTGGCGGCTGCGCGGGCAGCAACCGGTGCGCGGCACGCCGTGACCACGGGCCGGGCCACCGTGGCCGGGGAGCCCTGCGTGATTGTCGGTTTCGACTTCGGTTTCCTCGGCGGCTCAACTGGCGTTGCCGAGGGCGCCAGGATCAGGCAGGCCTTCTCGGCTGCGGCTACCGAGCGCCTGCCCGTCGTCTGCATCGCAGCATCGGGAGGTTCCAGGATGCAAGAGGGCACCAGTGCGCTGGTGCAGATGCAGATCTTCGCGGCGGGGATCGCCGAAGCGCGGCGAGGCGGCATCCCTTACATCGTCGTGACCGGCGATCCCACCACCGGTGGTGTCTGGTCGTCTCTCGTCGCGTGCGCTGACGTGCTCGTTGGCGTACCGGGAGCCAGGGTAAGCTTCTCCGGTTCACGGACTCGGCCGCCTGGCGCCGAGGCGGACTCGCAGGAGTACCTGGCCGAGGGCAAGTGGGCCCGCGGGTTCGTGGATGTTCTGATCGCTGAGGCTGGACTTCGCGCTGAGATCGCCGCGGCTGTCAGGCTGCTGTCGCCGAGGTCTCGCGGCACTCTGGAGCGCGCGCCGCTGCCGGACTGGCCGCCCGGAGCGGATGCCGGCCCGGCCGGGCAGACTGCGTGGGCGCAGGTGATCAGCGCGCGCAGTGGCCGCAAGGACCGGGCTGATCAGTGGCTGGGCGGATACTTCACGGCGACTCTGGAGCTGCGCGGCGACCGCTGTGGCGGCGTGGATCCCGGCCTGCGCTGCGGGTTCGGCAGCCACGGTGGTGCCACGATCGCGTATATCGCGCAGACCGGCGAGGCGACGACTGCCGCCGGATACCGGACCGCGACGCGCCTGCTCGGCCTGGCAGCGCGCTTCGGGCTGCCGGTGCTCACCCTGATCGATACCCCTGGCGCGGCGGCGCGGCCGTCGGACGAGGCGGACGGCGTCGGCACTGCGATTGCTGAGTTGTACGTGGCCGTCGCCGCCAGCCAGGTCCCGATCACCTCGGTGGTCATCGGGGAAGGCGTATCAGGCGGCGCGCTCGCGCTGGCATCGCCCACTGACCTCTGGATCGCCCGGCCCGGCTATCTGGCCGTGACAGCGCCCGAGCTGGCGGCTTCGATACTGAAGCTGGGCCCTGGTGACGTTCCGGCGGTGGCCGAACGGCTTCGTCTCACCCCGGCAGAGCTGACTGCCCGTGGGATCGTCCGCGGGATCCTGCAGCCCGCCGGGGTCGAGCCGCGGTCTGGTCAGCCGGCGGACCCGAGATAGTCGAGCGCGCTGGCGACGCCATCGCGTGAGATCGGCACTCCGGCCCTGACGAGACCCATCTCGACGCCGCACAAGGCGCCGGCCAGCGACAGGTCGCTGAGATCGCCGAGGTGGCCGATGCGGAATACGTGCCCGGCCAGC
>DASXKI010000006.1:0-10871 GCA_036496945.1 Streptosporangiaceae bacterium | reverse complement strand
CGCCGCGGCGCCGCCTAGCCCGACGGCCACAGTGGCCGCCACGGCGGCAATCCTGGTCGTGGCGATGGCACCGAGCCGCTTCGGTCTGCGCCGGGCCCGACGGCGTGCGGCGGGCGAGATGCCTGCCGGGGAGGCCGCGCGAGCGAACGCCGCTCGCGCTGCTGTCTCCCCGGCAAGCGCACCCGGGGATACCGGGTCCGCCAAGCTGGCGAGCATGTCCGCCACTGTGTGCGCTAGGAGCGGGGCATCGGGGGGGAGGGACGTCGCGGTCATGAGCGCATCCAGCACCGACTCGTCCAGTGGCATCGCTGGCCGGCGGGGGAAGGGGAACCCAGGCATCTCAGGGGAGGAAGCGTCTGGCCCGCTCATGTTGTTACACCGGCTCGGTCCACCGTGGCAGCGAGCCGCCGAAGGCCGCGGTGAGCAGCCACCCGCACCGCACCTTGGCTCTTGCCCACCATCCGCGCCACATCGGCGATGCCCAGGCCTGCCACGACGCGCAGCAGGATGATCTCGGCCTGATCCCGCGGCAGCCCGGCCAGCAACGCCAGGACAGCCTGCGTGGAGATCGCCTCCAACGCGAGGTCGCTGGCGTCGGGGGCCGTTATGCGCTCCGCCGATTCGCGAAGTTCGAGGGGGACAGTGCGACGGCGCGATCTGGCCCGGCCGACGTCGATCGCTCGGTGTCGGGCGATCGTGAACAGCCACGCCCGGAATGCGTCCTCGCCGCCCCGGAAGCCACGCAGGCCCGCCACGACGTGTAGCCAGGTCTCACCGGCCACGTCCTCGGCGGCATCGGCCGCGATGACCCGCAGATATCCCAGCAGGACCGGCTGCACTGCTCGGAACAAGCAGGCAAAGGCCTCCTCGTCGCCGCCCTGCGCATCGGCCAGGACGCCGGTGAACCTAGCGCCGATCACCCGGCTCAGTATCGGCGTCCGGGCAGGAGCTCGCAGCCCGAAACGGGAATTTTTCCTATTCCACCACAGTCCATAAGTTAACTCCGAGCAGACGGTTCGCCGCCCGGTCACTCCTGCCGGGGCCGCGGGTCTGTCGCTAGCCCGCGAACGGCTCGAGCAGGTTGCTGAATCGCACATTCGCGCAATGTTCGCTATCAGTTGGTGATGTTGCGCCGTGAGCCGCCGCCATTCTTGAGTCACATCGCCCAAGAGCCTGCTGGCGCGTCGAACGCCCACGATGCGCCTTGACAATGGAGGTGCAAATGCGCAAAACAGTCCTTGGCCTAGCTGCGGCTGCGCTCGCCCTGGCCGGGCCGGCCATGGCGGCGGCAGCCGCTTCTCCCCCAGTCGCCACCGCGGCCAGCGCGCCATGCGGCACCGTCAGTACGCCGCCGACCTACCAGCACGTGATCTGGATCTGGATGGAGAACCACAGCTACGGCGACATCATCGGCAACACCGCTCAGGCTCCGTACATCAACTCCCTCGCCGCCGAGTGCGGCCTGGCGACCAACTACCACAACATCTCCCACCCCAGCCTGCCCAACTACATCGCCGGCACTTCCGGGCTGGGTGGCAGGCAGATCAAGCTCTTCGACAACGACTGCAGCGTCTCCAAGAAGTGCAGCACCTCCGCGCCGAGCATCTTTGGCCAGGGTGAGACCTGGAAGGCTTACCAGGAGTCGATGCCCGCGAACTGCGCCCCCTCGAACTCCGGGGAATACGCAGTCCGCCACGACCCGCCGCCTTACTACACGACGCTCGCTGGCTGCGCGACCCTCGACGTGCCTTACGGCCAGCTCGCGACCGACCTCGCGAACAACGCGCTGCCGGCCTTCTCCTTCGTCACGCCCAACCTCATCGATGACATGCATGACGGCACCATCGCCGACGGCGACAGCTGGCTGGCCAGCAACCTGCCGACAATCCTCAGCAGCCCGGAGTACCAGAGCGGCAGCACCGCCGTGTTCATTACCTGGGACGAGGGCACCGGCGGCAAGACCGGCGAGGACTGCACTGCCAACACCACCGACGCCAGCTGCCTGGTCGCGACGATCGTGATTAGCCCGAGCACTCCGGCGGGGGCAACTTCCGCGACCTTGTTCAACCACTACTCGCTACTGGGCACCACAGAGCAGCTGCTGGGCCTGCCGGCCCTCGGCCAGGCCGCGTCATACCCGACCATGACCGCCGCATTCAACTTGTGATCCGCGTCGCCTGACGCGGCACTGCCCGAGCGGCACTGCCCGACTGGCACTGCTTGACTGGCGGGCTGGGGATGGTAGCTAATCCGCAGCCCGCCAGTGGCTTCGCTGGCTGGCCATCCTGAATCACATCCTGCCCTCGGTACTCCGACCCACCCGGCCGACTACTGTGCGCACCGAAACCGCGATAGCCACGGCGACGATGGCGACAAACACGAGCATCACGTCTCGGGCAGGCGCGTACTGGGTGGCGATGCCGAGCCCGACGACCGGCACCGACAGCCCGACGTAGGAGCCAAGGAAGAAGCCGGCCATGACCTCGGCACGTGACTCCGGCCGGGCAGTGCCGCCAGCCGCGACGAGTGCGCCGCGGAACGCCAGCCCGGCGCCCGCGCCACTCGCCACGCCGCCGATGACAAACATCGCCAGGCTCGGCAGCCACATGCCGCCGACGAGCAGCGCCAGTCCGGGAATCAGGATGAGCACACCAGCACGGAGAGTCGGCCGCAGGCCGACCCGGCCTAGGGCGATCTGGGCGAGGGCACCGGCGGCGAATGCGGCAAACGCTACCGCGCCCGCGACCGCCAGGGAGCTCTCATGCAAGGTGCCTGCCAGGAAGCTAGGCGCCAGTGAGTTAAAGACCCCGTACACCGCGAAGGCGGCGAAGCCCACCGCGGTGGCCCCGTAGAAGACCGGGCGCGCCGAAGCCGGTACGGCGATCCGCTGCGGGCGCCAGGCAGGCGCCGGGTTCGGCCGCCGTACGGTCTCCGGCGAGACCGCCACAAGGGCGGCGAGCAGTACCAGGACGGCTCCGAACACAACGTAGGGCAGTCGCAGCGGCTGTGGCGCGAACTGGGCCAGCAGGCCGGCGGCCAGCGGCCCGAGGCCTATGCCGCCAAGGTTCGCGGCGGTCGCGACTACCTGCGCTCGGCGCGCTGAGTGCTGCGGCTCAGTCACGGATATCCCGGCGTGCAGTTCGGCGAGGTAGGCAGTCGCAGTTGCGGTCGTCAGCCCGACGGAGACGCCGCTGATGACACGCGCGATCAGCAGCCCGGCCAGGCTCGGCGCCAGGAGGAAGACGGCGGCGCCAGCGACGTTGACGAGCAGCGCCGGGACAAGGATCCGCTTGCGGCCGATCCAGTCCGAGACATGGCCGGCGAGGAACAGGCTGGCAATCACGCCGACGGCGTAGACCGCGTAGATGACGGTGATCATGAACGTGGAGAAGTGATCACGCCGCTGGTACAGGACGTACAGGGGCGTTGGCACCGCAGAGAAGCCCATGTTCACCAAGAAAGCGAACGCGGCCACCCAGAACCCGAACACGTAGCGATGCCTGGTAGCGGCGCCGGGCGGGCCGCTGCCCTGGGCAACCGCGGACGTCGTCACCGAAGCTGCGGCAGTCATAGTGCTGGATCTCCTCGTCATCGCAGGGCTGACAACGACGACGCTAGGAGAGCATGATTATTCTGTCCAACGAAAACATATGATGGCTGTTATCTATAGTCAGCATGATCATCGGAGCGTGACATGGAGCTGCGGCATCTGGAGCACTTCCTCGCCGTGGCCGAGGAGCAGAACTTCACCCGCGCTGCGGCTCGCTTGCACCTCGTGCAGTCCGCCCTGTCGGTGTCCGTCCGCGCGCTAGAGCGAGACCTCGGTGGCCGGCTCTTCGACCGCAACACCCACCGGGTCGAGCTCACCGACGCCGGCCGGGCGCTGGTACCCGAGGCGCGCCGCACCCTCGCAGCGGCCGACGCCGCCCGCGACGCCGTGGCTAGCGTGCACGGCGGGATCAGGGGCACCGTGCGGATCGGAATCATGCATGCGCTGTCGCTCATTGACCTCGCCGCG
Source organism: Streptosporangiaceae bacterium (assembly GCA_036496945.1). Taxonomy (GTDB): domain Bacteria; phylum Actinomycetota; class Actinomycetes; order Streptosporangiales; family Streptosporangiaceae; genus JAJYUU01. Next base: position 6,853 of record DASXKI010000006.1, on the reverse strand, counting down.
CTGCTGACCCGCTACCACCGTGAGCGACCTCAGGTGCAGCTCGTCCCCCGCGCAGCGCTGGGCGGCTCCGCCGAACTCGCAACCGACGTCGAGGAGGGGCGGCTCGATCTCGCGTTCGCCGCCCTGCCGGGCGCCTATCCGGCCGCCCTCGCGGTGCGCCCACTGGCCGCTGAGGAAATGATGCTGGCGTGCCCGCCCGGCCATCCGCTCGCGAAGCGCCGGCAGATACCCCTCACCGAGCTGGACGGCGAGCGCTTCGTAGACTTCCCCGCTGGCTGGGGCACCCGGCTGGCCGCCGACCGGCTCTTCCATGACGCCGGTCTCCATCGCGAGATCGCGGTCGAAGTCGCCGACATCCCGAACGTGACCGATCTGGTAAGGGCGGGTTTCGGGTTCGCTTTGCTCAGCCCGTCGACGGTTCCCGACCCCCGGGGCCTGGCCCTGCGGCACGTCAGGCCAAGCCCTGTCTTCACGGTGTCGCTGATCACGCCGGCACTGCGGCCACTCAGCGCCGCTGCTCGTGCGCTGGTAGACCTCGTAGTGGCCCGCTATCCAGCGAACGCCGCCGGGCGAGGTGCATCCTGATAACGGAATCGAAATCCGGGTCCGGATCGAGACCAAGCCGCGCCGCCCGGTCGGTGCGGAAGCGGGCGGGCCAGCTCGTCACGATCGATGCCACTGCCGGGTCCGGGATCCAGTCGATGAGCGCGGTCACCTCGGGTCCTGCCACCCGCTCCAGCGCCGCGGCCATGTCGGCGACCGTCACGGTGAGCGCTGGCAGGTTGACCGCAGTCCGGCCGCCCCAGGACTGATCGGTCGAGGTGGCGGCGCACAGCAGGCCGCTGATGGCTCGGCCTGGCGAGGCGAGCGCCACCTCGGTCCGCGCGTCGACCGGGCAGACCGCGCGCTCGCCGGCGAGCGGCTCCCGGATGATCGAGGACAGAAAACCCGACGCCGCTGCGTTGGGGCGGCCCGGGCGCACGCTGATGGTCATCAGCCGGATGGCCCGGCCGCGCAGGAATCCCTTGCGGGTGAAGTCGGCGAGCAACTGCTCACCGATGACCTTCTGCACGCCGTAGCTTGACTGCGGATTAGGCATGGTGTGATCGTCGACGACCGCAGGGAGCGGGTGCTCGGGCGACGCCCCGAAGACGGCGACCGAGCTCGCGAACACCACAACTGGATTGGTTTCGAGCTCGCGGCACGACGCGAGGAGCGATTCAGTCGCCCGGAGGTTCGCCCGCACGCCGAGGTCGAAGTCCGCTTCGCATTCTCCGCTGACCGCAGCAGCCAGATGGAAGATTACGTCGGCCCCGGCAAGCGCGTCCCGGCCGGCACCCGCCGAGCCGAGCAACTCTCCGAGATCGCCTCTGATCACGCCAACCCGCTTGTCCGCGGCTAGGTCGGCTGGCGCCGGACCACGGTCCAGAAGCGTCACCCCCGTGAGCGGCTGTGGCTCGGCGCCTGCAACGCTCAGGGAACTCGCAGACAGCAATTGCCGGGCCAGCAGCGCGCCGAGGAAGCCTGCGCCACCCGTGATGAGCACGTTCACCCCGGCTCCGCCATGGCGGGCCATGTCATCCCCTGCCGATGAAGGGCATCGCGGTGGCCGTGATGGTCAGGAATTGCACGTTGGCCTCTAGGGGCAGCGAGGCCATGTAGAGCACGGCAGCGGCGACGTGCTCGGCGTCGAACGTCGGCTCGGCAGCACGAGAGCCGTCAGCTTGCAATGTGCCCGCGCTGATGGCCTGTGTCATGTCCGTGGCGGCATTCCCGATATCGATCTGCCCGCAGGCGATGCCAAACGCCCGGCCATCGAGCGATAGCGACTTCGTCAGGCCGGTCATCGCGTGCTTGGTCGCGGTGTAGGCAACGCTGTGCGGTCGCGGACTGTGCGCGGATACCGATCCGTTGTTGATGATCCGCCCGCCGGGAGGAGTCTGGGCCTTCATCATCCGCACCGCGTGCTGGGCGCACAGGAAAGCGCCGGTGAGATTGGTGTCCACCACCTGCTGCCAGTCCGCCAGGGCGAGATCCTCCGCCGCGCACGCCGGGCCAAACATGCCCGCATTGTTGACAAGCAGGTCGAGCCGTCCCCACCGCTGGTGCACTGCCTCGAACAATCCGGCGACGGACTCGGCCGTCGTCACATCGGTCGGGACGGCAAGCGCCGACTCTGCATCCGATCCGCATGCTGCCACTGTCTCAAGCAGCGCTCGCTCACGACGGCCGGCTGCCGCGACCTGCCAGCCGGCCGCCAGCAGAGCCCGCGTGATGCCGCGGCCCAGGCCGGACCCGGCACCAGTGACGACGGCCACACGACCGGTAGCTGAAATCTCTATCCCCCTCCTGCCATGGCCTCGGCCACGACGGGGTAACGCTGCTGGGTCAGGATACCCGGGTACTGACGTCAGCTTCACGCAAGGATCAAGACGACCTGGAGGTCGAGCTGGCGCGACGGAGGCATGGCAAGCGGGCCTCGTCGGGCGCACGGTGGGAGGTGCGTAACCGCGGTATTACCGAGCTGTGACGCGAGCCGGCGAGCATGCGGATCAAGAGCGTCATGCCACGTCCCGCCAGGCAGGATGTGCAACGTGAAAGCCTTAACCCGCGACAGGCGCTAACCGTGGCGAGAAGAGCAGCCGAAACCGAGCTGGCACGGCTGGACCTTCCGTTAGAGCGCGACATGCCCGATCGGGGACGTGCTCAGGACCTCCACGCCCGCCTCGCGGAACTGCCGAGCTCGCATCCGTCGTCAGACGGCTATGTGAGCGACAAGCCTGCGCATCGGCCGGACAACGCCCACGGGGACAACCCAGCTGATTACGCGGTGGCTGGCGACATCCGGCTGACCGCTGGCCGGCGCGTGCACATCCTCGACGGTGACAAGACAGGCGGTGGTCACCGCCACGGCACAGGCATGCCGGATAAGACGGAGTTCCCCAAGGATTGGGACGACGACCAGATCATCGACGCCGTACTCGCGGTGGCAAGGAACCCCGATCAGGCACCAAAGCGCCAGGACCGGAACGACAGCTGGCTTGTCAGCGGCAAACACGATGACGTGGAGATCGTCGCCATCGTCAAATCGGACGGACTCGTCTGGACCGCGTGGCCTCGTGAAGGCTCGCCGGGCGTCGTGAAGAATGCACTTAAGGACATCTGATGGACGCATATGAGATCGCGCGCCGGGCACGCACGCTTCCTGATCAGTTCGCGGCCCGATTGCCAGAGGTGGCCTTGGCGGGGCTCCGGCTGATGGCGGAAGGAGGCGAGTACGGCGAGCTTGTAGCGGAGCTCACAGCGACGCTAGTCAAGACGCGAGCTGTAGTCAGCGCCGCCGAGCAGCGGGAACTTCGCGCTCTGCTGGAAGCCATGGGCATACCTGCCAGCCAGGTCGGGCAGCTGACGATCAGCGACTGACTCCGGCGACCGGGCCAGTCCTCCTCCGGCACGCGCAGGACCTTGGGCCCCTGACGGGTCGCCGATTTGGCGCGAGAGACTGGGGTCATGACAACTGACGAGCGGATGGCACAGCTAGAAGCCCAGATCGACGACCTGCGCGCCAAGCTGGCTGATCTGCATCAGCAGATGGCTAAGGCCCAGATCGACCAGTGGCATGGGCGTATCGAAGATCTGGAAGTCCAGATGCATCTCGGCGCCATGGAGAGCAGCGACAGGCTGAACGCGCTTATGGGCCACCTGCGTACCAGGTGGTCCGACGCGCGCCGCCAGGTCGAGGACAGGACTTCGACGGCGTCAAGCGTGGCGGACACGATGCGCACCGGCCTGGAGAACGCATTCGCCGAGCTCCGCAAGGCCTTGCTCGAAACCAGGAGCAAGCTGTCCTGAGCTGGCCTGCCGTACGGAGCACGGCGGCCAGGCGCCGGTCAAGAACTACGAGGCAATCGGGAACTTCACCGAGCGCGCGGCCGCCGACTTCGTGCCGTCAGCTGAGGTGACCGCTTTGACCACCCCTGCCCTCGTGGCACCCTTGGCTTTCTTGACCGCTTTAGCCGTCTTCCCGGCCTTCGAGCTCTTAGCCGCCTTCGACCCCTTAGCGTCCCTGGCCGTCTTAGCACCCTTGGCCGTCTTAGCACCCTTGGCCGTCTTGGGGGCCTTGGAGTGCCCGTGCTTACCCGGCTGCGCCCGGCTGCGGTTCGGGATGGCCGCCAGGAGTTCGGCGATGCCGTCCTCGATGCCGCTGGCCAGCACATCAAGATCAGGAGTGGTGGCGTAGTCGCCCGTAATCCCGAAGGTGACCTGGCCGTTGTAGGTGAAGATGGAGACTCCCGTGCGCAGCGTCGTGGCGATGGGCACGTAGGGAATGATCTCGACCAGCCGGCGGCCGAGGCCGTAGAGCGGCTGCTGCGGTCCGGGGACATTCGTCGTGACCGTGACGATCTCGCGCTGCGGAATGCTGAAGGCGAGCCGGACGAACATCGAGGCCAGGGCGAACGGCGTGTACCGGCGCAGGGAGACAAATGCGTCGCCGGCTTCGGATTGGCTGCTCGCCTTCAGCGTCGCCATCTCGTGGGTGATAGCGACGAGTCGTTGGACCGGGTCGGCGATATCGACCGGGAGGCTGGCCACGAGTGCCGACACCCGGTTCCCGTAGGGGCTCTCATCCCCGGCAGTGCGGACCGAGACAGGGATCAGCGACGGAACCATGGACGGTGTCGGCTCTTCGCCTCGATCCAGCAGCAGCGCACGGAAGCCACTGGTGATCGCGGACAGGAAGACGTCGTTCACCGTGCCGCCGAGCTCGTTCTTGATCGTTTTGACGTCACCGAGGGATGCCCTGGCCCAGGTGTACCGGCGCTGCCTGCCAATGGGACCGCTGAGGGACGACTCGGGTGCGGGCGGCAGGGCCCTGGCGTACCGCGCCAGCCCGCGTATCGTGTCGCCCGCCTGGCGAAGTGCGGCCTCCGGGTTCGCCAGCAGCCGCTGGATCGTGCCGCCTCCGTGGACGGGCAGCTGGGCCGCATTCAGCGCTGCGCGCGCGACCAGCTCAAGCCCTGATGGCTCGGGTGGCGCACGCCTGTCGTCGACGGCTGGCAGGGGCGGCGGCTCTGGCGAAGTATCGAAGATCACGCGGTAGAGATCCGTGCCCGAAATGCCGTCGACCATGGCATGGTGCACTTTGGAAATCAGCGCCCAGCGACCCTGATCGAGCCCCTCGACCAGCCAGTACTCCCACAGCGGGTAGTCGCGGTCCAGCCGCTGCGTCATGACGCGCGCCATCAGGCGCCGGAGCTGCTGATCGCCGCCCGGCGCGGGCAAGGCCGTATGCCGGATGTGGTAGCGGAGGTCGAAGTTCGGGTCATCAACCCAGACGGGCGGGCCGAGGCCGAGCGGCACCTTGCGAAGCTTCCTGCGGTACGGCGGTACGAGCGGCAGCCGCTGGGCGATCGCCGCGAGGAACTCCTCGTACGAGGGAGCCGGGCCCTCGAAGACAGCGATCGAGGCAATCGCGAACGACGCGTTCCGGTCCTGGTCCTCCGCATCGACAAAGGCAGCATCTAGCGAGCTCAGCTGCTCCATGACTCGCCCCCAGCCTGTGGGTTACATCTCGTTGACGGCATCCTGGAGAGTGCGGTCGATGTTCGTCGGATCCACGTCGAGGTCCCTGGCCGTCTGCTTCTCCGCCCTGGTGACAGCTCGCTTGATAGCATCCTCGATCTTGCTTTCCCCGACGACGACGAGGCCGGCTCCGCCTGGGTCAATGAAATCGCCGAGTTCCTTGGCATCCGACCGTGACATACCTTTTGCCAGGTGGCCGCTGACGCCGCCGATGACGCCGCCGACCGCGGCCGCGCCCAAGACCGCCGGAGGGAAGATGACGCCGACGGCAGCCCCGGCGGCTATTCCCCACCAGGCACCGTGGCGGGTGGCTGTCTCGTCCTTGTTCTCGTGGATCTTGCCGTTAGCGTCCTTGGTGATGACGGCTGCATCGTACGAGCCGACCAGGCCAGCTGAGTGCGCGTCCTTAACGACCTGGTAGTCGTCGCGAGCCATTGCCTCGTCTGGATAGGTCGCTACCAGCACGAATGTGCTTTTAGAACCAGACATTTCCGCCTCCCTTAGTAGCGCTGGCGTGGTGCCAGCGAGAGCGCATCGGCCGTCTGCGGGCCAGGGCGTCGTCATCCACACTGTCAGCCAAGCGCCTGCTCAGTCGTCACCCGTACTGGGCGAAACCACACGGTCGGATACCTGCCAGCAGCGAGCGGGTAGGAAGCCGCAGACAGGCGCTTGCCAGGGCTGCGCCCGCTGGCTGCGCACCAGGCGGCCACCGGAGCGTCAGGGCATGTGTGCCGGGGATGGCCGCTTGGCCGCTGTCGGGCGAGACAGGGCGGGGGGTCCAGATGAGAATGACGGCACTGGCCGCGTCGGAACCGGCGGGGACTTCGTTCACGACTGTCATGGATCATGTGGCCCAGGCATTCGAGGCCCTCGGTGCCCTGATCCTGGTCATTGGCGTCGTGTGGTCTCTCGTCCTGGCGGTGCTGGCGTGGCGGCGGTCCGGCTCCCGTGAGCGGGCCTACAACGCCCTGCGCCGCTCGTTCGGCGGTACCTTGCTGCTCGGCCTGGAGATCCTCGTTGCGGCAGACCTGATCCGGACGGTCGCCGTCGCCCCGACGGTGGACAATGTCCTGGTGCTTGGACTGATCGTGCTGATCAGGACATTCCTGAGCTTCTCGCTGGAGATAGAGATTGACGGCGTGGTGCCATGGCGACGGGCGCTGGTCAGCGGGGCGGTAACCGTCAAGCACGCCACGCAGACCGCGCTCAAGCCGGACACAGATTAAGCATTCAGCAAACTGACTGGGAGTTTCGACGTGGTCGGTAATGA
>DASXKI010000005.1:0-1868 GCA_036496945.1 Streptosporangiaceae bacterium | reverse complement strand
CGCCGCCGCACCTTAAGGCCGCCGGGGAGTACGCCTTCTGCCCGGGTTCCCGCCTCGACGCATTGCTGCATGACCGCCCAGATCTCGAGCAGGCCGCTGCGCACCTCGGACTCGGGCCGGCGGGCGCACTCGTTGCGCAGCACGATGTCGCTGATCGCCAGCCCGGTGCGCTCGGCGTGCGCCAGCAGTTCCGCACCGGTGGTGAACGGAAAGGGAACGGGCACCGGGTCCGGGATGAGGCCGGGTCCTGCCGCGAGTGACCGCGCGGCCTCGTCGACGATGAACCCGCCGCCGACGGAGTAGTAGGTGCCGCTGGCCAGTTGCGTGCCGTCATCGGCGGTCGCGAGGAACGTCATGGCGTTGGAGTGGAACTCCAGCCGCTTCCGCCGGTGCAGGACGACATCACGGCCGGGGTCGAAGTCGATCTCGTGAGTTCCTAGCAGCGCCAGCCGGCCGGTCTGCTCGGTGTCCGTGAGCACCCGCTGCGCGTGCTGCGGGTCCACGGTGTCCGGCATCTCGCCGGACAGGCCCGCGACCACCGCCTTGACCGTGCCGTGACCGTGCCCGGTGGCGCCGAGGGAACCGAAAAGCTCCACCCGGACGGCCGCCGTGGCCGCGAGCTTGCCTTCGCGGTCCAGCCGGCGCGCGAACAGGCACGCGGCGCGCATCGGTCCCACCGTGTGCGAACTGGAAGGACCGACGCCGATCGTGAACAGGTCGAAGGCGCTGAGGGTCATCGCTGCGTCCCACCTCCGAGGCTAATGTAACGCGGACCACTCCCGGCAGGCCTTGCCAAGAGACTTAGGGTTGCCTAACCTTACCGGGTAACCCGGATCGACCGTTGGAGGCTATGTGCTCGCCACGCTCGTGATCTTCCTGCGCGAGGGCGTCGAGGCGAGCATGATCGTCGCCATATTGCTCGCGTACCTCAACCGCATTGGACAGCGCGCGCATTTCCGCGACGTGTTTCTCGGCGTGGGCGCCGCGCTCCTGCTGGCCACGGCGACCGGAGCAGTCGTGTATACGACCGTCCGCTCCTACGACGGCTCGCGCGGCCAGACGATCTTCGAGACAGTTACGTACCTGCTCGCGGCGGTCGTGCTCACCTACATGACGTTCTGGATGCGCCGCCACGCCCGCTCGCTGTCCAGCGAGCTGCGATCCCGGGCGCAAGCGGCGCTGGACGGCAAGGCGAGATGGGGACTCGGGCTGCTGGCCTTCCAGGCGGTTGGCCGTGAAGGGCTGGAGACCGTGGTCTTCACCCTGGCGATTCTCTTTTCCACTTCGCCGGCCGGCGCCGTCAGCGGAGCGGCGATCGGACTGGCGGGGTCGCTGGCCATCGCGTGCGTCATCTACCGGCTGGGGCACAAGCTCAACCTGGGCAAGTTCTTCACCGTCATCGGCGTCCTGCTGATGGTCTTCGCGGCGGGATTGCTCGCCGACGCCGTCGAGAACATGCAGGAGCTCGGCTGGCTGCCGGTGCTGGATCTGCCCCTGTGGCACTCTGGACGGCTGCTGTCGGAGAACAGCGCGTTCGGCGACGTGATGCACAGTTTCTTCGGCTACAGCGACGCTCCCACCGCGCTGCAGCTCTTGGTGTACGTCGGCTATCTGGTGATCGCCATCGCCGCGTACCTGGGCCTGCGGACCGGACTGCGGTCGCGGCGCAAGGCCGCGCAGGCCGTCTCCGAAGGGCGGAGCCATGACGCAGTCAGCTCGCCGATCCGGTCCCGTTGAGGTGATGATGGCGTCCGACGCCGCTTCACGGATGCTTGGCATAGAGCTGGCCGGTTACGGGCCGGGCTGGGCCCGGACCCGGATGACGGTGCGGGACGACATGGTCAACGGGCACGGCATGTGTCACGGCG
>DASXKI010000004.1:0-44604 GCA_036496945.1 Streptosporangiaceae bacterium | reverse complement strand
CCGCAGAGCAAGCGGCCAGCTATGGCTACGGCGTCGTAGGCGCGCACATGCCGCAGCGCTCGGAAAGGCAGGGCGACGCGGCGACCGACTGGATCGCGCATCTGCGCGCCAGTGATCAGCTCACGCAGCTCATCAGCGCGCGCGGCGCCACGCCGGTGCCGGCCGCGGTCGCTTATGAGCTGCCGTTCCCGGTCAGCTCGGCCGGGCAGGCTCAGGCCCTCGCAGCCACCCTGGAGGATCGGGTGACTCAGGCGTATCTCGGCCTGGTCGCGCTGCCAGAGCCGAGCCTGCGGAGCTTTGGAGCCGGGCAGGTCAGAGCGGCCGCACTGCGCGCCGAGGCGTGGCGCGGATCGACGCAGGCGTTCCCCGGCCTGCCAGCGAGCAGCCTCCGCGGGTAGCGGGACCCCAAACTCATTAGGACGTAAGATCCGGCGGCTATAAGGCGCCGAATCTTTCGAGATCATGCCTTGCCGGGCAAATGCCGCTCCGGCCGCGGTGTCAGGTGGCCGCGGTGTCGGGTGGCCACGACCCAGAGCCCCCGGCGTCAGGTGGCCGCGAGGACGCGCCGGATCATCGCAGCGGCGCCCTCGAGGTCCTCACCAGCGGCGATGCGCTCGGCCCAGGACCACCAGAACCACCACAGTCCGTCCTGGCCGCGACCGGCGTAGACGTCCTCCGCCAGGGCCGCCGCTAACGGGTTCACAACGTGCAGGCTCGGCACTCGGCCGCGGGGCATCATCAGCCTGGCACGCAGGCCGTGATGCGCCAGCACTTCGGCCAGGCCCTCGAGCCTCGCCAAGTTCGCCTGCCAGACCGGGCTCGCGGCGGACATAGGTGTGGTCGCCTGGGCCGCGTACTCGGCCTCCATCGTCATTCCGTCACCTCTGGTAGCTGCGGGACAGCATAGAGTAATGAACGGATCAAGCATGCATTACTCAGCGCTCGATGTGCAACGTGCAAATCGGAAAGAAGCACGCCGTTTCGCGTAGTTCTTACACAGAAAGCGAAGTCCCGACTGGACGGGAACGGGTGTCGCGGCCACACTGTGTTGCACCGCCGAGGTGAACGACCGGTTCAGGGACCGCGGGAGGTGACCTGGTGGCAAGCGCGCACAGTCCCACAGTCCGGCGGCGCAGGCTCGCGCTCGAACTGCGGCGCCTTCGCGAGACCGCGAAGCTTACCTGCGAGGAAGTGGCAGAGCAGCTGGAGTGCTCGGCCTCCAAGATTAGCCGTGTCGAGACCGGCCGAGTCTCGGTCTCACCGCGCGACGTGCGAGACATGCTCGAGATCTATGGCGTGCCCGACAGCCAGCGCGACAGCCTTGTGCAGCTGGCCAGGGAGTCGCGGCAAAAGGGCTGGTGGCATGCCTACGGGGACAGTGTCCTGCCGCATTTCGGCACGTACCTGGGCCTGGAGAGCGCGGCGTCGGAGATCAGGATCTACGAAGTCAACCTCATTCCCGGCCTCCTCCAGACCGAGGATTATGCCCGTGCGGTCATCTCCGCCGGAATGGTCGACAAGCCGCGCACGGACATCGAGCGCAGCGTCGCACTGCGGATGGAACGCCAGCACGTCACCCGGACGAACACGCCGACGGTCTGGGCCGTGCTCGACGAGGCAGCGCTGCGCCGTGAGGTCGGCGGCCCCGAGGTCATGCGCATCCAGCTGGAGCACCTGCGCGAACTCGGCAGCTTGCGCAACGTCTCGCTGCAGGTGATCCCGTTCGGCGGCGGCGCCCACCCGGCGATGGGGCGCCCATTCGTCATCCTGGCGTTCGGCGAGGAACTCGACCCCGACGTGGTGTACCTGGAAGACCTGACCAGCGCCTTGTGGGTGGAGAACGTCGATGAAGTCGACAGGTACAACGTGTTCTTCAACCATCTGCGCGCGACGGCGCTGTCATTCGAGAACTCAGCAGCGCTTATGACCGCCGTGCTGAAGGACATGTAACCGGGCTGCCTCAGCCCAGCGCCGCCGGTAGCGGCTCGGCATGCAGCACGGTCAGCCGGGACACTGCCCTGGTCAGGGCGACGTAGAGGCGGTGCAGGCCGCGCGCCTCGGCCATCGCGATCTGCGTCGGCTCGTAGACGATGACCTGGTCGAACTCAAGGCCCTTAGCCAGCGTGACCGGCACCAGCGTGATGAGCTCGCCGGTCGCAGCGCCCTCGAGGATCGCATGGGGCACCCCGGCCGCCGCGAGTGCTGCCGCCAGAGCCGGTATCTGCTCGTCGGCCGCGATGACCGCGGCTGAGCCCGGCCGGTCGAGCGCGTCGGCGCACACGGCCGCGAGCGCGTCGTTCATCTCAGCCGGGCCGAGCTGCTTGACCAGCAGGGAGCCAGGATCCTGGCGCACCGACGAGGCCGGGCTCAGGTCAGGCGCGATGTGGCTGAGCAGCCTGCCGGCGAAGTCGAGAATCTGCCGCGGCACGCGATATCCGGTATCGAGGATGCGCAGGTCAGCTTCGGGTTTACCGAGATGGCCGAGCATCTGCTGCCAGCTGCTGGTCGCCCACGCAGTCGTGCCTTGCGCGATGTCGCCGAGGACCGTTGCCGAGCCGGTGGCGCACCGGCGCCCGATCGCCCGGCATTGCATCGGGGACAGGTCCTGCGCCTCGTCGACGACGATGTGCGCCATGCTCGGCGTGCGCACGATGAGATCGGCAGCCTCGTCGATGAGCACGGCGTCGGCCGCGCTCCACCGCGTCGAGCCTGGACCCCGAGGCGGGTTCGCCCACGTGATGGCGGCCTGCTCGGCCAGGTCGAGTATGCCGTCGGCCGCGCGACCGAGCAGCTCAGGGTCGGAGAGCAGGCGGAAGACCAGGCGGACCGGGTCTGCCTTCGGCCAGACCTGCGCGACCGCCGACTGCACTTGCTTGGTGCGGCGAACCGACTGGTGCGTCCGGTCATCGCATGTCTCGCCGGCGGCCTCCATCCGGGTCAGGATCACGTGCGCTATCCGGTGCGACAGCATGTCGCGGCCGGTCCCGTACCGCACGCCCCTGGTGCGCAGCTCGGCGGCCAGCTCGGCGATCTCGTGCGCCGGGACCCGCCACCGGCGTGATCCCCTGGCGAGCACGATGGCCTCGGCAGGCTCGGCCAGCTGCTCCCACAGCGCGTTGGCGAGCACCTGCGCCATCCTGGCATCGCCCTTGACCTGCGCTGCGTGATCGGTGTCGGTGGCGCGCACGGGTACCTGAGCAGTGAGGTCCGCTACCGAGAGCTGCGCGACGTCGAGCTCGCCGAGGGCTGGGAGCACGTTCTCGATGTAGGCGAGGAAGGCCTTGTTCGGGCCGACGACGAGCACGCCGCCGCGGCTGAGGCGCTGCGCGTACGCGTAGAGGAGATACGCCACCCGGTGCAGGCCGACGGCTGTCTTGCCGGTGCCGGGCGCGCCTTGCACGCACACCGTCTCGTCCACTCCGGCCCGGACGATGTCGTCCTGCTCGGGCTGGATGGTCGCCACGATGTCGCGCATGGGGCCTGACCGCGGCCGCTCGATCTCGTCAATCAGGATCCTGCTGGTCCCGGCGGACTGCGCGCCATGGCCGAACTGCTCGTCCTCAAACGCCGTCAGCTCGCCGCCCGAGAAGCCGAATCGGCGACGACGGTCCAGGCCCATCGGCAAGGCCTGACTCGCCCGGTAGAACGGCCTGGAGACCGGCGCGCGCCAGTCGATCACGACCGGCGTCCCGTGCGAGTCATGCACGTGCCGGCGGCCGACGTGGAAGTGCTCGCTGTCGGGCACGTCGGCCGGCTGGGCGACCTCATCGGGCGCAAGGGCTAGCGCGCCCGGCAGGTAGTCGAGCCGCCCGAAGAACAACGGCGTGTTAGGCAGATCGCGCAGGGCCTCGGCGCGCCGGCGCAGGTCGGCCTTCAGGTACTCCTCCGAGACCGGATCCCCGCCCATGGCTCGCAAGGACAGGACGTCGGAGCGCATGAGTTCGAGGAATTCACGAGACCGGCGCAGATGCTCGCGCTCGGCCGCGAGGACTGCATCCGGGCCGACAGGGCTCGTACCCGCCGACGGCATGGCTCATCACCTCACTGAGGGGAACGGGGTGGATGGGCGGCTCGGTGCTGGCAAAGCTAGGTGCTGGCAAAGCTGGCACAAGAGCACAAGACTCTAGCACCGGGGTCAGGACGACAGCATCTGAGTTTCGGCTGGCGGGGATGCAGTCCGCCGGCTACACGCTGCTACGAGCTCCAGCCGTAACCCGCAGTGGTTCAGAACAACACCGATGTTCAGAACAACACCGACATGAAGGTGCCAACCTGGCTGAACCCAGCGTGCCGGTAGGCGGCCCGCGCCGGAGCGTTGTAGTCGTTCACGTACAGGGTCACGACGGGTGCCAGCCGCAGCGCCGCCTGGACCACCGCGGCCATGCCGCGGACGGCGTGGCCGCGGCCCCGGTCCTCGGGCGGGACCCAGACGCCCTGCACCTGGCACGCCTGCGGGGTGGCGGCGCCGATCTCCGCCTTGAAGGTCACGTGGCCGTCAGCCTCGATCCGCGCGAACGACCGCCCAGCGCGTATGAGGTCGGCCATCCGCGCTCGATACGCGGCGCCACCGTCAGCGCCGATCGGCGAGACGCCGACCTCCTCAGTGAACATCGCGATGCACGACGGCAGCAGCACATCGAGCTCGTGCAGGCGCACCATCCGGACCTGCGGATCAGGCTGGACGGGCGACATGCCGCTGATCGCCATCACCGGCTGAACCGGGCGCACCTCGCGTGGCCTGCCCCAGGACGGCGCGAGCAGCGACCACAGCTGGCCGACGGCTTCGGCCGGCCCCACAATCGAAGAGCACCGGCGCCCCTGCAGCTTGGCCCTGGATGCGAACGCCTCGATTGCGTCCGGTCCGGCTGCGACCGGCACCAGGTTCGCGCCCGAATAGCAGACCGCGGTGAGCTCACCACTCTGGCCACTGTCGGAGTAACCCCACAGCTGGCCGCCGAGGCGCGACGGATCGAGGCCGGCGGACCTGATGCGCGAGCTCACAAAGACATTGGAGATCGCGTCGCGATCGCAAAGGGCCAGCACCTCGTCGCGATCGTGATCAGTTAGCAGCCGCAGCGATGCCGATCGCCATGGCCTGGTGCGCAGCACCCTCCCAGCGTAACGGCTCAGCGCCCGAACCTATGCAGAAGGCGCTGGCAGGGCCGGGCACGAGGCATCGACGAGTCCGGGCTGCGACGGCAGGGCCCCAGTCGCGAGGTAGCGGTCCAGGTAGCCGTCCACGCAGGTATTCGGCGGATCCGCAAGCGACTGCCCGTGGTTGCCGCCACCGACGACCACGACCATGCGTGCGGTCGGCAGTAGCCGCCTGGCCACCAGCGCGCCCTGATACGGCGTCGCCGCGTCCAGGCTGCCCTGGAGCATCAGGATCGGCGGCAGCCCAGTGGCGCCGATGTGCGGCGGGGTAGCGGGGCCATGCACGGGCCAGAACGCGCACGCCGCGTTGAACCACGCATTCGCCCACGACTCGTAGGGACCGGTCCGGTGAGCGCGCCTGGTGTCGGAGTTCCACCGCGCCCAGCTGCGGGGCCAGGCCACGTCGCTGCACTCCACCGCCGTGTAAACGGCGAACTCGTTCTCGTTCTGCTGGCCCACCTGCTGATAGACGCTCACCAGATCAGCGGATGATCCGCCCTGCAGGTAGGTCGACAGCGCGTCGGCCAGGTCCGGCCACCACGCGCTGCTGTAACCGCCGATCAGGAACGTGTCGCTGAGCTCGTCGGGCCCGATGAGCGGACCTGACGGCCCGGCGATCGGGTGCTGGGCGAGCCTTCCCATGGTGGCGCTGAAGGTAGCGGCGACCGCCTGCTCGCTAGCGCCCAGGTGGTAAACGGCGTCGTGCGCCGCGATCCAGGCGAAGAACGCCGTCACCCGGCCCTGGAAGGCGCGGTCCTGGGCAATGTTGTCGGCGTACCAGGCGCCGGCCGGGTCGACCACGCTGTCCAGCACCATCCGCCGGATCCGATGCGGAAACATGGTGGCGTACACCTGGCCAAGGTAGGTGCCGTAGGACACGCCGTAGTAGCTGATCTGCTGCTGACCGAGCGCGGCCCGGATCGAGTCCATGTCGCGGGCCAGGTCCTTGGTGGTCATGTGCGGCAGCAGCCAGCCGAATCTCTGCTGGCAGTCGGCCGCGTAGGCCTTGACCCGGTCGATCAGTGCCTGCTCCGCCGCGCCGCTAGCGGGCACGTAGTTCGGCCGCGGCCTGCTGAAGAACGACGGATCACAGCTGACAGCCGGCACCGACGCCCCGACCCCGCGGGTGTCGAAGCCGATGATGTCGTACTGCGCCGCGACGCTGGCCGGCAGGCCCGCCGCGGTGCTGGCCGCCATAGAACGGCCGCGGGCGCCCGGGCCGCCGGGATTGACGAGCAGCACGCCTTGCCGCTGAGCCGCCGGCGCGGTGGCCGGGATCTCCGACAGGGCCAGGGTGATCGTGCGCCCGCCGGGATCCTGATAGCTGAGCGGGACCTGCAGGGCGGCGCAGCGCAGCCGGCTGGCGTCAGGCGTAGCAGCGGCGGCGCTCGGGCATGGATGCCATACCAGCCTGGACGAGGTACCAGGCGGTCCCGACAGCGCAGGCGACCCTGGCGGATCTGCGAGCGGGCCCGAGCTTGCAGACTGGCCTGAGCCTACGGACGCGCCGTGGCCCGCCGAGGTACCCGAGCAGCCGGCGACGGCGGCGGCGACAGCCGCGGCCACGGCCAGGACCACGGTCCGCGCTCCGGTCTTTCGGCAATCATGCCCCATCTGGCCGGCGGCGAAAGGCGCTAGCTGCCCGCGGACTCCGCGCTAGCCGACTCCATCTCGGCCGCGAGCTTCATCGCCTCTTGGATCAGCGTTTCCACGATCTGGGACTCCGGCACTGTCTTGATGACCTCGCCGCGGACGAAGATCTGGCCCTTGCCGTTTCCGGACGCTACGCCGAGATCGGCCTCGCGCGCCTCGCCTGGGCCGTTGACGACGCAGCCCATCACGGCCACGCGCAGCGGCACGTCGAGCCCGTCCAGGGCCGCCGTCACCTGGTCGGCCAGGGTGTACACGTCCACCTGGGCGCGGCCGCACGAGGGGCACGACACGATCTCCAGGCCGCGCTGGCGCAACCCGAGCGACTCCAGGATGGCGATGCCCACCTTGACTTCCTCGACTGGCGGAGCCGACAGCGACACCCGGATCGTGTCGCCGATGCCCTCGGCCAGCAACGCGCCGAACGCCACCGCAGACTTCACGGTGCCCTGGAAGGTGGGCCCGGCCTCGGTCACGCCGAGATGCAGCGGGTACTCGCACTGCTCGGCGAGCTGGCGGTACGCGTTGATCATCACCACCGGGTCATGATGCTTGACGGAGATCTTGATGTCGGTGAAGCCGTGCTCCTCGAACAGCGAGCACTCCCAGAGCGCCGACTCCACCAGCGCCTCCGGCGTCGCCTTGCCGTGCTTGGCGAGCAGCCGCTTGTCCAGCGACCCGGCGTTGACGCCGATCCGGATGGGCACCCCGGCAGCCGACGCGGCCCTGGCGATCTCCCCGACCTTGTCGTCAAAGGTCTTGATGTTGCCGGGGTTGACCCGCACCGCCGCGCAGCCGGCGTCGATGGCCGCGAACACGTACTTGGGCTGGAAGTGGATATCGGCGATCACCGGGATCTGGGACTTGCGGGCGATCTCCGGCAGCGCGTCCGCGTCGTCCTGCGACGGCACAGCGACCCGGACGATCTGACAGCCTGCCGCGGTCAGCTCGGCGATCTGCTGCAGCGTGGCGTTGACGTCGGAGGTAAGTGTCGTCGTCATCGACTGCACCGAGACGGACGCCCCGCCGCCGACGGGCACGGCGTGCTTGCCCTTGCCGACGATGATCTGGCGCGACTTGCGGCGGTCCGCAAGCGGCGCGGGCGGAAGCTGGGGAAGACCAAGGTCAACTGTCATGTCGCTATCTCGCCTTACACCGGGATGTGGACAGGGTTGAAGATGTCAGCGGCGATCAGCAAGGTGCCGAGGCCGACGAGCACGGCAAACACGAGCAGGCTCAGCGGCACTAGCCGCTGGATGTCGACCAACCCGGGATCGGGCCGGCCGCGCAGCCGATTGAACCATGCCCTGATTCGCTCGAAGATCACCACCGCCAGGTGGCCGCCGTCGAGCGGCAGCAGCGGCAGCAGGTTGAACGCCCCGACGAAGATGTTCAGCGAGGCAATCAGGTACACCACGACCCAGACCTTCGCCTGCCACGGCAGGGCGGCCTGGACAACCTGGCCGGTGAAGTTACCGACGCCGACGACGCTGCTGACCTGACCAGCCGCGGTGGCTGTCCGGTTCTTGGCGAACAGGTCAGGGATGGCGCTCGGCAGCCTGCCGATGGCCGAGGCCGAGGACGTCAGCGTGTTGGCGAACTGGTCTCCGGCGTAGGACACCCCGCCAACGAAGCTGGTGCGCTGGTACTGGACGGCAGGCGTCACACCGAGATAGGGAACGGAGCGGCCTGGGATCGCCGCCAGCGTGACATCGAGGTGAACGTCGCGACCCTGACGTTCGACCACGACCGGGACGGGCACGCCGGCCTTCTGCGACTTCAGCACGGTTCTGAGCTGGTCCCAGTTTGCGACCGGCTGCCCGGTCACCGAGATGATCTTGTCGTTCGGCTTCAGGCCCGCCACCTCGGCCGGGGACTTGGCCACGTGGCCACCGCACGGGTTAGCGCTGTTGAGCGCCTTCGCGCTGGCCGGCACGCATGCCGCCACAGACGAGATCTGGTTGCTGTTGTAGGCCTGGCCGACCCCGATGGCGAGCAGGAAGAACAGGAACAGGGCAAGCGCGAAGTGCATGAAGGAGCCTGCCGCCAGCACGATGATGCGCTGCCACCCCGGCTTCTGGCGGAACGAGCGCGGCTCATCCGCCACGTCGACATCCTCGATCGACGTCATGCCCGTGATCTTGACGAAGCCGCCGAATGGGAGCGCCTTGACGCCGTACTCGGTCTCGCCCCGGAACGTCGACCACAGCGTCTGTCCGAATCCGACGAAGAACTGAGTGACCCGCATGCCGAACTTCTTGGCAGTCAGGAAGTGCCCGAGCTCGTGCAGCATCACCGAGAAGAGCAGGGCCACGACGAAGATCAGCACGCCAAGGATGAATGCCAGGTGCCGGTGGCCGAGTACCAGCAGGGCTGCCACGACGGCGGCGATCACGATCCAGGTGCGGAGCTGCCTAAGCGCGGCAAGGCCGTGTCCGTCATGCCCGCTGCGGTCCATTAAGCGGCGTCTCCTTCCCCGGTGCCCGTTCCCTGCCTGAATCTTCGCTCACTGCTTCCCCGTCAGCTCTCGTGCGCGATCCCTGGCCCAGCCGTCGGCGGCGAGCACATCCGCCAGCTCCACGGCGTCACCGGGTGGGTTGTGATGCTCCGAGACTACCTGGGCTACCGTGTCCACGATTCCCGCGAACGGGATCTGCCCGGCCAGGAACGCGGCCACGCATACCTCGTTCGCGGCGTTGTAGACGGCCGGGGCGGTTCCGCCGGCTGCGCCGGCCTGCCTGGCCAGCGGGACGGCCGGGAACGCCTCCTCGTCGAGCGGCTCGAAGGTCCACGTATGGGCCTTCGTCCAGTCCACTGGGGCCGCGGCGTCCGGTACCCGTTCGGGCCACCCGAGGGCCAGGGCAATGGGGATGCGCATGTCCGGGGGGCTCGCCTGGGCCAGCGTGGAACCGTCGGTGAACTCGACCATCGAGTGGATCACCGACTGCCGGTGCACCACGACGTCGATCCGGTCGAAGCCGATGCCGAACAGCAGGTGCGCCTCGATGAGCTCCAGGCCCTTGTTGACCAGCGTGGCGCTGTTGACGGTGATCACCGGACCCATGGTCCAGGTCGGATGCGCCAGCGCTTCCGCGGGGGTTACGTCCACCAGCTCGGCCCTGGTCCGGTGCAGGAAGGGACCGCCGCTAGCGGTCACGATGAGCCGGCTCACCTCGGCGGCGCGGCCGCCGCGCAGGCACTGCGCGATCGCAGAATGCTCGGAGTCGACCGGGATGATCTGGCCGGGGGCGGCGAGGCCTGCGACCAGCGAGCCGCCCATGATCAAGGACTCCTTGTTCGCCAGCGCCAGCACCCGGCCTGCCCGCAGGGCGGCAAGCGTGGCGCCCAGGCCGACGGCGCCAGTGACCGCGTTCAGCACGACGTCGCACGGCTGGGCGGCTAGCTCGGCGATGGCATCGGCGCCCGCGGTCACTTCCGGCAGCTTGCGCCGGGCGCCGTGAGCCGAGCCGGCGGCAGCCGCGAGCGCGGCGCGCAGGTCCGGCACCGCCGCGGGGCTAGCCACCGCGACGACGTCCACGCCCATCTCGACTGCCTGCCTGGCCAGCAGCTCAGGGTGTCCGCCGCCGGCGGCGATGCCGGTCAGCCGGAAGCGGTCCGGGTTGCGGCTGATGATGTCGGCAGCCTGCGTCCCGATCGACCCGGTCGAGCCGAGCAGGATGATGTCCCGGCGCTGGCCGGCGTTGCTCGCGGATTCCACCGGCCTATTCTCCCCCGCCACGCATTGCGTTCGCATCCGGTGAGTACCGTGAGGTTCGTGCGCCCTCCTGAGCTGTCTGTCTGCCTGCCAGCCGCATCGCCGACAGCGCAGCAGCCAGACTGGCCGGATCCGGCCCGCGTCGACCAGGTCATCGCTGAGCTTGCCGGGCTGCCGCCGCTGGTGTTCGCCGGCGAATGCGACCTCCTGCGCGAGCGGCTGGCCGCCGTCACCCGCGGCGAGGCATTCGTGCTCCAAGGCGGCGACTGCGCCGAGACTTTCGCTGGCGCGACCGCCGACGCCGTCCGGGCAAAGCTGCAGACCATCCTCCAGATGGCCGTCGTGCTGACCTACGGCGCGAGCGTGCCGATCGTGAAGATCGGCAGGCTGGCCGGGCAATTCGCCAAGCCCAGGTCGCGGCCGACAGAGGTCAGGGATGGCGTCGAGCTGCCTGCCTACCGGGGTGACGCGGTCAACGGATTCGACTTCACGCCCGCGTCGCGAGCCCACGATCCGGACCGGATGCTGCGCGCCTACCATTGCGCCGCCGTGACGCTGAACCTGTGCCGTGCGTTCACGACCGGCGGATACGCCGACATGCACCAGGTGCACGCCTGGAACCAGGACTTCGTCCGGCAGAGCCCGTCCGGTGAGCGCTACGAGCGGCTGGCCGGCGAGATCGACCGGGCGCTGTCGTTCATGCGGGCCTGCGGCTCTGACCCAAGCGAGCTGCGAACCGTCGAGTTCTACTCCAGCCATGAGGCCTTGCTGCTGCCATACGAGCAGGCGCTCACCCGGATCGACTCGCGCACTGGTCTGCCGTACGACCTGTCGGCGCACTTCCTCTGGGTCGGCGAGCGGACGAGGGCCCTGGACGGGCCGCACGTCGAGTTCGCGGCCGGCATCCGCAATCCGATCGGCCTCAAGGTCGGCCCGCAGGCCACTCCAGACGGCGTGCGGGCCCTGATCCGCAAGCTCAGCCCGGACGGTGAGCCGGGACGGCTGACGCTCATCACCCGCCTCGGCGCCGGCCTGATCCGCACCCTGCTGCCGCCGATCGTCGAGGCGGTCGAGGCCGAGGGCATCCCGGTCGCGTGGATCTGCGACCCCATGCACGGCAACACCTTCGAGGCGCCGAGCGGGCACAAGACCAGGCGGCTGGACGACGTGCTGGATGAGGTCCAGGGGTTCTTCGATGTGCACCGGCGTATCGGCACCCATCCCGGCGGGATCCACATCGAGTTCACTGGCGACAACGTGACCGAGTGCGTCGGCGGCAGCTACGAGATCATCGCCGAGGACCTGCACCAGCGGTACGAGACCGCCTGCGACCCTCGGCTGAACCGCAGCCAGGCGCTCGACCTGGCGTTCACCGTGGCGGACAGCTACCGGTCCGTGGCCGGCTAACCGCCCGCCGACGTGCGTCAGCGCGGCCCGCCGAGTCAGCCCGCGTGTGAGGCGTACCGGCACGGCGGGGTGTCTGCCATCAGAACTGCCTGGCTGGCTCCCAGTCGGGCCGCAGCGGCATCCCCGCCGCGCCATCCGCACCGAGCTTCACGCCGAGCATCTGGTGCAGCTGAATCTGGTTGCGCTCGAAGCCGAGCCGCGACCCGGCCATGTACAGCCGCCACACCCGCGCGGTGCCTTCGCCCACCTCAGCGACCGCCTCGTCCCAGTGGTCGTCGAGGTTCGCGCACCAGGCCGCCAGCGTCTTGGCGTAATGCTCGCGCAAGTTCTCGGTGTGCCGGACCTCGAATCCGTTGTCGTTCATGACCGACATCAGGTAGCCGGGACCCTCGAGCTCGCCGTCGGGGAAGACGTACCGGTAAATGAAGCCGTCAGTAACCCGCGCCGGGCCAGTGTTGTCCGGCCGGGTAATGCAGTGGTTGAGCAGCCGGCCCTGCGGCACCAGCTTGTCGGACAGGAACCGGAAGTAGCCGGGCAGCTGGGCCTTGCCGATGTGCTCGGTGAGCCCGATCGAGCTCACCGCGTCAAACCCGGTCTCGGGGACCTCGCGGTAGTCGAGGTGCCGGACCTCCGCGAGGTCGGACAGACCGCGTTCCTTGATCGCAGCCTGGGCCCACGATGCCTGCTCAGCTGACAAAGTCACCCCGAGCGCCTGCACCCCGTATTCGCGTGCAGCGTGCATCACCATGCCGCCCCAGCCGCAGCCGACGTCAAGCAGCCGCATCCCCGGCTTCAGCGCGAGCTTGCGCGCCACCAGGTCGAACTTGGTCGCCTGTGCCTGCTCCAGCGACGCCTCCTGCGTCGGGTAGCACGCGCAGGTGTAGGCCATGGACGGGCCGAGTACCCACTCGTAGAACGTGTTCGACACGTCGTAGTGATGCGAGATCGCGCTAGCGTCTCGCTGCCTGGAGTGACGCCGGCCGGACAGCCACCGGCTATTAACGCGGACCTCCTGCGGCGGCGGCGGAACCCGCGGCACCAGCACCTTCGCGCCGCCGAGGCTGCGCAGCAGCTTGATGCGGTCGGCAAGGCTCGTGTCGAGCTGCTGCGCGTGCGCCATCCGCGCCAGTGCCGCGTACATGTCACCGTCCACGTCCAGGTGACCCGAGACGTACGCGCGCGCCAGGCCGAGCGCGCCTGGCGCCTGCGCCAGGTACGCCACCGCCGTCGGCGACTTCACCGTGATCTTGATCGGCGAATCTCCGGCCCCTGCCGTGCTCCCGTCGAACGCCTGGAAACCGACTGGGGCATCCGGGCCCGCTACCCGCTCGAATACCTCGGCCAGAGCCATCTGTGACCTCTTTTCGTTCGCTTCCTTCGTTACTTCTTGTGCTCGTGGTGTGCGCTTGTGACTGCGCCCGTGAGTGTGCTCAGACGCCGCGGACGCACTTCTCGTAGAGGTCGGCGAGCCGGCCTTGCGGATCGTAAGTGCGCTTAAGCTCGGCGTATTCCGGGCCGTTGTACTGCGCCCAGAACTCCTCTTTCGGATAGAACGACGTCGAGTACAGCCCCTTGTGCCCGCCGAGCTCGGTCACCTTGTCCTCCACGCGCCGGTTGAAGTGCCCGTCCCGTGCACCGGGCGGCAGCTTGACCGTGCCCCAGAACCCGAAGTTCACGTACACCTGGCCCGGCCGCATCGGGTACAGCGGCCAGGTCAGGTCCCCGCGCAAGCGCAGCGGGCACATCCAGACCGGGGACATGCCGACATCGGTCAGAAAATATTCAAGGAACGTGGCCGATTCAGCCACGGGTATTTCGACATCCTGGATCACCATTTCGGTGTCGGGCAGGCCACGGCGTGCATCGAGCGCGCGAGTGAAGCCGTGCTTGCGGTCCAGGGCGACCAGCTTGCGGTACACGTCGGAGCGACGGTAGCGCCGCGGCCACAGTCGCCGGATCATAGGACGCTGCACGCCGAACGGCCGCGAGCACCAGAACCAGTCGGTGTCCCACCGCCATAGATAGTCGGCGATGGTGAGGAAGTCCTCCTGCGGTCCGCGCAGGGACTGGTAGTAGATCCGTTCCCGGGTGTAGTCGCTGCGCCAGGGCGCGACGTCGCTAAATGCCCCCACTGTGAGGTACATCTCGTCCAGCGCGAAGGCTGTGCCGTCGATGAAATCGGCCCGGTGCCCGCCGTAGCTGCCGTCTGCCGCGACCTGGGCGACGGCCGCGAAGCACTCGGCCGGGTCGGTGAACCTGAAGTGCCGCAGGTGCACGTACGGCTTGACCGGCTCGAGCTCGATCGTCAGCGAGAGCGTGTAGCCGAGCGTGCCGTAGGAATTCGGGAAGCCGCGGTACAGCGCCGCGTGCTCGTTATCGGGCGTCGCGGTGACGACCTGGCCGTCGCCAGTCAGGATCTCCATCGACAGGACTGACTCGTGCGGCATTCCGCTGCGCAGCGAGGTGGACTCGATGCCGAGGCCCGATACTGCGCCGCCGAGGGTGATGGTCTTGAGCTGGGGCACCACGAACGGCATGAGCCCGTGCCGGAGCGTAGCGGCAACCAGGTCCTCGTAAGTGGTCATCCCGCCGACGACGGCGGTCCTGGTCTCCGGGTCGACGCAGATCACGTGTTCGAACTGGGACACGTCGAGTCCCGTCCCGGCTGTCTCGGCGCGGAACCTGAACAGGTTCGAGGTGCGCTTCGCCAGCCGGATGGGGCTGCCTGCCGGGATAGCCTGATACGCCTGCTGGATCGCGGCGACAGCTTCCCGGTGCCGCTCCAGCGGGGAGCCCGGCCGGACCTGAGTCGTGATGTCGGTCACACCGCCTCCTTGAATTTGGCCCGTTAGCGCTAGCTCGTCGCAGAATGCATCCAGGAGGGCATCATGGGCAAGCTGTACCCCGAACTAGACGAACGGCTCACGAAGTTTATCGCCAGGCAATCTGTCTTCTTTGTGGCCACTGCTCCCTGCCTGAGCAGCAGCGGTGAAGGAGGGCATGTCAACCTCTCCCCCAAGGGCTGCCAGGACACCTTCGCCGTGCTCGGGCTGCGGACGGTGGCGTACCTCGACCTGACCGGCAGCGGCGCTGAGACGATAGCGCATCTGGGTCAGAACGGGCAGATAACGATCATGTTCTGTTCATTCGATCGCACGGCCAAGATTCTGCGGCTGTACGGGACCGGCGAGGTCGTGCTGCCTGGCGAGCCGCGGTGGGACGACCTGGCGGCACATTTCCCGCGCACGGCCGGCACATTCGCTGGCCACCCGGCCGGCAGCGAGCGGTCGATCATCGTCGTGGACGTGCTCCGGATCGCTGACTCCTGCGGCTATGCCGTACCCGTGATGGAACTGAAGGAAGAGCGTGACGTGCTGGACAGGTGGAACGAGAAGATGTCCGCCGCCGAGCTCGCCGCTTACCGGGCGGAGAAGAACGCTGTCAGCATCGACGGCCTGCCAGCCCTCCCTAACGCCAGCCCTCCCTAACGCCAGCCCTCCCCTAGCGCCAGCCCTCCGCTAGCGCCGCGTCGCCAGCGAGTCCCGGCACCGGTACAGATCGCGCAGCATGCTGATCTCCGCCCCGTGATGCACTTGCTCGTTGATGACGGTGGCAAAGACGCGGTGCATCGGCCACTGCTCCCCCGAGTTGGCCGGGACGATCCGATCCAGGTCCGCATCGGTGATCGCCGCCAGCTCGTCCATGATCGGCTCATGACTGGCAAACAGCCAGTCCGTCGCCTCGGCCACGTCGCCCGGCAGCTCGAGGTCGAAGGTCAGCGAGGCCGATCCGAACGCATAATCCCAGTACAGGTAGTTCATGCCGGCGATATGCACGGTGCGCCAGGCCATGGTGGTGAAAGGTGCTGGCGTCGGCTGCGACGGTTCGTGGTCGAGCACCCATTCGCCGCTGCCCTCGACGCTCACCCCGCGATCCTGCGATCTGCGGTGGACAGTCCAGCAGCCGCCGACGGGCTCCCAGAAGAATTCCTCTGCGCTCACTCCGTCCAGGACGCGCCGCAGCGTGTCGCAGGATTCGGCGAACGCGGACCGTAGAACCTCAATGCCAGTCGTCATGCGCGAACCTCGATGCCAGTCGTCATGTTGGCCAAGTCTGGCCCTCTCATAAAGTTGGCTGATGCGAATCGCTTTGATCAACTCCGGGATCGGGCTGCTGGCCGCCGCGGCAGCGCTGCATCGGATGTGGCCGGATGCCGATCTCGTGCTCGCCTGCGATCCGGACGGGATGCCCTGGGGCCCGCGGACGCCCGCCGGGATCGCCGAGCGAGCCCTACTCTGCGCTCGGGCGGCCGCCCGGTATGAGCCAGACGTGCTCGTGATGGCCTGCAATACCGGCTCGGTGCATGCCCTTGAGCCGCTCCGGGCCGAGTTCGAGCCGGGCATACCCGTCATCGGGACTGTGCCGGCCATCAAGCCGGCCGCAGCCGCCCATCGGAACGTGGCCATCTGGGCCACCGTAGCGACCACGTCCAGCTCCTATCAGCAGCGCCTGATCGCCGAGTTCGGCGGGTCCGCGTCGGTCACGCCGGTAGCCTGCCCCGGCCTGGCCGATGCCATCGACGCCGGGGACGAGCAGGCCACGACCGCCGCCGTGACTGCCGCGGCCGCGCAGACCCCGGCTGGCTGCGAAGCCGTCGTGCTCGGCTGCACCGAGTACGAACTGGCCGCCGAGCGGATCAGCCAGGCCGTCCCGGGTGCGGTGACGTTCGGCTCGGCAGCTGCCGTCGCCGCCCAGGCTCTGCGCCGGGTCCCGGCCACCGCCTACGGCCAGGGCCGAGGGCCCGGCACAGTCCGAGTGCTGCTCAGCGGCCGCCCGGCCGGCCTGCCCCCGGCCGCGCTCAGGTATCCGGAAGGCAGCCTGCTCGCGCCGCTTGTCCTCGCCGACGGCCAGGAAGCCGTCACCGAGTCGGCCATCGGTCACTAGCCGACGTCATCCACGCCCGACATCACGCGGTCCCGACGTTCACCGTCACCGGTCCGACCTCACCCCGGTCCGACCTCACCCCGGCCCGACATCACTTGGGGCCGACCTCACCCGGGCCCCGCTCGGCGCGCCGCCGGACCGCCGCCGGCCGGTACCCGGCCTGCGACGACGGCCGCGTCTGCGAGCGGGGGCAGCCCGTCGCTTCGACGATGCCGTCGGGCGCGAGCCGCCGGCTCGCGGTAGCGGCGATGTGCGGCTGCCACCTTCGCCGGGGGTCGGCGCATAACTGGCCGCCACGGCTGCAGGACTCATCGGCATCCGCGCCGCCGACGGCGGTAGAGCGGCCTCGACCGCGCCGGCAAGCAGCTGCGCCATCGAGTAGCCGGGGTCGGCGACCAGGGCCCGATCTACGGCCATAGCCGCGAGTGCGCCGTTGCCGGACTGCCATGCGGTGAAAGCAAGCAGCGAGGCTGGTGCCGGCACGAAATCCAGCGCTGCGCCACGGAGCACGTCGGTCCACAGCCGGCAATGAGCCTGTCGGTGCGCTGGGTCCATCCGTGCCCACGCGTCGTCGCGGACCCGGATATCGGCGAGCAGGACCGCCAGCCAGGCCAGGTGCTCGATGCTGGCGATGCTGCCACCGGACCGGTACTGGCGGATGGCCCGCTGAATCTCCTTGCGCCCAGTCCGCGTCGCCCGCAACTTAGGATCACGGTCTCCCTCGGCCCCGCCAAGGTCGACGAGCTGGGCCAGCCGCAGCTGAGCATGGACGGTGGCCCGCGAGACTCGATCAGCCGACCCGGCGGGTCGCTGTATCGTGCGGGCGAGCGCGTCGCGGTCAGGATGGGCTGCCAGGCCTGCCTCCGTCAACGTGGCGGCCGCGGGATGGGAGCCGGGATCGTAAGACCTTCCCTGCGGCGGACAGCAGGTGACATCGTCGCAGAGCAGCGACCAGAACTTGCCGGAGTCGGCCCTCAGCACCTCGGGCACGTCCACGCCGCCGTTGCAGAGCCGGGCCGACGTGATGGCGGCGACACCATTGACTAGCTCCTCGGGCCCGTACCCAACCAGCAGCGCCGCCTTGATTCCTTCGCGACCGAGCACAAAGTCGGCGTGCTGGGCGATGTCCCTGGCGAGGTCGTAGTCGAAAGGATCCGGCAGGTCGTACCGGAAGGTCACCACGACCCGGTTGCGGTCGCCGAGGCCGAGCACGACGAGGCTGCGGCTCGGATAGAAGCCGAGCATGTGGGGGACCACGGCCAGGACGGCCTCCGGCGTGCCGGCGCGCAGCTGCACCTTGCCCACCAAGCCGGCCGGGCGCGCGGGCGTGGCCATGTACGTACGCGGGGAACTGTCACCCGCTCGGTCGTTATTCGTCATGCAGTAAGCATCTGAGTTCTGCGCGGGGTCAAGCCCCGCTCGCGAACGGCGGTGGACAACGACGGAAGCGGTGCACAGCCACCGCGGAAAATGCGTTGACCCCGGCCTGAGCGCCCGGCATGGCTTGGAGCTGCCGAACCGGGCGCGGCGGACCCTGCTGACCGGCGGACCCGATGGACCCGGCGTGCTGTGTGCCGCGATCGGCCGCAGGCCGGCACTTGGGCATCCCTGCGGACCGGCGGAGCATCGTCCTGCGCGCTTGATCGACCCGCGGACCGCCTGTCAGGCAGCTCGGCGGCCCAGCCGCCCCGCGATTCGCGTGGTATGCACCATTCGGCGGCCAAGCCAGCCCAACGTTTGCACCTCAGGTACGAATATTTCGTACCTGAGGTACACGCGTTTCGGCTCTCCGCCTTCAGGTGGCGCCTATCCGCTGCTTATACGCTGATAAGTTCGATTTGCGCCTCGACGGCGCCCACATTCAAAAACGCCAAGGCTCAGAGCGCGATGCCGAGCAGCGCGTCAACGGCCCGCCGGACGAGTGCGGCCGAGCCAGGCGCGCGCCCAGCCAGCGCTGCGGCAGCCCATTCGTCGAGCACCGCGATCATTCCCGGCGTATCCAGGTCGTCGGCGAGACGCTGCCTGAGCGCCGCCAGCACGACAGAACCGGCATCAGCGAACTCGCCGGCTCCGTTGGCTTCGGCGCCGTAAACCCCGGCGCCGGCCCCAGCGCCGTAGACTTCGGCACCGTCCCCGCTAGCCGCGACGGCCGACCGCCAGGTCGCAAGCCGCTCCGCTGCCACGGTCAGGCCCTCGCTGGTCCAGTCCCAGTCGGCCCGATAGTGGTGGGAGATGATGGCCAGCCGCACCGCCATCGGGTCGGTGCCCGCCGCGAGCAGCTTCGAGACGAATACCAGGTTGCCGCGCGACTTTGACATCTTCTCGCCGTCGAGCCTGACCATCCCAGCGTGCGCGTACCGGCGCGCGAACGGCGGCTCGCCCGTCCCGTCGAGTGCGACGCGCGCGTGCGAAGCGCTCATCTCGTGGTGCGGGAAGATGAGGTCCCGGCCGCCCGCCTGGACGTCGAACGTCCGGCCCAGGTAGTGCGTCGCGATGGCCGCGCATTCGACGTGCCATCCTGGCCTGCCGCTGCCGAGCTTCGACGCCCAGGACGGCTCGCCGGGCCGCTCGGCAAGCCAGACCATCGGGTCGACGGGGTCCTTCTTGCCGGGCCGGGCGGGATCGCCGCCGTTCTCGGCGGCCAGCCGGATCATGGTGTCGGTGTCCAGCCGCGATACCGAGCCGAAGGCGGGGTCCGCTGCACGGGAGAAGTACACATCCCCGTCGACCTCGTAGAGGGAGCCGCGGTCCGCCAGCGTCCTGTTGAACTCCTCGATCAGCGGCATCGCCTCGACCGCGCCGATGTACTGCGCCGGCGGAAGCAACCGAAGCGCGGCCATGTCGGACCGGTAGAGGGCAATCTCGCGGGCGGCGAGCTCGCGCCAGTCCTCGCCGTCCCGGTCTGCACGCTCGAGCAGTGGATCGTCGACGTCAGTGACGTTCTGGACGTAGGTGACCCGCTTCCCCGCGTCGAGCCACGCACGGACAAGCAAGTCCCAGGCAAGGAACGTGGCCGCGTGACCGATGTGGGTGGCGTCGTACGGGGTGATACCGCAGGCGTACAGGGTCGCCGTGCCGCCCGGCGCCGCCGCAGCCAGTGCGCCACTGGGCGTATCCCAGATCATCGGCTGGGGGCCCGATCCGGGCAGATCGGGTACGTCAACTGGGGCCCACGAATCCATGGGCGCCAGATTATCCCTGCCGGGTACCCGATTTACTCGCTGGCCTGGTCACCCGCTCCGACCTCAGACGTTCCGGCGTCATCCAGTCCGGCCGCACTTGCCGGTCGCCCCGCTGGCGCCCGGGAGAACCCGATGAGCTCCGCCAGGGGCACGAGCCCGCCAAGCCAGCGGG
Organism: Streptosporangiaceae bacterium; assembly: GCA_036496945.1. GTDB lineage: Bacteria > Actinomycetota > Actinomycetes > Streptosporangiales > Streptosporangiaceae > JAJYUU01. The sequence continues at coordinate 24,380 of DASXKI010000004.1, read as the reverse complement.
CCTCGGGTATCACGTCCGGCTCTGGGTCGAAGTCGTCTTCCGCCAGCGGTGGCACGTCGAAGAAGGCCATAGCAGCCAGGCTAGAGCGGTTGCCGGCAGTGCGGCAGGGTCGTCAGATGGCGCCGCCCGATCGGGCTGCCTCGAAGCCATGCGCCAGGGCGATCAGCCGCGGCTCACTCCAGGCGGGCCCGATGAAGGACACACCGACCGGCAGCCCGCTGACCAGCCCCGCCGGCACCGTGATCGATGGGTACCCGGATACCGCCGCCGGGCCCGACGTTCCCCACCCGTGGTAGTCGCCGAGCACGTGGTCGGTGAGCCAGGCTGGGTGCCCGGTCAGCGCGATCACCGCGTCGAGGTTGAAATCGCTGAATGCCGCGTCCAGGCCGCCCCGGGCGATCCGGCTGGCCGCCGATCGTGCCTCGCGGTAGCCGGCCTCGCGCAGGTCACCGCTGGTCGCCTCGGCCTGCTCAAACAGCTCCTGACCAAAGTTGCTGAGCACCTCGGGTGCGTTCCGGATGTTGAACTCGATCAGCCCCGCCAGGTCCGCAGGATGCTCGCCCCCGAGTCCGGCTAGATAGGCGTTGATGTCGTGCTTGAACTCGTGCGTGAGGGCCGCGAACTCAGCGTCGCCCATCTTGTCCGCGTCCGCCAGGTCGACGGGGTCGATCAGCTGGGCGCCCTGGTGGCGCATGGCTGCGATGCTGGTCTCGAGCACGGCCGCGGTCGCCGCGTCGGCCGGCGTCGAGCCGGCCCGCCACACCCCCAGCCGCGCCCCATCGAGTGCGGTCGGGTCAAGGAACGTGGTGTAGTCGGTTGCGTGCCCGGCCGCGGCCTCGGTTGTCGGATCGGCCGGATCGGGCCCGGCTATCGCGGTCAGCAGCACCGCCGCATCGGCGACGGTCCTGGTCATCGGCCCAGCGGTGTCCTGTATCGCCGAGATCGGCACGATGCCGCTGCGGCTGACCAGGCCGAGCGTCGGCTTGATGCCCACTACGCCGCAGGCGCCGGCGGGCGAGACGATCGAGCCGTCGGTCTCGGTGCCGACCGCGAGCGGGGCTAGCCCAGCCGCCACGGCCACCGCGGAGCCTGAACTCGAGCCCGACGGGCTCCGGCCCGTCCCATGCGGGTTCACTGCCTGCCCGCCCAGCGTGCTGAGCCCGCTCGAGGACGGCCGGGAGCGGAAGTTCGCCCACTCCGACAGGTTCGCCTTGCCGAGGATGACGGCTCCGGCCGCCCGCAGCTGGCCGACCACGAAGGCATCGGCCGCCGCGGCGCGCTGCAGCGCAGGCGAGCCCGCCGTGGCAGGCATGCCGGCGGCCGCCACGTTGTCCTTGATGAGGACACCGATTCCGTCCAGCGGACCGCGGGCCGCTCCGACCGCCCGGCGTGCGTCGCTCGCGGCTGCCTCGGCTGCAGCATCGTCGCTCACCGTGATCACGGCATGCAGGACTGGGTTCAGCCGCTCGATCCTGGCCAGGTAGAAGTCCGTTAGTTCGGCCGCAGTCAGGGTGCCGGCCGCCAGCTCCTGGCTGAGCCGCTGCGCAGTCGCGTCACCAACGGTGATGTCGGATCTGCCCACGTTTTGCGCCAGTGATTCGGTCAAGGACATGGTGGACAGAATAGGGGGCGTTGGGGGTTCGTCATCGGGGGGCAATCACAATGCATTCGTTGTCAGGATCCCGAGTGCGTGGATTGCTCAGACCTGGGCTCGCGCTGCCAGCCGTCGTCGCAGCCGCGGTCCTCGCGGGCTGTTCGAGCAGCAGCCCGGGGACGGCCATCGGGTTCACCGGCAATTCGGCTTCCCAGCTTCAGAGTCAGTACGAGCAGGTGGTACGTCATGTGCTGCCGTCCGTCGTGCAGATATCCACGAGTGACTCGACCGGCTCAGGCGTCGTCTACGACTCGAGCGGAGACATCGTCACCAACGAGCACGTCATCGGCACCGCCACGACCGTGAAAGTCCAGGAGTCGGTCGGCAATAAGAGCCTGACGGCCAAGGTCGTCGGCGAATTCGCGCCCGACGACCTGGCGGTGGTCCAGGTCACTAATGATGCCAGCAGCCTGAAGCCGGCCGAGTTCGCCAATTCCGACAACGCGCAGATCGGCCAGATCGTGCTGGCCATGGGCAATCCTCTCGGCCTGACCGACAGCGTCACGCAAGGCATCATCTCCGCTACTGGCCGCACAGTCGGGACCGGTGAGCAGGGCAGTGGCAATGCCCTCATCACCGCTGCGATCCAGACCAGCGCGGCGATCAACCCCGGCAACAGCGGCGGCGCCCTGGTCGCGCTGAATGACGAGGTGATCGGAGTGCCGACGCTTGCAGCCACGCTGCCCGATCAGGGCGGCGCGGCGGCAGGGATCGGGTTCGCGATCCCCAGCAACACCGTGAAGAACATCGCCGGTCAGCTGATCAAGAACGGCAGGGTCACTAACTCCGACCGAGCGACACTGGGCATAACGGCGCAAACCGCCGCCAGCCCGTCCGGCGTGCCGGCCGGGGTCGCTGTCCTCGCTGTCCAGAACGGCGGCACAGCGGCCACCGCCGGCGTCCAGGCAGGTGACATCATCGTCGGCATCAACAACGACAGCGTCACCAGCCTCCAGGACCTCGAGAGCACGCTGTCCGTGCTCAGGCCCGGCACGACGGTGACGATCAAGTACACCAGGGGCAGCAGCACCGTGCACCAGGGCAGCGGGACACTGGACAGCCTCGGCAGCGGCTAACGAGGCCAGCGGCGCCGGGCTGCCGGGCCCGGCGCCAGCCGCGTACTGGGCGGGCGCACCACGGCGCGATCGCGAACGTGGTCGGCTGCCTCGATGCCGTCGATCCGGTCCCGCGGGCTGGTCTGCACATCGGCCTAGACTGCCGGGGTGACGATGCACATCGGCAGGCTCGCCGCCGTTCCCGCCCTCGATCGCCCGGACCTCCTCGCCGAGGCCGTCGCTGACGCGCTGACCGCACTGGCCGGCAAGCTCGCGACTGACGAGATTGGCGTGGCCGAGATCGACCCGGCGCTCGCGGATACTGCCGCGTTCTGCGAGCAGTACGAGGTGGCGCTGACCGAGTCAGCCAACTGCGTCGTCGTGGCCGGGCGGCGTGAGGGCGCGACCCGGATGGCCGCCTGCATGGTCCTGGCCACGACCAGGGCGGATGTGAACGGCCTGGTCAAGCGGGAGCTAGACGTGCGCAAGGCCTCGTTCGCCCCGATGGAGACCGCGGTCGAGCTCACCGGGATGGAGTACGGCGGCATCACGCCGATCGGGCTGCCTGCCGACTGGCCCATCTATGTGGACGAGGCCGTGGCGAACACCCCGCGGGTCATCATCGGCAGCGGGGTGCGCCGGTCCAAGCTGACGCTGCCGGGCGCGGCTCTGGCTAGCCTGCCGGGCGCGGTGGTACTGGCTGGCCTCGGCCGCTGACCTGCTCTGCAGCGGGGTTTCAGGGCAGCTGGGTTTCGCGCCAGCTGGCTCTCAGGGCAGCCAGGACACTTTGCCGACGAGCGCCGCGTAGCCGACGAACGTCACGGCGTCGATCAGCGCGTGCGCGATGATCAGCGGCGTCACGCGGCCCCACCGGCGGTACAGGATGCCGAAAATGATGCCCATCACGGCGTTGCCGACGAACGCGCCGAAACCCTGATACAGGTGGTACGAGCCGCGAAGGATGGCCGCGGCCACGATCGCCTTCCACGGCGTCCAGCCCAGCTGATCGAGCCGCCGCAGCAGGTAGCCGATGACCAGGATCTCTTCCAGGATGCCGTCGTGCGCCGCGCTGAGCAGTAGCACGGGGATCCGCCACCAGACATTGGGTAGCGACTCGGGCACGATGTTGAGGCTGATGCCGAGGTGGAAAGCAGCGATATAAAGGCCAAGGCCCGCCCCGCCGATCACGGCCGCGACGGCCGCGCCGCGGGCAACGTCGCGCCCCGGCTGGCTCGTGTCCAGGCCCATCACCGACGGCGGCTCCCCCGACCTGGCCATCAGGTACAGCACGAGCAGGACCGGGGTCAGCGCTTCGGCGATGCCGACAACCTGCAGCACCAGGTCGAAATAGCGAATCGAAGACAGCGAGCCGACGAGCAGCGCGTGCTGGCTGGTGAGGGACTGCTTGGCGAGCAGCGAGCCGATGAGGCTGAGCAGCGCGTTCAGGCCGCTGGCTCCGAGCGAGACGGCGAAGACCGCGATGATCTCCCAGCGCAAGTATGCCGGCGGCGGCAGGCTCAGGGTCGCGCGCGCCCCTGGCTGAGCGCCACCGGGCTGAGCGTCACCCGGCTGAGAAGTACCGGGCTGGGCGTCACCGCTCAGGGCATCACCGCTCAGGCCGTCACCTGGCAATGCGTCACCGGGCAATGCGTCACATGGCTGGGCATCATCACCGGCGGTCACCACAGGACTTTAGCCGGTGAATCCCGCTACGGAAGCAGCGCGGTGAGCCGCTGCCAGGCGAGCTCGGCCCCGGACGCCAGGCAGCCGTCCACCACGGCCTCCGTGCCAAGCGCGCTCACCCGGACGTCCGGCATCACCGGCGCAAGCTTGCGCAGCTCTGTGGCGACGGCCGCGGCGAACCCGGGTGCCTGGCCGATGCCGCCGCCGAGCACGACAAGCTCGGGATCGACCACGGTGACGACCGCGCAGACGGCCCTGGCCACCAGCACCACCTCATCCGCCACGACAGTGGTCGCCCGCTCGTCGCCTGCCGCCGCGGCCTCGAAGACCCGGCGAGCCGACACCGAGCCGCGCATGCCGGTCCGGCGGGCGGCCCGAACCACGGCGGCCGCCGAGCCAGCGGCCTCAAGCTGGCCGCGGCGCCTAGCGTCGTCGGGATCCGAACCCTGGCCTGCCGAGATCGGCATAAAGGCGATCTCGCCTGCTACCCCGTGCACCCCGCGATGCAGGTTCCCATCGATCATCAGGCCCATGCCGATGCCAGTGCCGATCCAGACGAACGCGAAGGTGCGGACCTCCCGCCCGTGGCCGTGCTCGCGCTCGGCCAGCGTCGCGGCATCCACGTCGTTTTCCACCACGAGCTGCTGACCGAACGCGGCCCGCAGGTCCGCCAGGACGGCCGGCCTGCCCCAGCCCGCGAGGCCGCCTGCCAGTGCGATCGCGTTGCGCCGTGGGTCGTAGACGCCTGGGCTGCCGATGACCGTCTGGGTGACCGAGGACCTGGTGATGCCCGCCTCTGCGCACAGCTCGTCGGCCAGCCTGATGAGCTCGGCGACCCGGCCGCTCGTGCTCGACGCCTTAGTCCGGAGCGTGGACCGCGCGATCACCTCGCCGGCAAGGTTAGCTACCCCGCCGCGCAAGTACTGGTGGCCGATGTCCAGGCCCAGCACGTATCCGGCCTCCGGCCGGACCTCGTACAGCACGGCCGAGCGGCCAGGCACCCCGGTCCGCTGGCCAGCCTCCTGCACCAGTCCTGAGCGCTCCACGTTGGCAAGCGCCAGCGACACCGTCGGCTTCGATAGCCCCGACAGGCGCGCGAGCTCTGCCCGCGAGCATCGGCCGAGCTGGCGGATGTGCCGCAGCAGGAGCTGCTCGTTCAGCGCTCGCAGCAGCTGAGGGCGGGCCGCCTGGCCCGGGCGGAGCTGACCGGCCGGTGCGAGGGCCGTGCGGTCGGCGACATCCATCGTTTCCGGGCTGGCCGGGACCGGCGCACCGGACGTCCCGGCGGGCTCGGCCGACTCGGCGGATGTCGTGACGATCACGCTCATATCCTTTCGCACTGCAGGTCACACAGCCGACGTTGGGCCCTTCGCGCCCGGACTTCGGTTGCCGGCACGAGCGCTACCGAAGCGAGACCTAACCGTGCTTGTCGCCGTGCTTGTCGCCTGTACATAGTTAGGATACTGTCCTAACTAAATTTTAGGAAACACCGTAATCAGGACGTGCATGCGCAATCCCCCAGTCGTACTCGGCATCGACTTCGGCGGCACGAAGATCGCAGCAGCAGTCTGCGATCTCACGGGCAACAAGCTCGCGTCCGCCGTGGTCGACAGCCTTGGCGAGCGCGGCGCCAGGGTCAGCTTCGACCACGGGGTGCGCACCGCCAAGGCGCTGCTGGCCGAGAGCGCCTCCGGAGCGCGGCTCGCGGCGGTCGGCGTCGCGACCTTCGGCATCCCGTTTGACGACCGCGTCGAGCTCGCGCCGGTGATCAGCGACTGGGACGGGCTCGAGCTTGGCCGCGAGCTGCGGGCCGCGTTCCCTGGCGCCACGGTCCAGATGGCGACCGACGCAAAGGCCGCGGCGCAGGCCGAGGCGCGCTGGGGATCGCTGGCCGGCGCCGATCCGGCTGTTTACCTCAACCTCGGCACCGGCCTCGCCGCCGCCATCGTGATCGGCGGCCAGGTCATAGCGGGCCGCGACGGCGCGGCCGGAGAGATCGGCTACAACCTGCGTAAGCAAGCTGATATCGGCCTGCCCCATGGGCGCCGGATCATGCTAGAGGACATGGTCAGCGGTATGGCGCTACAGCGTCGTGCCAGCAACTCAGGCCGGGTACTCACAGCGGCCGACGTATTCGCCCGCCAGGACGACGATGAAGGCGGCCTGGACGGCCTGATCGCGGATTTCGTCGACGAGCTGGCGTTTCACGTCGTCAACTTGGCGATCCTGGTCAACCCGGCCCGGATCTCGGCCGGCGGCGGGATGACCAGGTCCTGGCACCAGATCGAGCCCCGGCTGACGGAGGCATTGCAGGCCGGCGTGCCCTACCCGCCAGATCTGGTCCTGGCGCACTTCCCGCACGAGGCACCGCTACTCGGCGCGATCGCCCTCGCAGTCGACGCCGCCACCGGGATTCTCCCAGTGCTGTCGGCGGCTGCCACGGATATCCCACACCCAGACGGTCAGTCCGAGTCAGTCACAAGCGAGTCAGTCACAAGCTCAGACAATGCGCCTACCACAATTAGTATCGCCAATTTGGCATGAACATGCATTATTCAAGAACTCATGCCACCGACACGCCGTCGGCTCCCTCCGAACGGCTTCCGTCATTCCTGCTAATGCGCTGGGCGGCCAGCCTGAGCGCCCAGCGCAGAACTCACCCGTAAAGGGCCAGAACATGAGACCCCAGAAAACGATCGCCGCCGTGCTGGCAGCAGGCCGGCAGGCGGCCACGTACAGCAGTTCCCCGGCGCCCACCTCGCCGACGACGTCCGGCCCATCCGGGGCGCTGACGTCTCCATCCACCAAGTTCAGGAAGGACTACGGTCGTGAGACGCAATAGAACTATCGCGCTCGCCGCGGCGCTCTCCGCCGCGGGGCTGGTTGTGGCGGGCTGCGGCAGCAGCAGCGGCGGCAGCGGCGGCACCACCGGCGGGGGGGCAAGCAAGCCGCTGATCATCAGCGACGTCACCGGGGCGAACTGGAACTGCCAGTTCAACCCGCTCAGCACGAACTGGCCGGAAGGCGGCCCCAGCGAGACGGGCGTCATCTACGAGCCGTTGATGTTCGTGAACGCGCTGCAGACGGGTACGCAGGCCAGTCAGGGAATCCACCCGTGGCTGGCGACCGGATACAGCTGGAACCCCAATCTGACGGCGCTCACCTTCACGATCCGCAAGGGCGTTAAGTTCAGCGACGGAACACCGCTGACGCCTGCGGACGTCGCGTTCTCGTTCAATGTCCTGAAGGAGAATGGTGCGCTGGACCTGCAGTCGCTGTGGAAGGCCGAAGGCGGGCCGCTCACAAGCGTGACCACCTCGGGCGACACCGTGACGCTGAACTTCGATGCGCCGTCGCCGACATACTTCTACTACGCCGCCGGCCGGCAGCCCATACTCCCGGCCCACATCTGGTCGAAGATCCCGGCGTCCAAGATGCCGACCTACCCAGACAACCACCCAGTCGGCACCGGCGCTTACGTGATCGGGAGCTGCAGCTCCACCAACCTCATCTACAAGGCCAACCCCCACTACTGGCAGCCAGGTAAGCCCGCCGTCAAGACAGTGGAGTGGCCGGCCTACCTCGACAACACCACCGGCAACAACTGCCTGATCAACGGCCAGTGCCAGTGGGGTGGTCAGTACATCCCCAACATCAGTCAGACCTACATCGCCAAGAACCCCAGCGCCTATCACAACTGGGCCCCGTCAGTGAGTTCGGTGACCCTCGACATCAACCTGGGGCTGAAGAACAGCCCGCTGGACAACGTCACGGTCCGGCAGGCGATGGCGCTGGCGATCAACCGTGGCCAGGTCGGCGCCATCGGTGAGACCGGCAGTGAAGGGGCCGCCTCCCAGGACGGCGTCGCCGCCTCCTTCCGGAGTGGCGGCTGGGTGGACCAGACCCAGGCCCAGTCGTACTACAACGACTACGCGTTTAACACAACGGAAGCCGAGCACCTGCTGGACCAGGCCGGCTACTCCAAGATGGTCGGTGGCGTCCGCGAAAACAGCGCTGGCCAGAAGCTCGCCTTCACCATGGTGAACAACGGCGGCTACTCGGACTGGGTGGCTGACGGCACCGTCATCGTCCAGCAACTCGCGAAGGTCGGGATCCAGGTCACGCCCCGCAACGAGAGCGGGAACGCTTGGAGTTCCGACATGAGCCTGGGCCACTTCGACCTCGGGATCAACGACCAGACAAGCGGTCCCGGTCCTGAGTTCGAAATGCGCCAGTGGCTGTTCTCCGGGAACACCGCACCGATCTGGAAGGCCGCGTCGACCAACTTCGGGCGGTACAGCAACCCGGCGACAGACGCGCTGTTCACCGCCTATGGCATGACCAACGACCTGACCACCCAGCAGTCCATCGTGTCCAAGCTGGAGAAGGTCCTGCTGGCGGACGTGCCGTACATCCCGGTCCTGACGGCCGTCTCCTGGGACCAGTACAACAGCGCCCAGTTCAGTGGCTGGCCCACCGCGGCGAACCCGTACGCGCAGGGCCAGACCGCCTATCCCGACTGGGGCTGGGTGCTGCTCAACATCAAGCCCACCGCCTAACAATCGCCAGGAAGCCGTGGTGACAGTGGTGCCGAGCCGGTACCGCTGCCACCACGGCCACCCGGTGCCCGATCCGGTCATGCGAGGGGAGACACAGGCGATGCCACACCGACGAGGACGAGGGACGAAAGGCCGCGGGCGACTATGAGGTTCATCATTCGCCGCGCCGGCTTCTTCCTGCTCACGCTGTGGGCTGCCCTCTCGGTGAACTTCTTCCTGCCGCGGATCATGCCAGGCAATCCCATCAACAACATCATCTCCAAGCTGCACAACGTGACGCCGGCCCAGGAGGTGGCAATCGAACGCTCGCTAGGGATCAACAACACAGCGAGCATCTGGAAGCAGTACCTGACCTACTTCGGCAACACAGCCCAGGGCAAACTGGGACTCTCCGTGGGGAACGGCGGCGAGCCCGTCAGTCAGCTGATCAGGCAAGCGCTGCCGTGGACGCTCGGCCTCGTCGGCATCAGCACGATCCTCGCCTTCATCATCGGTACCGCGATCGGCGCCATCGCGGCCTGGCGCCGGGGGAGCCGCCTCGACGGCGCGTTGCCACCGCTGTTCGTCTTCACGACCGCTATCCCGTTCTTCTGGGTTGGCATGATGCTGATTCTGATCTTCTCCTCGGTCCTTGGAGCGCTGCCTTCCTATGGCGCCTATCCGTTGGGCGTCACACCTTCGTTCAGCCTTACCTTCATCGGCCAAGCCCTGGAGTACGCGATCCTGCCAGCGCTGACGCTGCTGATCACTAGCATCGGCGGCTGGGTCCTCACCATGCGCAATACCATGGTGACCACGCTGACCGAGGACTACGTGCGCATGGCACGCGCTAAAGGCCTCCCTTCATCGAAGATCATGGTCGGCTATGCGGCGCGTAACGCCATCCTGCCGAACCTGACCGGTTTCGCCATGTCGCTGGGATTCGTCGTCAGTGGCGCAATCCTGGTCGAGTACGTCTTTAACTATCCGGGTGTCGGGAACATGCTGCTGACCGCGGTAAACAATGTCGACTACCCCCTCATGCAGGGGCTGTTCCTGATCATCACGGTCTGCGTGCTCGTCGCGATCCTTCTCTCCGACATCGCCACGGCGATCCTCGACCCACGGACCAGGACGGCGGGGTAAAGATGGCCATTCCCGTCACCACGACCGGACTTCCCCAGCCGGCCGAAGCAATCAGCGGGCCGCACCGGTGGAGCGCGCTGCACGGCATCACGAAGGCGATCCGGACCAACCGGAAGGCCACGATCGGTGTCGTTCTCATGGCCGTCTTCATATTCGTGGCGCTGTTCCCTGGCCTCCTCACACGCCAGGACCCCAATACGATCAGCAACCACGTTTTCGCCCACCCGTCAGCCGCCCACTGGCTGGGCACGGACAACCTCGGCAGGGACCTCTACGCCCAGGTCATCGACGGCACCCGCAACGTGCTCGTCCTCGCCCTCGCGGTCGGGCTTTTTACCACTGCCGTGGCCATGCTGATCGGCGTCGCGGCCGCCTACCTCGGCGGGCTGTGGGACAGCGTGCTGAACTTCGTCACCGACGTGCTGCTGGTGATCCCGATCTTCCCGCTACTGATCATCATCGCCGCCTACCTCCCCGGTGCCGGCAACAATGTCCTCATCCTGGTGCTGACCTTCACGGGCTGGTCCTACACCGCCCGGCAGCTCCGGTCCCAGGCGCAGTCCCTGCGTAACCGGGATTTCTTGCTGGCAGCGCGGGTCCGGGGTGAGCGGCCCCTGTACATCATCGTCGTGGAGATCCTTCCCACCATGACCTCACTGCTATTGGCCAGCTTCCTGAACAACGCCCTGTACGCGGTCCTGGCAGGCTCCGGCCTGCAGTTCATCGGCCTCGGCAACGCCAACAACGTGAGCTGGGGCACCACGCTGTACTGGGCACAGCAAAACAACGCGCTCGGCAGCGGGCTCTACGTGTGGGCGATCGTGCCCGGGGCTTGCATTGCCCTGATGGGCGCCGCCTTCGCCTTCATCAACTACGCCTTCGACGAGATCGGCAACCCGGCCTTGCGCCCGCTGACCGCGGCGAAGGCCCGCAAGGCCGCTCTGGCCAGTACCAAGAGGAGGCTTGCCAGCCATGGCGCACGCGCTCGCTGACGACCAGTACGGCCTCGCCAGCCCGCTCCGGCAGGGCCCCGTCCTGGAGATCCGGAGCCTCTCGGTCGAATACGTCCTCGAGAGCGGCATCGTCTGCGCGGTCGACAACGTCAGCTTCGACGTGGCGCCGGGCGAGTTCCTGGCCATCGTCGGCGAGTCGGGCTGCGGGAAGTCGACCCTGCTCTTCGGTATCGCCCAGTTGCTCAACCCGCCTGCGGAGATCAGCGGTGGCAGCGTGGCGTTCAATGGCCGCAATCTCGTCCAGCTCACCGAGCACGAGCTGGCTGCGGTCCGCTGGAAGGACATGTCCGTTGTCATGCAGAGCGCCATGAACGCGCTCAACCCGGTGAAGTCCGTCGGCGCCCAGTTCAAGGACGCCATGCGCGCCCACGGCGTGACGTCCAAGGAGGAGATCCACCGGCGCTCGGTCGAGGTGCTCAACATGGTGGGCATCGACCCGGTCCACCTCAAGAGCTACCCGCATCAGCTCTCCGGCGGCATGCGGCAACGGTCGATGATAGCCATGGCGATGCTGTTCACCCCCGAGCTGATCATCATGGACGAGCCCACGTCGGCGCTCGACGTGGTGGCGCAGCGCTCGCTGATGGCCCAGATCAAGGACCTGCAGCGGGAGTACCACTTCGCCGTCATCTTCGTAACGCACGACATGTCGCTCGTCAGACACTTTTCCGACCGGCTGATGGTCATGTACGCGGGTCAGGTATCCGAGGTCGGTCCCACTCAGCAGCTCTTCGACCAGCCGCATCACCCGTACACGGCCGGACTCATGGACGCCTTCCCCTCGATCCGGGGGCCGCGCGTGCAGCTGACCGGCATCCCGGGCAGCCCACCCGACCTGGCCAGGCTGCCGGCGGGCTGCCGATTCTCGCCCCGGTGTCCGAAGGTCATGCCGCGCTGCGAGACCGCCCCGCCCCCCGACTTCCAGGTGGACGGCACCTCGGTGCGCTGCTTCCTGTACGACACGCCGCAGGTTCTCAGTGACCCGGAGGTTCTTAGTGACTGAGTCGCAGACACAGCCCGGGCCTCCGCACGTCGGCCCCGGCCAGGAGCCGCTGCTGCGCGTCGACAGGATGAGCCGGCATTTCAAGATCGGCAACGCCATCTCCCGCCGCACCCTGCACGCGGTCGACGACATGAGCTTCACGGTCGGCGAGCGCGAGATCGTCGCCATAGCCGGAGAGAGCGGCAGCGGCAAGAGCACCGTCGCCCGGGTGCTCGCCAAGATCTACAAGCCCACCAGCGGGGAGGCCTACTTCCAGGGCAAGCCGCTGTCGGCGATCCGGTCACGGCGCGAGAAGCTCCGCTACAGCGGCCTGGTGCCCATGGTGTTCCAGGACCCGTTTGCCTCGTTCAACCCCGTCTTCCGGGTCTCGCACGGGGTCATGCGGGCGCTCAAGCTGCACCGCCCCGAGCTGACCGGGGAACAGCGGTTCGCCGAGGCCGTGCGGGTCTTCGACGCGGTCGGGCTCAACCCGGGCGCGGAGGTGCTGCAGCGCTACCCACACGAGCTCAGTGGCGGGCAGCGGCAGCGGGTCGGGTTCGCGCAGGCGCTCGCGATGCGGCCGAAGCTGATCCTGGCCGACGAGCCGGTGTCGATGCTGGACGTCTCGATCCGGATCGGGCTGCTCAACCTCATGAAGGAGCTGCGCGACGAGCAGGGCGTGTCGATCCTCTACATCACTCACGACATCGCCAGCGCCCGGTACGCAGCCGACCGGCTGATCGTGATGTACGCGGGGCAGATCGCCGAGGCCGGGCCGGTCGAGGACGTGCTAGCTGCACCGCGGCACCCTTATACGCAGCTGCTGCTATCCGCGGTGCCCGACCCGAAGGCCGAGCTAACGGTGGGCGCCAACACCGACCGGGGCGAGCCCCCGCGGGTGATCGACCCGACGCCCGGCTGCCGGTTCCGGTTCCGGTGCCCGGTGGCGATCGCCGAATGCCACTCGGTCACGCCCACACTGCTCGAGCTATCCCCCGGCCACGACGCGGCCTGCCATCTGGCGCAGTCCGGCGCCGAGGTGCATGCGTTCTAAGTTTCCGGCCCATTAATCTCTAGCGAAGGCGCTCTGAATGAAACTCGCGGTTGTTGGCGGTGGCTCGACCTACAGTCCGGAGCTCGTCGACGGTATCGCCAGGCTCACCGGCGACATCAAGATCACCGAGCTGGTCCTGGTCGATCCGGATGCCGAGCGGCTGTCCGTGGTCGGTCCGTTCTCGGCGCGGATCATGGCGAGGTACGGGCACCCGGCTGTGGTCTCCTGGACCTCGGACCTGGACGCCGCGGTCGACGGGGCGGGCGCCGTGCTGCTCCAGCTGCGCGTCGGCGGCCAGGCCACCCGGCACCGGGACGAGACGTGGCCGCTGGAGTGCGGCTGCATCGGCCAGGAGACGACCGGCGCCGGCGGCTTCGCCAAGGCACTACGCACGGTGCCGGTCGTACTGGACGTGGCCGCGCGGGTGCGGGCGCGCGCGGCGGCTGACGCCTGGATCATCGACTTCACCAACCCGGTCGGCATCGTGACCAGGGCACTACTGGACGCCGGGCACCGGGCTATCGGCCTGTGCAATGTGGCGATCGGCTACCAGCGGCTGTTTGCCTCCTTGCTGGACGTGTCGCCGTCTGCCGTCGAGCTTGACCACGTCGGGCTGAACCACCTGACCTGGGAGCGCGCCGCGCTCGTCGACGGCGTTGACCGGCTGCCCGCGCTGCTGGCCGCGCACGGCGAGGAGATCGCCGGGCACACCGGGCTGCCGCTGGCGGTGACCCGCGATGTCGGCGCGGTGCCGTCGTACTACCTGCGGTACTTCTGGGCGCACGATGCGGTCGTGGCGGAAGAGCGCGGCCGCGAGACCAGGGCGCAGGCGGTCGCCGAGATCGAGCGGCAGTTGCTGGCGATGTACGCCGATCCCGCGCTGGACACCAAGCCCGAGCTGCTGACGCACCGGGGCGGGGCGTTCTACTCCGAGGCGGCGGTGGCCCTGCTCGCGTCGCTGCTCACCGACACCGGCGACCGGCAGGTGGTGAACGTGCGCAACAACGGGACGTTGCCGTTCCTGGCCGATGAGGCAGTGATCGAGGTGACGTCGACGATCGGATCTGGCGGAGCCGTGCCCATCCCCGTCGCGCCGGTCAGGCCGCTGATGAGCGGCCTGATCGCGCACGTGTCGGCGTACGAGGAACTGGCGGTGGACGCGGCGCTGCACGGTGGCCGTGATCGCGTGGCGGCGGCCCTGCTGGCGCACCCGCTGATCGGGCAGTACGACCTGGCCGAGAAGCTGACCGACCGGCTGCTGGCCGAGAACGCCGTCTTCCTGCCCTGGGCCGCCGGCCGGTGAGCGGCACGAGTGGCGCCAGCGGGGCGAGCGGAGCAGGCAGCGCCAGCGGGGAGCGCGGAGCCATGGGCGCGGTGCTCGCCATCGACGGCGGCAACACCAAGACCGCCGTGGCGCTGGTCGCCGCCGACGGGACGCTGCTGGCATCGGTCCGCGGCGGCGGCTCGAACTACCAGGGCATCGGCACCGAGCGGATGACACAGGTGCTGACCAAGCTGGTCGCCGAGGCTGCCACCGCGGCCGGGCTCGGGTCGGATGGCCGGGTCGCGGCGCATACCTCGGCCTGCCTGGCCGGGGCTGACCTGCCGGAGGAGGAAGCCGACCTCGGCGCGCTCATTCAGGCGCAGGGCTGGTCGGCGACTAGCACGGTCGTGAACGACACGTTCGCGGTGCTGCGGGCCGGCCTTGCCGACGACGGCGCCCACTGGGGCATTGGCATCGTCTGCGGCGCCGGCATCAACTGCGTTGGAGTGGCGCCGGACGGCCGGACGGTCAGGTTTCCCTCGCTCGGGCCGATCAGCGGCGACTGGGGCGGCGGCGGTGATCTCGGCCAGGAAGCGCTGTGGTGGGCAGTCCGCGCCGAGGACGGCCGCGGCCCTGCCACCGAACTGCGCGCCGCGGTGCCAGGGCACTTCGGGCTGGACCGCGTCGAGGACGTCGTCATCGGGCTGCACTTCGGCAAAATCGGCTTTGCCGAGCTGCACGGCCTGGTGCCGTTGCTGTTTGAGGTGGCGGGCCGCGGCGACAAGGTGGCTCGCGACGTCGTGCTGCGACAGGCCACGGAGATCTGCCTGATGGTGACGGCAACGGCCCGGCGCCTTGACATGCTCACGGCTCGCGGCGTGCCAGTCGTGCTCGGCGGCAGCCTGATGACGGCGCGCGACCCGTTGCTCAGCCAGGCCATCTCCGAGCAGCTGGCCACTGGTCTGCCCGGCGCTGACATCCGCGTCGTCGATGTGCCGCCGGTCGCTGGCGCGGCCTTGCTCGGGCTTGATCACGTCGGCGCCTCCGCGGCCGCCGCCGCGCGCCTGCGCGAGTGCGCCCGCGCTACCTGGTAATCGCGCCGCCACCGCGCCACCGCCAACCTGCCGTGAGCTTTTCACGGGTTCCGGGGCCGTGAGCCAGACATATAAGTATTTCGGGGCAGGCTCACTCCCCCGGACAGCGACCTAGGCAGGCGCAGCGAGCCAGCCAGGCGACGGCCGCACCGCGAGGCCGCGGTCGACAAGCTGGCCGGCGAGGTCGGCCGGCAGCAGCCAGCGCCAGCTAAACCACCGGACCAGGTCCTTCTCCGGTGTCAGCACGGCGGCTCGCAGGGCCGCTCCGCGTGCTCCATCCGCGCCAGTTCAGCGCGGCAGACAGGGTCGACGAGCGCCAGCAGCTCATCGCTCAGGAGGATGTTCTTGCCCCGGTGGATGTCCAGCACATGCTCGTCTGGCAGCTCGGACAGCTCGTGCGCCCACGGCCACTTGGTGGCCGGCCAGCTCGCGAACCCGCGGCCGCCTGCCTGATACGGGTCCTCATGACAGGCCTCATACAGGCTCGGCAGGGCGCAATCGGCGGTGCGCGTCAGCAGACCCCGTTCCCGCAGGAAGTCGTGCGCGTCGGCAAGTGATTCCAGCGCGCGATCGGGCGTGAGCCTGCACTCGTAATCGCGGCGCTCGTGTAGCTCCGCCAGGGAATCAGTCATGCTGACCTCCGGCTGCGATGCTAGCCGCCCGCTGCCGGTCCGATTCGGGCCGAGGCTCACCTGGCCCGCCCCGGCCGTCAGACTTGGTGCCATGGCCGATCCCGTGCTAGTGAGCGACGCCGGCGATCCGCGCCTGGCCGACTACGTCAGCCTGACCGATGTGCACTTGCGGCGGAGCCTCGAGGCAGCACAGGGCCTGTTCGTCGCCGAAGGCGAGAAGGTGATCAGGCGGGCCATCGCCGCCGGATACCCGGTCCGCTCGCTCCTGGTCGCGCCCGACAAGCTGGCCACCATCGCCGACGTGGCAGCCGCCAGCGACGCGCCGCTCTACGTGCTCCCGGCTGAGGCGGCCGAGCAGCTCACCGGCTACCGGGTGCACCGCGGGGCGCTGGCCTCGATGCAGCGGCTGTCGTTGCCGACGGTGGCGCAAGTGCTGGCCGACGCCCGCCGGATCATCGTCCTGGAGGACATCGTCGACCACACGAACGTCGGTGCGGTCTTCCGCTGCGTCGCGGCGCTGGGCTTCGATGCCGTCCTGCTTGCGCCCCGGTGCGCTGACCCGCTGTACCGGCGGGCAGTCAAGGTGTCCATGGGCGCGGTGTTCGTGGTGCCATATAGCCGACTTGCCGACTGGCGTGGCGGACTAGCCGAGCTGCGGGCGGCCGGGTTCCGGCTGCTGGCGCTGACGCCTGACCCGGCGGCGATCCCGATCGGGTCGGTGGAGCCGGCCGGCAAGCTCGCGTTGCTGATCGGCGGCGAGGGCGACGGGCTCTCCACTCGCTGGCTCGCCGCGGCTGACGCGGCCGTCCGGATCCCGATGAGCCGTGGTATCGACTCGCTCAACGTCGCATCGGCCGCCGCGATCGCGTGCTACCTGCTCGCCGAGGACTAACCGGGCTCAACGCAGTCACGCCAGGCAGCGCGACTGGTTCCAGGCGAGCGAATCCCGCGATGTTGGGGAGGAAGAGCTTAAGACTGGGTAGAGGGCGATGATCAGGCTCATCCGCCGGGGGGGCGCGTGGTTCCCGTGAAGATACGCGAAATTCAGACAAGACTCTCTGCTCAGACAAGACTCTCTGCCGCGACAGCGGTATTCCTGTCCGTCGGCCTGTTCGCCGCGGCGTGCAGCAGCAGCGGCACTGGGTCAGGTACGCCCACGCCGTCGGCCACACCGCAAGCATCCGTGAGCTCGATCGCGGCCCAGGTCCCGGCCAGCATCAGGTCGGCTGGGACGCTCACGGTCGCCGCAGACGCGACATATGCACCGAATGAGTTCATCGCCTCCGACGGCCACACGGTCGTGGGCATGGACGCTGACATGGCTAAGGCCCTTGGCCAGGTGATGGGCCTCAAGGTCAACGTGGTCAACGCGACGTTCGACACGATCATCCCGGGTCTCCAATCGGGCAAGTACGACCTGGGCATGTCGTCGTTCACCGACACTAAGGCGCGTGAGGCGACGGTCGACTTCGTCACCTACTTCGTGGCTGGCACGTCGTTCTACGTCAAGGCCAGTGGCGGGCCGAACATCGCATCCCTGGCCGACCTGTGCGGGCACAAGGTCGCTGTGGAAAAGGGAACGACCCAGCAGGCAGATGCCACGGCTCAGTCCACAAAGTGCACAGCGGCGGGGAAACCAGCCGTCAGCGTCGAGATCTTCAACGACCAGAACGCCGTCAACCTAGCGCTGTCCTCCGGGCGGGCGGACGTGGCCATGGCTGACTCGCCAGTGGCCGCCTTCCAGGTGAAGCAGTCCAGCGGCAGCTTCAAGCTGTCTGGCCAGCCTTACGGAACCGCTCCCTACGGGATCGCGATCCCGAAGAACAACGGGATGGCCAAGCCGGTGCTGGCAGCCATGAAGACCCTGATCGCGGACGGTGCGTACATGAAGATCCTCGACAAGTGGGGAATCCAGGCCGGAGCTATCACCACACCGGTGATCAACGGCGCGATTAGCTAACGACCAGCTAACCAGCCGCGACCATTAATCCAGAAGGCGATGAGCGACAGCCGAGGCACACCGTGACGACGCCGCAGGCGGGCGAGACCGCAGCACGGGCCAGCCCGCCAGAGGAGATCAGGGCTGTCCCGGTCCGGCACCCGGGGCGGTGGGTTGCGGCCGTCGTCGTGCTCGTGCTGTTCGCGATGCTGGTGAACACTCTGGTGACGAACCCGCGGTTCGACTGGAGCGTGGTGCGGAGCTACTTCCTGTCCAGGCGGGTCCTGGATGGTCTGGAGATCACCATCCTGCTCACCGTCGTCTGCATGGCCATCGGGATCGCGCTCGGGGTGATCCTCGCGGTCATGCGCTTGTCGGACAACCCGCTCCTGTCCGGGTCGAGCTGGCTGTACATCTGGTTCTTCCGCGGCACGCCGGTCCTGGTTCAGCTGCTCGTGTGGTTCAACCTCGCGTTCCTCTACCAGAAAATCTCGTTCGGGATTCCATTCGGGCCCGCGTGGGTGACCGCCAGCGCGAACAGCTTCATCACGCCGCTGACCGCGGCCATCCTCGGGCTGGGCCTCAACGAGGGTGCCTATATGGCCGAGATCGTCCGGGCCGGCATCCTGTCGGTCGAGCACGGCCAGACCGAGGCCGCCCAGGCACTCGGCATGAGCCGGGGACTGACCCTGCGCCGGATCATCTTGCCGCAGGCGATGCGCGTGATCATCCCGCCGACCGGCAACGAGACCATCTCGATGCTCAAGACCTCCTCCCTCGCGAGCGTGATCACGGTCACCGAGCTCCTCTACGCCGTCCAGCTCATCTACTCGGTCAACTTCAAGACGATTCCGCTGCTGATCGTGGCGAGCATCTGGTACCTGATCCTCACCTCGGTGCTGACGGTGGGTCAGTATTACGTCGAGCGGCGCTTCGCCCGCGGCTCGGCCCGTGAGCTGCCGCTCACACCGCGGCAGCGCATCTGGCGCTATCTGACCACCTTCCATGCGCCCCCGCCCGCGCCTCCACTGCCGCCCACAGGCCAACATCGATGAGCGCTCATGCCTCGGCGCCGCCAGGTGCGACATCCGGCCAGCCCATGGTGCTGGCGGAAGGCCTGCACAAGAGCTTTGGCCGGCTGGAGGTGCTGCGCGGCATCAACTTCGAGGTGGCCCGCCAGGAGGTGGTCTGCATCATCGGGCCGTCGGGTTCGGGGAAGTCGACGCTGCTGCGCTGCATCAACCACCTGGAGAAGATCAACGCAGGGCGGCTGTCGGTGGACGGTGAACTGGTCGGCTACCGGGAGCGCGGCGGCCGGCTCTACGAGCTGCGCGAGCGGGAGATAAGCGCGAAACGGGCCGAGATTGGCATGGTCTTCCAGCAGTTCAACCTGTTCCCGCACATGAGTGTGCTGGACAACGTGATCGAGGCGCCCACCCGGGTGAAGAAGATGCCCAGGGACCAGGCGGTCGTTCTCGCCGAGCAGCTACTCGACCAGACGGGCATGAGGGACAAGGCGACCGCTTATCCCAGCCAGCTGTCCGGGGGCCAGCAGCAGCGCGTCGCTATCGCCCGGGCACTTGCCATGCAGCCAAAGCTGATGCTTTTCGACGAGCCGACCAGTGCACTTGACCCGGAGCTGGTCGGCGACGTGCTCGCCGTCATGCGCGACCTGGCGACGAGCGGCATGACGATGATCGTGGTGACACACGAGATGGGATTCGCCCGCGAGGTCGGTGACACGCTGATCTTCATGGACGACGGGATGGTGGTCGAGTCCGGACGGCCGCGGGAAGTCCTGGCCAGCCCCTCGCACGAGCGGACCAAGGCATTCCTGTCCAAGGTGCTCTGAGAGTTGCGCTGAGAGTGGCGGAACCCGGCAAAGTCAGCCGATCTGTCGTCTGAAGTCCGATATAGTCAGCGCTGGCCACATCGGCTGTGTTGGAAATCGAAGGACGCAGGCGTGTCACTACGGGCAGCAGGATCGGGCGCCGGTCGTCGCGGTCGCTCGCGCCGGGTCGGCACCGCCAAGCTGGTCGCGATTGCCGTGGCGATCTCAGCCGTCTGCATGATCACATTGACCGCCAAGGCGGTGATCAAGCGAGCGACCTGCTCGCAGGCTCCGGTCCTGGTGAACGTGGCGGCCAGCGACGACATCGCCCCGGCCATCCAGGCGGCCGCGAGGGCCTTCAACAATCAGAACTTCACCGCCGACGGCCGCTGCGCCGAGGTGCAGGTCACCGAAGGCGACTCCGCGGCCGAGGCCGGGCAGATAGACGGCCAGGCCTCGCTGGCTGGCACGACGCCCATCGACGCCTGGATTCCTGACTCCAGCCTCTGGGTGGACGTGGCCCGCAGATACCCGATCGGCGCGCAGGATGTCCAGCCCACTGGCAAAAGCGTTGCCCGTTCCCCTCTCATGCTTGTCACTACGGCGGCGGTCGCGGCTAAGACGCACATCTTTGACACACCTCCCAGCTGGAGCGCGCTGCTGCCGCCTAACTACGGCGGGGCGCCGGCCAGCCTGGGCCTGGCTGTCGACCTGCCAGACCCGACCGACAGCGCCGCCGGCCTCGCCGGCCTCATTCAGGTGAGCCGACAGCTGGGATCCGGTGCCGCGGCCAGGACCGCGTTCACCAAATTCGTCCTCAGCGTCGAGTCGACAGAGGACTTCAACTCACCGTCCGCGCTCCAGCAGTTCGTGCAGAGCACGGGGGCGCCCTTCAACCGGAATGCCCTGACGGTCGCCAGCGAGCAGGCCGTGGTGGCCTACGACAATGCCAATCCGCACGCCCCGCTGGACGCCAGGTACCCGTCCGGCACCACGGCGGCCCTTGGCAGTCCGGAGCTGGATTACCCGTACGTGCTCACGACCTCGGCGGCCGCGCGGCTCCAGGTCGCCACCGAGTTCGGCAGCTACCTGCAGACCGGTTACGCCAGGTCGACGATCCGCTACTACGGCTTCCGCTCATCGGACGGGGTGCCGGACGTGATGCCAGCCTCGACCGGCCTCGGCTCCCAGCCGCTCCAGCTAGCCAGCGCCGTGAGCCCAGGCGAGGCCGCCTCCAGCCTGCAGGTCTGGGAACGGCTCGGACTAGGCTCGCGCGACCTGACGCTCATCGACGTCTCGCCGGCCATGAACCAGCCGGCCGGCAACGGCACGCAGACGCTGGAGCAGGAACTCACCCAGACCGCGGCCCGAGGGCTGGCGCTGTTCCCCGACAGCACCCATATGGGCCTGTGGGAGATGGGCCGGTCCCGGTCCGCGGCCACGCCGTACACCGAGCTAGTCTCAGTTGGCGCGCTGCCCGCAGATTACGGCGTGATTCCCAGGCGGGCACAGCTCCAGCAGATCACTGAGACCCTGACGACCGGGCACGGGGCCCTAGCCCTGCATGATGCCGTCCTGGCCGCGTACAAGAAAATGACACAGACCTACGCGCCGAATTACGCGAACGCAGTCCTCGTACTAACCTCAGGCGTCGACAGTGCGCAAGGCGACATGCCACTAAGTAGCCTGCTGTCGAATCTGCGGGCGCTGTATAACACCAGCCGTAAGGTCGAGATCGTCATCATCATGTTCGGGCAGCACGGCAATTTCACGGCTCTGCAGCAGATCGCCAGCGCCACCGGCGGCGTCGCGTACCAGATCAGCAACCCGGCCGAGGTTGGCAAGATCTTCATCGAGGCAGTCGCCCAGCGGATCTGCGACCAAGGCTGCGCCGCCCCGTAAGTTCCGCCCTCAGGCGCCGCGATAAATTCGCCAACTTTGATCCGGCCCGGCTGTGAACCTGCCGGGCGGGCAGCGCGTCAAACCTGTGAGGCCCGGCGAGAGCGGGGCGCCGGGCCTCACTCCAAGACTTCTGATCCAGGTCCTCCGGGCCTGGATCAGTTGTTTCTGGGTCCAGTGCCGTCGGTCAGCCCACGGTGTCGAGCATCTGGTGAGCTCGGGCGATCAGGATCGGGACCGCCGGCCCCTCCCGCTCGAAGCCCTCGCCGACTGTCTGGTGCAACAGGTACCGCGCGTGAATGCCCTCGAGCACCACCGCCAGCTTGAAGTAGCCGAACGCGATGTAGTAGCCGATCTCGCTGAGGTCCCGGCCGGTCAGCTCGGCGTACCTGGCGGCGAACTGCCCCCGCGTGTAGAAGCCTGGCAGCGCCGTGACCGTCGCCCCCACGTTGATGTCAGGGAACGCCTCGCCGCCGTCTGCCCAGTACGACAGCGTGAGGCCAAGGTCGGCCAGCGGGTCGCCGAGCGTGGACATCTCCCAGTCGACGACGGCCGCGATCGACGCCGGTGCCGTGAGCCTGACCAGGGTGTTGTCCAGCCGGAAGTCGCCGTGCACCAGAGTGCCCTCCGCCGATTCCGGCAGGCCGGCGGCCAGCCGGGCCACTAGCTCGGCGTAGCCGGGCATCTCCCTGGTACTCGACAGCTCCCACTGGCGCTGCCAGCGTGACAGCTGACGAGCCAGGTATCCCACCGGGCGGCCGAAGTCGGCGAGCCCGACCGCGGCGTAGTCGATCCCGTGGATGGTGGCCATCATCCCGGCCAGCAGGTCAGAGAGCTCGGCAGCCTGCGCGGGCGAGAGAATCTCCCCGTCCTGCATGGACCGCAGCACCAGGCCGTCCACGAATCGCATCAGGTAGAACGGCGCGCCGATGACGTCCGCGTCCTGGCAATTAGCCAGCGGCTGGGGCACGGGCACCGCGGTGCCGCTGAGCGCAGACAGTACGCGGTACTCCCGGTTCATGTCGTGGGCTGTGGGCAGCACGTGGCCGAGCGGCGGCCGGCGCAAGACGACCTGGCCACCGTCGAGGTCCAGCCGGTAAGTGAGATTGGACCGTCCGCCGGCGATGAGCTGCACCGCGTGCAGCTCACCGAGGTCGGCTAGGCCAGCCCCGGCCATCCACTTGGCCAGGCCGACCGGATCCTCGACACCGGGAACGCCGGACACCCGCTGCACGCCGCCGGGAACCTCTCTGCCATCTGTCACCATTCACCTCATCGCCCTGGCCGATCACGCGGCCGCATGACCTCACGCGCTTGCGGCAATGATCCCTTATCGGCGGCGCTAGGCACAGAGGGGACCCGGGTCCACCGGTACGGTATGCACCATGAATGCAGATCTGCCGCTGTCGTCGACCCCGAGGACAACCCTCCACCGACTACGGGAACGGGGTCGTTCCGATCGCAGTGAGCTCGATGCGGTACTCGACGCGGGACTCATCTGCCACCTGGGCGTAGTCATCGACGGCGCCCCCGTCGTGCTTCCAACGAGCTACGGCCGGATCGGGCAGACCTTGTACCTGCACGGCTCGTCGGCAAACAGGTCCCTGCTCCTGGCCGCGGGCCAGCAGGTCTGCGTCACCATCACGCTGCTGGACGGGCTGGTCTGCGCACGGGCAGCGTTCCACCACTCGATGAACTACCGCAGCGCGGTGATCTTCGGCGCGGCCCGCCTCGTCACCGAGGCCGAGGCCGAGGAGAAGCTCGCGGCACTGCGCGCCGTGACTGATCACCTGGTGCCAGGACGCTGGGACCACGTCAGGGAGCCGACCCGCAAGGAACTTGCCGCCACGGCTGTGCTCGCCGTCCCTCTCGACGAGGCGTCGGTCAAAGTCAGGGCCGGCGGCCCTAAGGACGATCCGGAGGACTACGATTCCGGGATCTGGGCCGGCGTCCTGCCCGCGGCACTGGCGTTCGGGCCGGCCGAGCCGGACCCGGCCCTGACCGGGGACGTGCCGGTTCCCGAGCACATCAGCGCGCTGGCGAGCCGGCTACGTGGCGCAGCGCCCGGGTACGCTCGACCTGGTCACTGAGCGTGCAGCGATCACCTAGGCTGGGTCAATGACTGACCGGCTCGTCTGGATCGACTGCGAGATGACCGGGCTTGATCTCACTAACGATGCCCTCGTCGAGATCGCGTGCATTGTTACTGACGGTGAGCTCAACGCCGTGGACGAAGGCCTGGACGTAGTGATCAAGCCCCCGGCCGAGGCGGTGGACGGCATGAGCGAGGTCGTCCGCGAGATGCACACGACCTCGGGACTGCTGGCCCAGCTGCCGGACGGTATCAGCCTCGCCGAAGCCCAGGAGCTGGTGCTGGCCTACATCCGCCAGCACGTGCCCGAGTCGCGCAAAGTGCCCCTGTGCGGCAACTCCATCGCCACCGACAGGTCGTTCCTGGCCAGGGACATGCCTGAGCTCGACGACTTCCTGCATTACCGGATGGTGGACGTGTCCAGCATCAAGGAGCTGGCCAGGCGCTGGTATCCGCGGGCCTACTTCGCCAGCCCGGAGAAGCATGGCGGGCACCGGGCTCTCG
>DASXKI010000003.1:0-3105 GCA_036496945.1 Streptosporangiaceae bacterium | reverse complement strand
AGCAGCCGACCAATCGTTATGCTTAACCGTGACCAGAACACTGGTTTGCCCGAAGGCGCGACGCCGTTCATTGCAGGCGACGTCACCTACACCGGCAACTTCGTCAAGATCGCGTTGAACGTCGTCCGCCGCGCTGGAGACACCCGCAACGCTCTGCCTGACCTGCTGCGATCCTGGTTCGGCGCGGACGCGGGTCAGCCCGGCACAGCTCACTACGTCGAGCTTGTACGCGGCGAGTCGAGCTGGCGGATGCAGCCAGCATCGCCGACTGCCGGCCTACGCGAGTCGGCCGGCTGAACTCTGCTCCTGCTGGCGGAGCGCACCCTGTAGTTGCCTGGAAAGAGCCGGTCGTGGAATTGCCTGTGGTGGATAATCTTTCATAGGATTATCTTCATGCGGTTCTTGAATCGGCAGGACGAGTTGGAGATGCTTGGCCGACGTCTGACCAGTGGCGGCGCTGAGCTGCTGGTGGTCTATGGGCGGCGCCGGGTCGGGAAGACGGAGTTGCTGAGCCACTTGGGCGCCACGGCCCGGTCGCTGTACTTCGAGGCCACGGACACGGTAAGGCAGGACCAGCTCGGCGACTTGACCAGTGAGCTGCACCGGAATTCAGGCAACGAGCTGCTCGCAGCGCAGCCGCTCGCAAGCTGGGAAGCTGCGCTTGCGGCGATCGGTCAGTTCGTCGGCACCGAGCGGACACTCGTGGTGCTGGACGAGTTCCAGCTACTCGCGAAGCAGGCACCGGAACTGGAGACCACGCTCAGCAGATGGTGGCGAACTGCCGGCCGCAGCCTGCCCCTCACGCTAGTCCTCGCCGGCAGCGAGCTGTCGTTCTTCGAGGACCGCGTCCTGTCGGGCCAGTTCTACGGTCGGCGTACCGGGCAGCTCAAGGTCGAGCCTTTCCTGGCGCGGGAGGCCGCGCTCTTCCAGCCCGGCTACAGCCCCGAGGACTGGGTCCGCACGTATTCGATTTGCGGCGGGATCCCTTATTACCTCGAACGCTTCACCGACCGGCGTTCCCTGGCCGAGAACATGCTGGTCGAGATCTTCGAGCGAACCGGCCTGCTGCACGACGAAGCGGAGCTGATGCTGCGCCAGTCGATTCCGGATCCGGCCAATCACATTGCCGTCCTGCGGTCGATCGCGCACGGTCATCACCGGAACAACGAGATAAGCCAGCGGACTCAGCTGGAGCCGGCGCACGTGACCAAGCTCCTCACCTCGCTGGAGCGGCTCGGCCTCGTCGAGCGGCTTCGGCCGGTCACTGCCTCGCCCCGGTCGAAGAAGGTCGCGTACCGCATCGCCGACCAGTTCCTGCGCTTCCACTACCGGTTCATCGACCCGGCCAGGTCCCAGCTGCGTACCTCAACTCTCGCCCGCGCCTACCTGCACGACACGGTTCTCCCTCAGCTCGACCACCACGCCTCGCTCACCTGGGAGGACATCTGCCGGCAGCACGTGCTCCGCACGACTTCCGATGTGGCCGAGGTCGGTCGGTGGTGGGGGCGGGTACCGACAGGCGAGGGCAGCCGCACCGAGGAACAGGAGATCGACATTGTCGCCGTAGGCTCCGGCCGGCAGCCGGTCACAGTCGGCATGTGCAAGTGGACTGCGGCCAAGGTCGACCTCAACGAGCTCAACCTTCTCGATCGGCTCGCTCACTACGCAGGGGCGGACGACAGCGTCCGGCGCGTCATATTCTCCCGCAGCGGCTTTACAAGCCGGCTCACGGCGTACTCCGAGCATGACGACAGACTGGCCCTCCTCACTCCCGCCGACATCTACGCTAGGCACGCGTAGAGCAGCGAGCGATCAGGAACACCGCATTGGGGGACGGCCAGTTGTCGCAGACAGACCCGGTGGGCCTTGTGGTCGGGACGGTGGCGGCGACGCCGTTGCAGTTTTCGGTGGCGATCAGCCCGGACCAGTACCTGCAGCTCGACGACGTGGTCGTCACCAGTCGCGCGGTGCCTGGGCAGGCGCCCGTGCAGGTTTCTGGCGTCGTCACGAACGTTGAGGCGGTGCACGAGGGCGCGCGGTTCGCCAGCGATGTGTTCCTGATCCAGCAGGGCGCGCTGCCCGCCGAGATCGCTGAGGTCGCCCAGGTCACCGTCACCAGGGTCGAGCCCGAGGTGTATGTGCCGCCGATGCCCGGCGCCGTGGTCATGCGGGCGACCGGGAAACAGCGCGACTCGGCGCTGTACTTCGATGAGATGGGAGATCAGAAAGTGCCGGTCGGGTTCGGCCGGGACGGCCAGCCTGTCTACATCAACTTCGAGTTCGTCGACGGCACCCGCGGCGCCCACGTGTCCATCTCCGGCGTGTCCGGCATCGCGACCAAGACATCGTTCGCGCTGTTCCTGCTCCACGCGATCCTGCACTCCGGCGTCCTGGCCGCTGAGGCGCACAACACCAAGATGCTGGTGTTCTCCGTCAAGGGCGAGGACCTTCTCTTCCTCGACTACGCCAATCAAAGGCTCACGCCTGAACAGCGCAAGCGATACGAGCAGCTGGGACTGCCAGCGGCCCCGTTCCAGAATGTAAGAGTTTTTGCCCCGCCCAGGCCCGGTGATACCGCGGGCACCCCCGACGTGGCGGCGCGGGACAAGGCGGTGAGCCCGTTCTACTGGACGCTGGCGGAGTTCTGCCAGGAGGAGCTGCTGCCGTTCGCGTTCGCCGACGCCGAAGACGAGCGGGCCCAGTACACGATGCTGATCGGGCAGGTCGCCGCCCGGCTAAGGCGCGACGCGGTCAGCACCGGCAGCGACGGCGCAGTCAGGATTAGTGGCGTCGACCCGGCCAACGACAAGATCATCCGATCGTTCGGCGATCTGGTGGAGTTGCTCGAGGCCGAGCTCGGCGACGACTCGCTACGCGGCAGCTGGGTCGCCGGGAGCGCGGTCACCGGCAGCATCAACGCCCTGCTGCGCCGGCTCCGCTCCGCGGTCAAGCCGCTGAACGCGATCATCCGGGGCGACCTGGCGCACCGCGGCGAGCGGTCCATCTCCACCTCCCGCGCCCAGGTCACCGTCGTCGACCTGCACAACCTGCCCGACCGGGCACAGCGGTTCGTCGTCGGCGTTACGCTGCGGGGCGAGTTCGCCC
>DASXKI010000002.1:0-13040 GCA_036496945.1 Streptosporangiaceae bacterium | reverse complement strand
GCGTGCGTCGGACCTAACGGTCGCTGGGGGCGCTGGCAGGACGGCATCGGCGTCGGCCCGGCGGAGGTCGACGTGCTGGGCCGGGCCGCAGACGTCCTGCGCGAGCGCCTGCGCAGGTTCGGCGCCGGCCCGGACCGGTTCGGCCTCATCCACGCCGACATGCGGCTGGCCAACTTGCTCGTGCACGGACCCGACATCCAGGTCATCGACTTCGACGACTGCGGCTTCGGCTGGTTCATGTTCGACATCGGGTCAGCCCTCAGCTTCATCGAGCACGACCCGCGGGTCCCTGAGCTGTGCGAAGCCTGGCTGACGGGCTACCGGCGCGTGCTGCGCCTGCCCGCACCAGACGCTGCCGAGATTCCGACTTTCATATTGCTGCGCCGCCTCCAGCTCGTCGCCTGGGTTGGCTCGCACAAGTTCGCCGACACGGCGCAAGAGCTAGGCGCCGAGTTCACCGCGGGTGCCTGCGAGCTGGCCGAGCAGTACCTAGCGCGGCAGCGCGGCTGACACGTCGCTGACCGTCACCGACAACTAGCAGGAGTACACGACATGTTCACACCGCTTCGCGGCCGCTCGGTCCTTGTGACCGGCGGCACCAAGGGGATCGGCAAGGGGATCGCCGCGGCGTTCGCCGGCGAAGGCGCCAGCGTGGTAATCACCGGCCGGGACGCAGCCGCCGGCGAGAAGGCGGCGGCGCTCCGGCGCTGGCCATTGACAGGCAAGCGCCTACTTGCATATTGTGCTGTCGGTGGCCGACGTCTTCGCGGCACTAGCCGATCGGACTCGCCGGAAGATCTTGGACGAGCTGACCGACCGAGATGGTCAGACGCTGTTCGAGATCTGCACCCGGCTGGCAACCAAGCATCAGCTGGGCTCGTCCCGGCAGGCCATCTCCCAGCACCTGGACGTGCTGGAGTCAGCCGGCCTGATCGAGACGCGCCGCGAGGGCAGGTACAAGTTCCACCACATCAATACCGCACCGCTGGCGCAGCTCGCGGACCGCTGGCTGCGCGGTCGCCAGGAGGGCACATGAAGATCGGACTGACGAGCGTGTACGTCAGCGACCAGCAGTCAGCATTGCGCTTCTACACCAAGATCCTTGGTTTCGTGAAGAAGTCGGACTTCCCCATCGGGACTCACTCCTGGCTGACCGTGGTGTCCCCGGACGACCCCGACGGCCCTCAGCTGCTGCTCGAGCCGGCCGGCCACCCCGCCGTGCAGCCATTCCGGGACGCCCTGCTGGCGGATGGCATTCCTTTCGCCATGTTCAGCGTCCCTGACGTCGAGGCTGAGTACGACCGGCTGCGAGGCCTCGGCGTGCGATTCACCCAGGAGCCGCTCGACGTCGGCGGCGCGACGACGGCGGTTCTCGACGACACGTGCGGCAACCTCATCGCGATCGCGCAGGCGCATTAACCCACGCTGCGCAGCCGAAGCACACTCGAACCTTCCCTCACATCCAGTCGGCGTACCGGGGCCAGGCCAGGAGGGTGTCTACGACCTCCGGCGGGCTGTCGGCGGCGGTCTGCGCTGCCAGCGAGAACCGGCCGCGATAGAACAGCAGCGGGTCACTAGCGACGCTGTCGCCGAGGTCGGTGACGCGCGCGATGACCAGGTAGTGGTCCCCTGCTTCGTGGACGGTCTCGACCGCGCACGCCGCCCAGGTCAGGACGCCGGGTAGGACTGGCGCGCCGTTCGGGGCCGGTGTCCAGTTAACCCCGGCGAACTTGTCTGGCGCGCTGATGCCGAACCGGCGGGCGAGGTCGCGCTGGTCAGCGGCCAGGATGTTGGCGCAGAACTGGCCCGCTGCGGCGATGCGCGGCCACGTGCTCGACGATTTGGCCGGGCAGCACAGCACGAGCGGCGGTTCCAGTGACAGCGCAGCGAAGGCCTGGCAGGCAAAGCCGACCGCGGCGTCGTCGTCGATGGCGGTGATGACCGTCACGCCGGAAGCGAAATGCCCGAGGACCTGACGAAATCGCTGCGGATCCGGTTCATGGGAGCGCGGCGGCCCGTCGCCGTCAGGTGGGTGCATGTCCGTGACTGTAACGCCAGCAAGGCAGGATGCCGGTGCAGGAACGCCCGGCGTCGTCAGGCTCATGCCGCCACTGCCGCCTCAGTGCGCGGAGCCGGCGCTGAACACGTGGCCCCAGAGGCTAATGGCAGTGCTCTCCCGGCTGACCCAGGTGGCATCGTCGACCAGCCGGCCGTCGGTGCCGTACTCGATGTCGAAGCCGCCGGGCGTCTGCACGTAGAACGAGACCATGAGGTCGTTGGCGTGACGGCCCAGCGTCGAGCTGACGGTCGCTTTGCGGCGGTGGCAGCGGTCAAGCGCCCGGCCGACATCGTCCACCGTGGCGACTTCGATCATCAGGTGCACGATCCCAGCGGCCGGGCTCATCGGCGCCAGTGCGAGTGAGTGATGCCGCGGGCAGCAGCCGAGGAAGCGCATCCACACCGGCGGGCCGCCGGCGGGGCGGCCGAAGAACTCGCCCGGCATGCGCATCGAATCCCGTAGCCGGAAGCCGAGCAGGCCGGTGTAGAAGGCCAGCGTCTCCGCATCGTCAATTGCCGGGAGAACGACGTGCCCGAGTCCCTGGTCGCCGGTGACGAAGACGGTGCCGTAGGGGCTGACGGCCGGCCTGTTGTCGAGCGCAGCGCCGCAGAAGATCTCCAGCGCGTTACCCGACGGGTCGTCCACGTGCAGCAACTGACCCACCCGCCGGTCGGCGAGCTCAGCCGCGTCGCCGGTCTTGACGGGCACGCCGGCGGCCGCGAGTACGCGCATCACCTCGGCGAGCGTGCGCTCGTCCGCCACTTCCCACCCGGATGCCAGCAGCCGGTCCTGCTCGCCAGGCACGATCACAAGCCGCGCCGGGAAGTCGTCCATGCGCAGGTAGACCGCTGCGGGATCGGGACCGCGGCCTTCGGTCATGCCGAGCACCCTGGTGCCGAATTCCCGCCACGCTGCCGGGTCGGTGGCAGAGATCCGCAGGTAACCGAGAGAGCTGATCAGGCCTGTCATGACGCACCTCCGGCGAGGAATCGCAGCGACAGCTCATTGAACTCGTCGAACTTCTCCAGCTGGGCCCAGTGACCGCAGCCGCCGAAGACATGCAGCTGCGCGCGCCGCAGCTGCTTGAGGGCGATAAGCGCCCCGTCGAGCGGGTTCACCCGGTCCTCGCGGCCCCAGATCAGCAGGACCTCGTGCTTGATGCGGTGCGCATTGCGCCACAGCATGCCATCCTCGGCGTGCTCGCCGAAGAAAGAGCCGCCCATGGCGACCATGGCTGCGAGAGCCTCGGGCTGGCTGGCGATGGCGAACCTCTCGTCGATGAGCTCGTTGGTCACCAGCCGCTGGTCATAAACCATCGTCCGCAGGAATGCCGCCATCTTGTCGCGGCTCGGGCCGGGTGGTGCGCCGAACTCCATCAGTCGGCGCACGCCCTCCGTCGGGTCGGGTGCGAACACGTTGAGGGTCAGGCCGCCCGGCCCCATCAGCACGAGCCGGCCCACCCGGTCCGGGTGCAGCAGCGCGAAGCGCAGCGCTGAGCCGCCGCCCAGCGAGTTGCCGATGAGGTGCACCTTCTCGATGCCGAGCTGGTCCAGCAGACCTACCAGTGCTTCGGCGGCGACGGTGAAGAAGTGCCCGGTCGCCGGCCGCGCGGCGGACTTGCCATAGCCGGGCAAGTCCATCATCACGGCGCGGAACCGGTTGGCGATGACGGGCATGGTGCGGCCGAAGTTGCTCCAGGCCGACGCGCCTGGTCCGCCGCCGTGCAAGAGCACCACGGTGTCGGCGTCCCCGCGCCCGGTCCCGGCGGGCGTGCCGGTCGCAGTCCCCGAGTCGTGGTATCGGATAGCGAACCCGGCTACGTCGGCGATGTGGCTGGTCGACTCGGCATCCAGCGCAATCCCGGTCATCGAGCTCCCTCGGGTCAGGCTCAGCGCCTGGTCACAGCATCGCGTCGGCGGGCACTGGCAGGCCGAACTCGGCGCCGCCGTACATCGACAGCGCCCGCTCCGGGTCGTTGATCGCGTGCACCCGGCCTGCGTGGGCGTCCCGCCAGAACCGCTGGATCGGCGTGCCGGACTTCAGCGCCCGGCCGCCAGAGTTCTCGAACAACCGGTCCACGGCCCTGATGGACTGGCCAGTGCCGCGAACCTGGTCGCGCCGCACCCGCAGCCGCAGGTCCACCGGGATCTGCTCGGCTGCCCGCGCGTAGCCCATTAGCTCAGTCATGTTGCGCTCCAGCGCAAGCCAGGCGCCGTCGATCTCAGCCGCCGCCTCCGCGACGCGCACCTGCGCGAACGGGTCCTGCGCTGCCTTCTGCCCGGCGTAGGCGACCCGGACCCGCTCGCGCAGGTAGGTCACATGCGCCTCGTATGCGCCCGTCGCCATCCCGATGATGGGCGTGGTGATCGAGTAGGAGAACACCGAGCCATACGGCAGCCTGAACAGCGGCCCGGGATTCAGCTCCTGGCCGGGGCAGACCAGCTTGAACACGTCGGCGAAACTCAGCGATCGGTGCGCCGGCACGAAAACGTCTTCGACCACGATGTCGTTGCTGCCGGTCCCGCGCAGGCCGACGGTGTCCCAGACGTCCTCGATAACGTAGTCGGCGCGCGGGAGCAGGAAGGTCCGGAAGTCGGTAGGCCTGTTGTCCGCGTCGGTGACGATCTGGCCGAGGAGCACCCAGGCGGCGTGATCGCAGCCAGAGGAAAAGCTCCACCGCCCGCCGACCTGGTGGCCGCCGTCGACCTTGATGGCCTTGCCCGTCGGCGCGTACGAGGACGAGATTCGCGTCGACTGGTCGGTACCCCAGACCTCCTGCTGCGCCTGTGGCGTGAACAAGCCGAGGTGCCAGGGATGTACGCCGAGCACCGACGAGACCCACCCGGTCGAGCCGCACGCGCTGGCGATCAGGCGTACCGCCGTATAGAAGGTCAGCGGATCAGCTTCAAACCCCCCGAAGGCCGCGGGCTGGAGGAGCCGGAAGAACCCCGTTCCCTCTAGGGTCTTGATGGAGTCGGCCGGCACCACCCGGCCGTCCTCAGCCTCCTGCGCCCGGTCGCGCAATACCGGCAGGAACTCGCGCACACCCTCGATGACCTCGTGTCCTACCTGCTCAGTCACTCGAGGCCCTCCGATCGCAACGACTGTGGCCCGCTGCACAATACCCCTAGACTAGAACATGTTCTAGTCTAGGGGGTAGCGGCTGCCGGCCTATCCGGCTGAGCGGCGGGTGGGCGGGCGTTGCTGGAGGACTTATGAACGACCGGAGCGGAGTGCGGAGCATCGATGCGGGTGCGCCGCCCGCCAGGTTTGCCCGCGGCTGGCACTGCCTCGGTCTGGCCACCCCGTTCCGCGACGGCAGCCCGCACGCGGTCGAGGCGTTCGGCACCAAGCTTGTCGTCTTCGCCGACGAGTCCGGCGACCTGCACGTGCTGGACGGCTACTGCCGGCACATGGGCGGTGACCTTAGCCGGGGGACGATCAAGGGCAGCTCGATCGCGTGCCCGTTCCACGACTGGCGCTGGGGTCCGGACGGCAAGTGCACGAAGATCCCGTACTCGCGCCGGGTGCCGCCGACAGCGCGCACCAGGTCCTGGCTGACGCTGGAGCAGAACCAGCAGCTGTTCGTGTGGCACGATCCGCAGGGCAACCTGCCCGCTGCCCAGGTGACTATCCCGCGGATCGAGGGCGCCTATTCCGACGAGTGGTCCAACTGGACCTGGGACTCGCTGTCGGTGGACGCGAACTGCCGCGAGGTCGTCGACAACGTCGTGGACATGGCCCATTTCTTCTACATCCACTTCGCGTTCCCCACGTACTTCAGGAACGTCTTCGAAGGGCACATCGCCACCCAGTACCTGAACACCAGGTCGCGGCCGGACTACGAGCCGGACGCGCGCCAGGCCAGCGGGCCGACGACCGAGATCGGGCTGGTCTCGGAGGCCGCGTACTACGGGCCCTCGTACATGATCGACTACCTGAACTACGACTACCACGGCGTGCCCATGGACGCCGTGCTGATCAACTGCCACTACCCGGTGTCCCCAGAGCGGTTCATCCTCCAGTGGGGTGTGATCGTCAAGAAGCTGCCGGGTCTCTCGCCGGAGCAGGCGGACAAGGTCGCGGCCAGGTTTGCCAAGTTCGTCGGGCTCGGCTTCCAGCAGGACGTCGACATCTGGACGCACAAGAGCCGGATCGACAACCCGCTGCTGTGCGCGGACGACGGGCCGGTGTACCAGCTTCGGCGCTGGTATGAGCAGTTCTACCTGGACGTGGAGAGCATCCCGGCCGACATGGTCGCGCGGCACGAGTTCGAGATCGACACCACGCGCGCGGTCGAGGCGTGGGAGGCCGAGGTCGCGGCCAACCTCGCCAAGCGGCAGGCGGGAGTCGGCCAGGCATGACCGGCCTGGTTGCGCGCGGCTGGCAGGCCCCCGACGGGCGGTCGCCGGATTGGGAGACCCCGGACCGGCAAGCGGCCCCGGACTGGCAGGCAGCCCCGGACCGGCAGGTCCCGGACGCACAGTCCCATGATTGGCAAGCACTGCCGGGCGGCGGGGCGCGGCCCGACGAACGGCGGTCCCGGTACGTCCCGGTCGAGTGCGATGAGTGCGGCGCGGTCGTGCTAGCCGCGAAGTTCAGCGTGCAGCACACCAGCGTGCAATGGGACGCAGCAGCGCTTCGCCAGTGCGCCGAGTTCGCCAGGCGGACCGCGGCCGGAGAGCAGACCGCGCTCATCGAGCGCTGCGGCGCCATGCGGGCGAGCATCGAGACCGCTGCGCGCGAGGGCCGGCTGCCGGTGACGCCCCCGTGACTGGCTGGCCTGTAACTGGCGGCCCTGTAGCTGGCGGCCCCGTGACTGGCCGGCCCGTGACTGGTGCGCGGCCGTGAGCGCTGCGGAGCGCATCTTTCACCAGCTCAAGGTGGCGGCTGTCATCGCCGAGACCGACGAGGCCTGCTCGCTGGTCTTCGACGTGCCGCCGGGCCTGGGCCGGGTGTTTGACTATCAGCCGGGTCAGTTCCTGACAGTGCGGATCCCAAGCGAGCGCGACGGCTCGGTCGCGCGGTGCTACTCGCTCTGCAGCTCGCCGCTGACCGGCGACCCGCTGACGGTCACGGTCAAGCAGACGCCCGGCGGTTACGCCTCGCACTGGATCGCCGAGAACGTCAAGCCTGGCAGCGTGCTCGACGTCCTGCCGCCGGCGGGCATGTTCGTGCCGCCCTCGCTCGATGACGATTTCCTGTTGCTCGCGGCGGGCAGCGGCATCACGCCCGTGATGTCGATCCTGAAGTCGGTACTCGCCGTCGGCCACGGCCGGGTCGTGCTCGTCTACGCCAACCGGGACGAGCGGTCGGTGATATTCGGCCAGGCGCTGAAGGATCTCGCCGCCGCCGCGGGACCAAGGCTCCTGATCGTGCACTGGCTGGACGTGCTCCAGGGGTTGCCGACAGCGGAGCAGCTAACGTCGTTGGTCCGGCCGTTCGCCGCGTATCAGATCTTCGCCAGCGGACCCGACCCGTTCCTGACCGTGGTCAGGGAGGCGGCGTCGGCCGTCGGCGTCCCGCCGCGCGGAGTGCGGGTTGAGCGTTTCGTGTCACTGCAGCACAACCCGTTCGACGCACCGGAGCCGGTGGCGGGCGGCGGGATAGCCGCGACACTGAAGGTCACGCTCGACGGCGCGACCAGGTCGCTGGCCTGGCCAGCCGGCGCCCGGATGCTCGACGTGCTGATCGAGGCGGAGCTAGATCCGCCGTTCTCCTGCCGTGAGGGCATCTGCGGCGCCTGCGCCTGTCAGCTCATCGAGGGCAAGGTGGAAATGGCGAGCAACGAAGTTCTCGAGGACGCCGACCTCGCCGACGGCCTCATCCTGGCCTGCCAGTCCGTGGCGCTCACGCCCGAGGTGAGCATTCGCTACGAGTAGCGCCGAGCGCAGCCGCGCGGCAATGCTTGCCGCTCCCGAGCCTGCGGCCGGGGCGCCGACTGGATCTGGGTGAATCAGTCGATCTGAATACCGGTGAGCACCGCTCGCGCCCAGCGGTAGTCTGCCTTGCCGCTGGGCGAGCGCACGACATCCGGCACGAACGCGATCATGGCCGGCACCTTGTAGCCGGCGATCGTCGCCCGGCAGTGCGCCCGCAGCATGTCAGCGTCTGCATCGGCCCCTGGGCGCAGTCCGACGACGGCCGCGACCCGCTCGCCGTATCGCTCGTCCGGTACGCCGGCCACGACGGCGTCGAGCACTCCCGGGTGCGCCTTAAGCGCCTGCTCGACCTCCTCGGGGAAGACCTTCTCCCCGCCGGTATTGATGCACGTCGATCCCCGGCCGAGCACGACGATCGTGCCGTCGGCGTCCACCTGGGCTAGATCACCGAGCAAGGCAAACCGAATCCCGTCAATGACCGGGAACGTGGTCCGTGTCGCCGCTTCATCGCCGTAATAGCCCAGTGGCACGTGCCCGGCCTTGGCCAGCCGCCCGATCCCGCCCGGCCCGACAGGCCGCAGCCGCTCGTCCAGGACCTGGACATTCCCGGCGTGCGCGAGCCGGGGCCGGCCATCGGCGCTGCGACCGAGCTCGCCGTCGGTGCCGGTCTCCGACGCGCCGAACCTGTCGGTGATGTAGAGGTCCGGCAGCATGGCCTGGATCTGGTCGCGCACGGACTGCGACAGCAGCGCTCCGCCCGACCCGAGGATGCGCAGGGTCGACAGGTCGTACTCGCCGGGATGCGCGGCCAGTTCGTCCGCGATCGGGCGCGCCATGGCGTCGCCGACCACCGACAGCACCAGCACGTGCTCCGCGCCGACCAGCCGCAGCGTCTGCGCGGCGTCGAACTTCCGGCTGATGACGACGGTGGATCCGAGCATGAAGGCGGAAAACAGGGTGTACGTGCCAGCGCCGTGCATCATCGGCGCCGTAATCAGGTATCCGGCGGCCGGTACATGGACGGCCGCGGCGACGACCTCCTCAACGCTCTCCCGTGGCGGCCCGTAGTGATTGCCGCCGGCCAGCGCTGAGAAGAAGAAATCCTCGTGCCGCCACAGGACGCCCTTGGGCAGGCCAGTCGTGCCCCCGGTATAGATGATCAGCTTGTCGTCGCCGCTGCGGCCGTTGTCGGGCCGCGTCGGCGAGGCGGCACTGACGGCCCGCTCGTAGTTCAGCACGGTCACAGAGTCAGGGAACGACACCGCGCTTGCCGCCCCGCCGACGACGAGGACGTGCCGCAGGGTCGGGCAGGCCAGCGCGACGGCCGCAGCTAGCGGTGCGTGCTCCGCATCGACGACTAGGGCCGCGAGGCGGGCACCGGCGAAGAGGTGAGCGAGCTCGTTCCCGGTATATCGGTAGTTAATGTTGACCGGCACCGCGCGGGCGACCATGCAGCCGAGCAGGGACTCGATGTAGGCCACGGAGTTGAGCATGTAGAGCCCGACGGTGTCGTCTGGCTCCATTCCGGCCCCGATGAGATGCTGCGCGACCTGGTTGCCGCGCGTCATCAGCTCGGGATAACTGAGGCGGTCGCCGTCGCAGGCAAGCGCGCAGCGGTCGGGGAGCGCGGCCGCGATCGCGTCGCAGAGGTCGGCGAGGTTGGCGTCGAGCTTCATGATGCTGCCAGGCCGAGCTTGCCGGCCAGCCTGCCGAGGTAGCCGATGACTTCGGCTTCGTCCTTGTCGGGCATGCCGAAGGCGACGTCCGTGACGCCGATCTCGGCCCAGTGGGCCAGCACCGCGGGGTCCGGCTTGCCGGCCAGGACGCGTACCTGCGGCAGCCCGTCGCGCCCGGCTTCGTGCCACGCCTTGTGCAGGAGCGCTATCTTGCCGTCGAGGTCCGCCTCGCCGGGTGTGGTCAGCCAGCCGTCGCCGGATCGTGCGATCCAGGCAAAGGTCTTGGCAGTCCCGCCCGCGCCGACGATGATCGGGACGCGCGGCTGGGCGGGCTTCGGCCAGGCCCAGGAGGCGCCGAAGCTGATGAATTCGCCTTCGTAGCTGGCCTCGTCCTGCGTCCACAGCGCCTGCATGGCCTCGAGGTACTCGCGCAGCACGGTACGCCGCCGGCCGGTCAGGACGCCGTGATCGGCCAGTTCGTCGGTGTTCCAGCCAAAGCCGACGCCGAGGTCGACGCGGCCTCCCGCCAGGTGGTCCAGCGTGGCGATGGTCTTGGCCAGCGTGATGGGGTCGTGCTCGGCCGGCAGGGCGACAGCCGTGCCGAGCCTGATGCGGGTCGTGACCGCGGCCGCCATGCTCAGCGACACCCAGGGGTCGAGCGTGCGCAGGTAGCGGTCGTCGGGGAGGTCAGCCGTGCCGGTTCGCGGATGAGCCGCGTCGCGGCGGACCGGGATGTGGGTGTGCTCTGGCACGTAGAAGCAGTCGAAGCCGGCGCGCTCCGCCGCCTGCGCGGCGCGTGCCGGGGTGATGCCGCGGTCGCTGGTGAACAGCACGACGCCGTAGCGCATGTGGCACTCCTTCTATGGCGTCGGACCGGTGTTTCAAGACCGTCGGACGTGTGTTTCAAGCGCGTCGGACGTGTGTCTCGACGCTAGCCGAGGTCACATGCACGCACAATCCCGTCCAGGTCGTGCATTCCGGTCGGCAGCGGGCACCGGCGAGCCACCCTTCTGCTCGAACCAACACCGTCTCCGAACTCCGCAAGCGCGACCCGGACCTCAACGTCCTGGCCTGGTACGGGACCGTCAGCCCGGCAGAACTCTTCCTGAGCGTGCTCACCATCGGCGAGATCCGCCTCGTCATCGAACGGCTGCGCAGGAAACGTCAATGACCTGAGGAACACCGGCGTCTCGCTGCTCAACCCCTTCGAGCCGCTGACCGGAGCCTGATGCGAACCGCGACCGACTGGCCAAACACGCGACCGCATGCCGCAATGACCAGCGCGATCGCGGCGGCACCCGGTGGCTGCGACCGCGGACTGGTACGGACGGAGTCCGCGGAGCGCTCGGGGAGTCACCGCCAGCACGATAGCCAGCCGCCGAGGCCGGCGCGGCAGCTCAGCCCGCCGACGGCGGCGGCTCGGTGAAGGCGGCGGTCACGGCCGCGTAGGTGGTCACACTGCGCGGATGACCAGCGCCGGCCTCGCGCTCGATTCGTCCGCCAGCGCCTTGATGTCCTCCGGGTCGGATGTCCAGATGACCGCGCCCGTCGCCGCGGCCATCACAACCACAGTCGCGTCGACCACGTCGGAAGTCCCGGCCCGCCCGCAAAGGATCCCTGCCGCCTTGGAGGTCTCGAGCCCGACCTGATCGACGTGGCAGCCGGCCAGAAACCGGCCAAGCCGGACCTGGCGACGTGCGTCGCGCCACGCCTGCCCGACGACAACTGCGGGCACCCGGAGATCCCGGCCGTCGTCTAGGGCGACCTGATAACGCGCCCACATACGCCGGTCGTTCTTGTCGATGGCGATCAGCGCACCCGCATCGTAGAGGTGTGGCTGAGTCACGCGGCGCCAGCTGCCTGGGTCCCCTGGAGGTACTCCAGGTCCGCCCCGGCGATTTCGGCTCTGGCGGCCGCGAGTTCTTCAGGCGTGAAGGCACCATGCTCTTCCTGCCACTCGGCCAGCACCCGCCGACCGAAGCTAAGCCGCATTTCGCGCTCAGCAGCGCTGGCAATCAGCCGCGACAGCGGAATGCCCGCCTCCCGAGCCGCGCTGCTCATTGCGTCGGCCAGCTTCTCGTCTAGGGTGATAGTGACCTTCCTGGTTGCCATACAAACACCATATCAGGGTATGGCCTCTACCGAGGATTGCTGCGGCGCGGCTGCCTGGCCGCGCGACAGCCAGCTCAAGGAGTTGGAGGGGCCGGAGTGATCCGTCGCGAGCAGCTGAATCGGCAGCCGCGACTGACGCCACGCAGGCTGCCGCCCCCATGTCCGACGCATGAGCCGGCCGCTTCCGGCAGGGCTGGCCAAAACTGGAACC
Organism: Streptosporangiaceae bacterium; assembly: GCA_036496945.1. Classification (GTDB taxonomy): domain Bacteria; phylum Actinomycetota; class Actinomycetes; order Streptosporangiales; family Streptosporangiaceae; genus JAJYUU01. Next base: position 1,100 of record DASXKI010000002.1, on the reverse strand, counting down.
TGTTCTACTATGGACCGCAGGGCCACAGCCGCGGAACACCTGCCGGCGCATCGACCAGCCGCCAGCGACAATGACGGAGACCAGATGACAGCCGAAGAGCCGGAGTTCGACTTCGTCGTCGTGGGCAGCGGCGCGGCTGGCATGACAGCGGCGCTCACTGCCGCGCTGGCCGGCTTGCGGACCGTCGTCCTGGAAAAGACGGAGTACTACGGCGGTTCGACCGCCCGCTCCGGCGGCGGAGTCTGGCTGCCAGGCAATGCGGCCTTGCGCAAGGCCGGCCGTACCGACTCACCGGCCGCGGCCAGCCAGTACCTGGCCTTCGTCGCGGGCGAGGACACCCCGGTGAGCCTCCGCAATGCGCTGCTAGAGCACGGCCCGGCCATGCTTGACCTTGTCCTGGCTCATACGCCGCTGAACTTCGACTGGGTGCCGAACTACTCCGATTACTATCCCGAGGCGCCCGGCGGCAAGGCGTCCGGCCGGTCGGTCGAGCCCGCACTGCTGGACGCCAAGGTCGTCGGTCCCGCCCTGGCCCAGCTGCGGCCGCCGTACCTGCCGGCGCCGGCGGGCATCACCGTGACCCAGGCCAATTACCGGTGGATGAGCCTCGGTACCAGCCACCCGCGCGCGCTGACGACCACCGCCAGGGTGACCGGCCGGATGATAGTCAGCAAGCTGCGCAAACGTCAGCTGCTCAGCATGGGGCAGGCTCTCGCCGCCGGGCTGCGGGCCGGCCTTACGAAAGCGGGCGTGCCCGTGTGGCTTGATACGCCCATGACCGGGCTGGAGATCAAGGACGGCCGGGTCACCGGCGTGCAGGTACTGCGCGAGGGCAAGCCCGAGGTTGTCCGGGCCAGCCGTGGCGTCTTGCTGGCGACCGGCGGTTTCGAGCGCAACGCGGAGATGCGCCAGCGTTACCAGCGAGCGCCCATCGGGATCGACTGGACGGTGGGCTCGCCTGCCAACACCGGCGACGGCATCCTGGCTGGCGAGGCCGCGGGCGGCGTGCTGGAACTTATGGACGACGCCTGGTGGGGTCCGTCGATCCCGCTGACCGGCGGCCCGGTGTTCTGCCTGGCCGAACGGAGCCTGCCTGGCTC
>DASXKI010000001.1:0-9700 GCA_036496945.1 Streptosporangiaceae bacterium | reverse complement strand
TCACGATGTGCCACGTGCTGGATTTCCGGTCAGGCTTCGGTCGGCTGTCGCTCACTCTGGACGCCATCGACATCCTGCTATCCAAGCTCCAGATCGTCGAGCTGAACCAGAAGGACGCGCGTGACATCTTCCAGTTGCTCGCCGGGCTGCCCGTCGGCGCCGCGGGCGCGGAGGGCGCAGCGGGCGCAGGTGGCGGGGCGGGCGCAGGTGGTGGGGCAAGCGCAGGTGGCCGGACGGGCGCAGGTGGCGCAGGTGGCGCGGCTGGCCCGGCTGGCCCGGCTGGTAGTGCAGTGTCCTCGAGCCGGGTCACACTCGATACCGAGCGGTTCGGCCAGCTGCTCGGCGGCGACTGGGGCTGGTGGCGCACCGTCACCGGCAACCTGGACAAGCTGCCCGGCCTGGCGGCGGAGAAGCCGGAACTGGTGCCGCCAGGTGCTCCATACGATCCGCTCGAGCACGCGGCGCATCTCGCCGAGACCGCTCACTCCGCGCCCAAGGGCATGAAGTGGAAGCTGCGCGCGAACGTCGGTGACCGCGTCCGGTGGTACGAGCTGCCGGAGGAAGTCGGCCACTGAGCCGCCCCGGGCACCCTAACGGCGCGCCACGATCACGGCGCCATACCGGCACCGTGAGGGCGCCAATCCGCGGAGGCTGCACGGCCATTGCGCCGTTATCAATCTTGACGCCCGGTTACGCATGCTGCTAGACCCATGCACAGGCGGACCAGTAAAGGCGTGATCGTCACATGAAGATCTTCTTTGCCACCGATATCCACGGATCGGAGGTCTGCTGGCGCAAATTCCTGAACTCGGCGGCCTTCTACAAGGCTGACCTGGTCGTGCTCGGCGGCGATGTGACGGGCAAGGCGATGGTGCCGATCACCGCCTACAACGGCTACTGGCAGGTCACGCTGCGCGGCGAGACGATGCGGCTCGACACCAAGACCGAGCTCGACGACGTCATGACCAGGATCCGCAACAGCGGCTTCTACCCGGCCATCGTCAGCCAGGAGGAGCTCACCTACCTGGGCGAAAACGAGAGTGCGGTCGACCAGCGGTTCAGCGTCGAGATGATCAGTTCGCTCGACCGGTGGCTGGATATGGCCGACGGCAAGCTGCGCGGCGGCGACATCCCGTGCATTCTCAACGGCGGCAACGACGACATCTTCGAGATCGACGACATCATCGAGTCCTCGCCCTGCGTGAGTTTTGCGGAGGGCAAGCTGCTCGACCTGGATGGCTTCTCCCTGGTGTCGATGGGCTGGACCAACCCCACGCCCTGGGACACCTACCGCGAGGCGCCCGAGCCCGAGCTGGCCGCCAAGATCGAGGCGGTCGCCGGCCTGGTGCCGGACATGGGCCGGGCCATCTTCAACTTCCACGCGCCGCCGTACGGCACGGGCCTGGATGAGGCACCGGCCCTGGACGACAGCCTGCGCCCGATGCACGGCGGAGCCGTCATGAAGCCGGTCGGCTCGACCGCAGTTCGGGACGCGATTCTGAAGCACCAGCCGCTGCTGTCTGTTCACGGCCACATCCACGAGAGCCGCGGCGTCAAGAAGATGAAGCGCACGCTCGCCATCAACCCCGGCAGCGTTTACGGCGACGGCGTGTTGCAAGGCGCCGTGATCGACCTGGACAAGAAAAAGGCCAAGGTGTCCCGGTACATCCTGGTCAACGGCTGACCGCGGAGACAGACGACTACTAACCAGAGAGGCGCAGATGGCGGCCACGGATTCGATCGGCGAGACTCCCACGCTTTTTCTCAGGAAGGCCACCGGGCTCGTGCGCGGCTGGTCGGTCCGCGACTCGATTATCTATGCGTGCCTGGCGACGAACTTCGTCACGCTGGGAATTTACGAGTTCACCTTTGCCGGCCCAGCATTCCCGAAGGGCCAGTTCATCACGTCGATCCTGATCTCAGCCATCCTCGTGTCGTTCCTGGTCGTCGCCTACAGCGGCCTGATCGTGACGATCCCGCGGGCGGGCGGCGATTACGTCTGGCAGACCCGGATCCTGGGCAGCGGCATCGGCTTCGTCATGGCCGCGACCGGCTGGTGGTTCATCCTGTGGCTGTGGGCGCCGATCTACGGCAACATCCTGTCGGTCCAGCTCTTCCAGCCGCTGTGGGCTACGCTCGGCAGCCCTAGCGGGGCCGCCTGGTTCGGTTCCAAGAACGGCATCTTCGTGGTCTGCCTGATCACGATCGCCATCGCCGGCGGGCTGGTCTCGCTCGGCATGGCCGGCTACGCCCGGATCCAGAAGTGGTGCTTCGCCGGCGGCCTCGTCGCGTTCGCGGTAGTCGTCGCCTTGCTGCTCTTCCACAGCCACAGCTCGTTCGTGAGCTCGTTCAACTACGAAGGCCAGAAGCTCTTCGGCGTGCACAACGCCTACGCGGCCACGAACGCGGCGGCGGCGAAGGCCGGCTACAGCACCTACAACATGGGCTTCGGGCCGATCGGGCCGACCATGCTGCTGGTCCCGGCCATGATGTTCTTCATCCTCTGGCCGAACTGGGGCTCGACTCTGTACGGCGAGATCCGCGGCGCCAGTGACTTCAAGCGCGTCTTCACCGGCATGTTTTCCGGGCTGTGGATCACCGTCATCCTGACCCTCGTCTTCCTGCTGCTGGTGGCTAAGACCATCGGCTGGGACTTCTACCAGAACCTGAACTCGCTGGACTACAACCTGACGCCGCAGTTCGGCATCTGGCCGTACCCGTTCATGTTCGCGGGCTGGCTCGTGCACAACACCGCATTCCAGGTCGTCCTGATCCTGGCGCTCAGCCTGTGGTTCTTCGGCTGGGTAGGCACGCTGTTCCTGTCCTCGACCCGGGTCATCTTCGCCGCCGCCTTCGACCGCGTATTGCCTGACCGGGCGGCCGAGGTGTCCGAGAAGCGCAAGGTGCCGATGTACTCGCTGGTGCTGATGCTGTTCCCGGCAGCATTGCTGTCTGCTGTGTACGCGTACTCCGGTTCGTTCCGCAACTACTTCCTGGACGCGACGCTGGTCATCGCGGTGACGTATCTGTTCAGCGCGATCGCCGTCGTGATCCTGCCATGGCGCAGGCCTGAGCTGTGGGCGGCGTCACCGGCCAGCCGGTTCAAGTTCCTCGGCGTCCCGATCGTGCTGGCCTCGGGCTGGGTGACCATCGCGCTGCTGGTCTTCTGCCTGTACGAGTGGTTCTCCAACAGCCTGTACTTCGTGAACAACAAGTCCTCGCTGGTGTTCATGGGCGCGATGTACGTGCTGGCGATCATCGTGTACGTCTTCGCGCGGCTGATCCGCAAACGCCAAGGGATCGACCTCGGCCTCATCAACAAGGAGATACCGGTCGAGTAAGCGCGGCCGGGCACACGCGCGGCGTTCATGGTGCACTGACAGATATTTCCGGGAACGGGGATTCTGTCAGTGCATCATGTCTGACAGGCCGCGGTCGCTGACGTACGCAGGCACACTGACATACGGCAGGCTCACTGACAGAAGCAGGCACACTGGCACAAGCAAGATTCAGCGGAGCAAACAGATGGGCGAGATCGCGGTATGAGCGAGATACCTGACCGGGCCAGTGCCGTCATCATCGGGGCCGGGATAGTGGGCAACAGCATGGCCTATCACCTGGCCAGGCTCGGCTGGACCCAGCTCGTCCTGGTGGACAAGGGACCGATGCCCAACCCCGGCGGCTCGACCGGGCACGCATCGAACTTCATCTTCCCGATCGAGTACTCCAAGATGATGATGGAGCTCACCAGGGACAGCACCGAGCAGTACAAAGAGCTCGGCGTCTTCACCGAGAGCGGCGGGATCGAGGTCGCCAGGACCCAGGCGCGGATGCAAGAACTGCGGCGCCGCTGCTCGCAGGCGAAGGCCTGGGGGATTCCCGCCGAGATGCTGACGCCCGAAGGCGTCCGCAAGCTGGTCCCGTACCTGGACGACTCGGTGATCCTGGGCGGCGCCTACTTCCCGACCGTCGGGGTCGTGGACTCGCTGCGCGCCGGCACGCTCATGCGCGAGCGGGCTCAGCAGCTGGACGCGCTGACCGTCCTCGCCGGCGCTGAAGTGCTCGGCATCGACAAGGATGACGACGGCCGGGTCGCTGGCGTGCGCACCACGAAGGGCGACATCGCGACTGACGTGGTCGTGATCTGCTGCGGCGTGTGGAGCCCGCGGATCGCCAGGATGGCCGGCGCCAGGATCCCGCTGACCCCGATCGTCCACCAGATGATCAGCGTCGGTCCGATCGGGCTCTTCGACGGCACCGAGGGGGAGATCGCCTACCCAATCGTCCGGGACGTCGACGAGAACATGTACGAGCGCCAGCACGGCGGCGACATGGAGGTCGGCTCCTACGCCCACCGGGCGATCATCGTCCCGCCGGACGACATCCCCTCGATCGAGGCGGCGGTGCTGTCGCCGACGGAGATGCCGTTCACGCAGGACGACTTCGACCCGCAGCTCGAGCTCGCGCTCGAACTGATGCCCGAGCTGCTCGGCGACGAGCGCGCGGGCGTCCGGTACGCCATCAACGGGCTGATCTCGATGACGCCAGACGGCCACCCGGTGCTGGGCGAGACACCCGAGGTGCCAGGGCTGTGGTCAGTCGCGGCCAGCTGGATCAAGGAGGGACCCGGCATCGGCCGCGCGGTCGCTGAGTGGATGAGCGGCGTCACGCCCGAGATCGACATCCACGAGGCCGACATTGCCCGGTTCTATGGTCACCAGCGGACGACCGCGCACGTCACGGCCCGCGCCGCCGAGGGCTTCAACAAGATGTACGGGATCGTGCACCCGAACGAGCAGTGGGAGTCCGGCCGGCCGCTGCGTGTCAGTCCGGCTTACGAGCGGGAGCGCGCGCTCGGCGCCGTCTTCCACGAGACCGCGGGCTGGGAGCGGCCGTTCTGGTACGAGTCGAACGCCGGCCTGGTGGAGAAGTACGCCGGTCAGCTGATGGACAGGCCCAGCGAGTGGGAGTCACGCTGGTGGTCGCCGATAGTCAACGCCGAGCATCTGGCCATGCGGGAGGCCGCGGGCCTGTTTGACCTGTCCGCATTCGCGATCCTCGACGTGACCGGTCCCGGCGCGCTGCATGCCCTGCAGAAGGTCGCGGTAGCGCAGATGCACGTCGCGAACGGCCGGGTGGTCTACACCTCGTTCCTCGATGATGCCGGCGGATTTCGTGCGGACCTGACGATCATGCGCCTTGGCCCGCGCCACTTCCGCGTCGTGACCGGCGGCGCCACCGGGATGCTGGACTACAAGTGGATCAGCGATCACCTGCCGGACGACGGGTCCGCGGCGGTGAGCGACGTGACGTCGGCGTGGACGACGTTCGGCCTGTGGGGGCCGCGAGCTCGCGACATTCTCGGCCGGGTCACCGCGGACGACATCTCGAACGCGGGATTCCCGTTCGGGACCTGCAAGGAGGTCGAGGTCGCCGGAATGACCGTGCTGGCGTCGCGCATCTCCTACGTCGGCGAACTCGGCTGGGAGCTGTACGTCCCGATCGAGCAGGGCGCGAAGCTGTGGGACACCGTGTTCGAGGCAGGGCAGCCGGACGGCCTCGTGCCGGCCGGGATCGGGGTCTACGGCACGACCGGCCGCCTGGAGAAGGGGTACCGGGCCTATGGCGCCGAGCTCGATGCGAGCTACAACCTCGTCGAGGCCGGTATGACCAGGCCCAAAGTGAAGGAGCAGGACTTCGTCGGCAAGACCGCGTACCTGCGCCAGCGCGCGACGCCGCCAGCCGCGGTGCTGTGCACGCTCACGGTCGACGACCACGCGTCCGACTCCGGCGAGCTGCGGTACATGCTGGGCGGGGAGCCGGTGCTGTCCGACGACGGCGAGCCGCTGATCGATTCCCGTGGCCGCCATTCGTATGTGACGAGCGCTGGCTCGGGACCGTCGGTCGGCAAGCACCTGCTGCTCGCCTACCTGCCGCCCGAGCAGGCGGTCGCCGGGACTCCGCTGATAGTCGAGTACATGGGCGACCAGTTCCCGGTCACGGTGGCGGTGGCCGGGGCCACGCCCCTGTTCGACCCGGCGAACGAGCGGGTCAGGCGCTAGCCGGTGCACGCTAACCCAATGGACATTCTGGTCTGCGTGAAGCGGGTGCCCATGGTCGGCGGGAAGGTGGTGATCACCGGCGACGGCCAGGACGTCGACACGCGCATGTCCGGGTTCACCGTCAGTCCGCACGAGGAGTGCGCGGTCGAGGAAGCCGTCCAGATCACCGAGCGCGACGGCGGGACGGTCACTGTCCTGACGCTCGGGCCGCCCGAGGCCGCCGATCAGCTGCGCGACATGCTGGCGCTCGGCGCGCACCGCGGCGTGCTACTCGAGACCGACGGCCAGGAATGGGGCCCGGTCGCGACGTCGGCTGCGATCGTCGCGGCGGTTGAGGAGCTTGGGCCGACCCCGTTCCCGCTCATATTGGTTGGTAATGAGGCGGCGGACACTGGTGACTACCAAGTCGGTATCCGGGTCGCGCACGCGCTCGGCCGGCCGTGCCTGACCGGGATCAAGCGGCTCGAGCTCGCCGATGGCGTGCTGCGCGCGGGGCGGGAGCACGGCGGCGCGCAGGAGCTGTTCGAGGTCGCGCTGCCGGCCGTCGTCAGTGTTAAGGAGGGGATCAACCTGCCCCGGTATCCGTCGCTGCCGGGCCGGCTGCGGGCCAAGCGCGCCCAGCTCACCGTGCTGCGGCCGCAGTGGCAGGCCGACGGCTTGCGCAAGGTGGGCCTGCGGGTACCAGAGAGCTCGGCGCGACGGGCACAGGTGCTCGGTCACGGGACGGATGCGATACCTGCCCTGATGGCCGTGCTCGGAGATCTCGGGGTGCTGCCATCAGCGGTCCGGAGCGGCGACGACGGGACGGCTGCGTGAGCGCGGACATAGGCGGTCCGAGTACTGACGGCTCGGGTGCTGGCGGTTCGGGTGCTGGCGGCGCGGTGATCTGCCTCGCCGAACATGACGGCGCGAGCGTCGCCGATGCGTCGCTGAAGGCCGTGTCGTTCGCGGCTTCACTCGCGGGGCCGGATGGCGGCGTGACGGCGGTGGTGTTCACCGCGCCGGGCGTGGCGGGGACGTCGCAGGCGTACGGCGAGCAGGTCGCTGATCTGCTCGGCGGTTACGGCGCGACGGACGTGTGCGTTGTGTGCTCGGATGGCCTCGCCGGATACGCGCCGGCCGCGTGGGCGCGCAGCCTGGAACAGCTGGCGGTGGCTGGCGGGGCCAAGGCGGTCGTGGCGGCGGCGACCGATCGCGGCAGCGAGGTGCTGGCGCATCTCGGCGCGATGACGGGACTGCCGCTCGCGGCGAACTGCGTGTCGGCACAACAATCCGGGACCGGCAGCTGGCAGCTCGTGCGGCAGCGCTGGGCCGGGAGCGTGCTGGAGGACGCCGTCCTCGATTCGCCGTGCGCACTGCTGACGGTGGCAGCCGACGCCCTCGGGGCTGCGTTGCCGGCCCAGGGCGCCGGTAGTGCAGCCCCGCGGCCGACGGTGCGCAGGTTCACGCCGTTGCTCGCCGAGGCCGACCTCCGGGTGGTGGCGACCGAGTCGGCGGAGCGGAGCTCCGGGATGTCGCTGGCGACCGCGCGGGTCGTCGTCGGCGGTGGTCGCGGGGTCGGCGGACCGGACGGGTTCGCGGCGCTCGAAGAACTGGCCGGCCTTCTCGGCGGCGTCGTCGGCGTGTCGCGGGTCGTGACCAGCCAGGGCTGGCGGCCGCACCGGCAGCAGGTCGGGCAGACCGGCACCAAGATCTCGCCCGAGCTGTACCTGGCCTGCGGCATCAGCGGCGCGATCCAGCACATGGCTGGCTGCTTGTCCGCCCGGCACATAGTGGCGGTGAACACCGACGCGGATGCGCCGATCATCGCCCACGCTGAGTATGCGGTGATCGGCGACCTGACCGAAGTCGTTCCGGCCCTGGTGGCGGCGATCAGGGCGCGAGATCGCTAAATGCATCGACGCGCCGGGTTCGTGCAAGGTCGGCGCGACGAGCGCTCCCCGGGCCGTCGGGCCGTCCGGGGCCGTTCATGAGAGTGGACCTAGTACGGCTATAGCCGTACTAATTTCACACCCATGAAGCGCCGTCGCTGCAGCCGTGCTGAGTCAGGGCGCTGCCCCGGCGGCATGAGCGCCGCCGGGGCAGCTTGAATACTCGCGGCCTAGGCGGCCTAGGTGATCAGCGTGTGGGCAGAACGCCCAGTCGGGCTCGGACCGGGAGATGGTCCGAGCCTGCCGGTGGCAAGACAGCGCTGTCGATGACCTTGATGCTGCGGTCCACCAGTATGTGATCGAGCTGGACAAGGGGCCGGGTGGCAGGCCACGTCTTGCCGCGGACGGTGGCGGCGTAGCTGAGCTGCAGCGCGGCGAACGGCCGCGGCATGTTGAGGTCGCCGACAATGATCGTCGGGATCGTGCCTGACTGCGTGGGTTCCGGCCGCAGCCGTCGGCGCAGGCTTTGCAGCTGGAGGGGGCTCGTGAGCCGATGAGTCAGATGGGTGTTGACGACGCGCACCCTGGCCCCGCCTGCCAGCTCGAGCGTGGTGGCCTGCGCGAATCGCGGGACGTCGTCGGCGAGCGCAACACCGAGTTCGACGACCTCGTAGCTTGTGACCGGCAGCGTCGTGAGCATCGCGATAGCGAGCTCACCGGGACCTGAACTGGTCGCCATCCCTACGAGGCTGAGACTGGGCGGCCTGCACATCACGACGCGGTGCACCGCCGCCCCGAGCTTGCCGGCCGCCTCGGTGAGCGAGTCGCCCTCCGCCGAGACCGGCAGCCAGCTCTCCTGGACGCAAACGACATCCGCCTTCAGCTGGCAAAGCGCGTCCGCGACGTCGAATGGCTGCCCGAAGATCCCGAAGCCGCAGTGCAGGTTCAGGCTGGCCACAGTGAGCTCGTCGATGTCAGGCAGCCTACCGTGGCGTCTCGGCCTGACCTGGTGGCCCGTCAGCATGTGCACTAGTGCTGCGGTGCAGCTGGACGATAGCCGTGGGTCGATGGGCAATCCCGGACTCGCTACCCCCAGCCTGTGCATATCACTGTGGATAGCCGGTGGATAAGCGCCAGTCTGGGGGGATAACAATCCAGGTGTTGTGGATTACAAAAGAATCTTGAAAAGGTTAACAAAGACCTCTTGCGCAGCCACAGCCTGAGGCAGTAGAAAGTCACTCACCACCTGAAGAGCAGTCCACACCCCGGGGGCGACCCTAGGGTTGTGCGGGACCCGGGGGACCGGGTATCGCCAGGGCTGCGGATACGGCGGTACGCCGGGCAGGGCGTAGGTCAGTCGAGGAATCGGCAGGTCAGCGCGCTGCCAGGCTACGTGAGGCCCCTGCATCTCATACATGCGGGGGCCTCACGGCTGTCTGGGCCAGGCCGCGAGCTGCGGCAGCGACCAGTGGCGGCGGGGCCTCCCGCGGGCCTCGGCCTGGCGTCGCTAAAGAATCTTGAATTCGTTGTCGAAACCGCTTGCGCCGGTTACCGGCTCGGCAGTAGAAATACATTCACAGTCAAGAGGGAATCCAAGCCGAGGAGCGATCCGAGGCAGGCAGAACCGGCTAACCGTGATTTGCCGTAGGACGCCAATCTTGACAGTGCGGTCGCGAGCCCGATGGTCAGCCGAGCGATCGGCGGACTGGTGACACGTGGCCAGCTGAGGCCCCTCCGTCTCATACATGGAGGGGCCTCAGTGTTTGT